>JBEKKN010000038.1:0-30441 GCA_050010675.1 Verrucomicrobiota bacterium | reverse complement strand
AGTTCCCATTGCACGGTCGGCCCGGCGGACCAATACCGGCTCGCATAATCAAACCAGTTGTTCGCGGAGATGCTTTGCAGACCGGCAATGCCCGTCAGCGAAAATTTCGGGAACAAATCCGCCTTGGCCACGCCGATGCGCGCCGTGGCGGCGGCCAGCTCGCGTTCCGCGCGTTGCACGTCCGGCCGGCGTTGCAGCAAGTCCGACGGCAATCCCACCGGCACGGTGGGCGGCGTCAGCGGAATGGGTTGTTCAGCGGACATGGCGTCCCGCAACGCGCCGGGCGGCTGGCCGAGCAGCACGGACAGATGGCGGACGGATTCATCGAAACCGGTTTCCAGCGAAGGCACCTGGGCCTCGGTGTCGGCCAGCACGGCCGCGGCCTGTTGCACATCGAGGTCGCTGCTGAGCCCGTTTTGAAAACGGTTGGTGGTCAGGTCCAGAATTTTCTGCTGCACCTCGATGTTCTGACGCGTGATGGCAAGGCGTTGCTGGTAACCCCGCGCCCCGATGTAATTTCGCCCGACTTCCGCCAGCAACGAGACCAGCACGGCGCGCCGGCCATATTCCGCGGCGCCCATTTCCGCGCTGGCAGCCTCCACGGCCCGCCGCGCGCCGCCGAAAATATCGATCTCCCAGGCGGCATCGAAACCGGCGTTGTAAAGATTGTAATCCAGCGCGGAGCCGGGCGGCAGCGTCGGAAAACCGTTCGCGCCATAACGATTTCTCGCATAGGACCCGGACCCTCCAATCGAAGGCCACAAGCCGCCGGCGGCCACTTCCCGTTCGGCCCGGGCTTCGCGCACGCGGGATTCGGCAATGCGCAGGGTCAAATTGGATTGAACCGCCATCGTCATGAGCGAATCCAGGTTGGTGTCGCCGAAATTCTTCCACCATGCGGCAAGGTCGGTTGGACCGTTCGTTTCGCCGCCGGCCAGGGGCGAGGTCCATGGCGCCGATACATCCGTCTTGGGCGGATGGTAGTCAGGTCCCACGGCACAACCCGCGAGGAGAGCCAGACACACTGCCACCATACCCGGAATCAGTCTCATGCTTTTTTGACGGCCTCCTCGTCCCGATTGGCGGCGTTCAGCAGGTGCAGAATGGCCTCGACGGTGTCGTCAACGCCCACGCCGGTGTTGAGCATGGCCTGAAAGAGCTGGCGATTGGGCCATTCGTGGCCGAAGTAATGTTTCACGAACTTCCGGCGGTCGTCGTCCATCGTGTCCACCAAATGAACGGCCTCCGCCTCGTTGCCCACACGCTTGAGCACCCGGCGGAACTTGATTTCGCGCGAGGCATACAAGAAAACGGAAAATGTGTCGGTGCGCTTCCGGAGAAAATACGGCGCACCGCGTCCGACGATGATGCAGGGCCGGCTTTCCGCCGCCTGTTCGATGACCTGTTGAATCACGGATACCAGCCGGTCGGTGTCCAGAATGGCGAGGTCGGGTGATGGCAGGTTCCGGTCAAAACTTCCGCGCCAGACGACATTGATCAACCGGTGCAGCCAGGGATCGGTGCGTTCCTCGCGCCGCCGGCAATCTTCCACCGGGATTTTCGCCAGCCGCGCAATTTCCTGGGTCAACGCGTCATCGAACAGTTTCCAGTTCAGGCGGGCGGCGAGTTTCTCGCTGATATGGCTGCAACCCGCGCCGAATTCACGGTCAATGAGAAGGATTTGTTTCATAACGTCATGGTCCGCTAGTCCGCCAGCGCCACCGCGCGGATTGACCGGGGTTTTTGAAAGAAGAATACGCACAGAACGCACGCCGTGCAAAGGCAGGCGACCAGGAAAAACAAATTCATGAACGACCAATAATCGGCCTGTTGCAGGAGCGAATGATACAGGAAATCGCGCGCCCGCGCCAGGGCGTCCACGGGATTGAAACGCTGCGCGAAAACCTGTTGCAGCGCGGCCGATTTTTGGCGGTATTGGGGGTTCAACGGGGACAACTGCCCGACCAGCATGGCCTGGTGCGCCTGCGCAAAACGCACCAGCATGGTGGAAACGTAGGACAGGCCGATGCTGCCGCCGATGTTGCGGACCAGATTCTGAATGCCGGTGGCGTTGCCGATCTGTTCGTTGCGCAAGGTGCCGATGGCCAGCGTCGTCAACGGCACAAAGATGAAGCTCGTGCCGAGACCTGCGATGACATTGGCGGTGATGATGTTGCCCATGGCCATTTGCAGGCTCAACCGGCACAACATAAAACTGGAAAGCCCCAGCATGGCAAAGCCAAAGCCCACCAGGAACTTGGGATTGACCCGGCTCACGAGCGCACCCACAAAGAACAACGATACCAGCGCGCCGATGCCGCGCGGCGTGACGGAAAGGCCCGCATCAAAGGCCGTGTAACCCATCAGCGACTGGAGAAACAACGGTTGCAGCGTGATCAACGCATAAATAACCATGCCGAACAGCGCAAACAAGGCGCTGCTCACGGCGAAGTTGCGGTTTTTGAAAATGCGCAAATCCACGATGGGATGATCGGTCAACAGTTCGCGCACGATGAAGCCGATCAACGACAAACCGGAAATGACGGCAAACCAGCGCAACCAGACGGCGGCGAACCAGTCCGCGTCCTGGCCTTTGTCGAGCAGGATTTGCAAGGTCCCCAGAAACAGTCCCATCAGGCCAAAGCCAATGCCATCAATCCGGCCCGGCCGGTTGGCGCGGATGTAAGGCGGGTCTTCCACCACCAGGAGCATCAGGAACACCGCGAGGATGCCCACGGGAAAATTAATATAAAAAGCCCAGCGCCAGGAAAACTGGTCGGTCAGCCAGCCGCCCAAGGTGGGGCCGATGATGGGGGCGACCACGATGCCGAGTCCGAACAAGGCGGTGGCGGTGCCGCGTTGGGCGGGCGGGAAACTTTCCAGCAGGATGGCCTGGGAAAGCGGTTGCATGGCGCCACCGCCCACGCCTTGCAGGACCCGGGCGGCCACCAGCAGCGGCATGCTGGTCGCGATGCCGCAACAGACGGATGCCAGCGTGAAGATGATGGTGCAGCCGATGAGAAAGCGTTTGCGCCCGAAAAAACTGGCGAACCAGGCACTGGCCGGCAGGATCACCGCGTTGGCCACCAGATAGCTTGTCAGCACCCAGGTGGATTCATCCTGGGTGGCGCCGAGATTTCCCGCGATGTAGGGCAGCGCCACCACGACAATGGAGGTATCCAAAATGACCATGAACGTCGCCAGCATCACCGGCAGCGCAATCAACCACGGATTGGCCCGCGGCCGCCATGCGACCGCGGGGATGGACGACGTTTCACTCATCTGACTTTGACCTCGGGCACGACGGACATGCCCGGCGCGAGGTCCAGACCGTCGGGCAACGGGTCAGCGAAGACAATCTTGACCGGCAGGCGCTGCACGACCTTGACATAATTGCCGACCGCATTTTCCGGCGGCAACAGGCTGAACCGCGCGCCGGTGCCCGCCTGCAGGCTGTCCACGCGGCCCTTGAACTTCCGGTTCGGATAAGCGTCCACGCGCAATTCCACCGGCTGGCCGGGTCGCATATAAGTCAGCTGCGTCTCCTTGAAATTGGCGGTCACCCAGACGTCCTTCGGCACCAGGGCCAGCAACGCCTGGCCGGGTTGCACGTAATTTCCCGGTTGCACCGTGCGGGCCGTAACCCGCCCGTCCATGGGAGCAATAATTTTTGTGTAGGAAAAATTCAGTTCGGCCTGCTGGAGTCTGGCCCCGGCCTGTTGGACGGCGGCCGTTGCCGTCTCGACGCCGGCCTCGCTCAAGACCACTTCCGCTTCGGCGGCGTTGGTTTGACTGTACGCGGCCGTCACATTGGCGTCGGCGGATCGGGCCTGAGCCTGCGCCAAATCAATGGCGCTTTTGGACACGGCCTGGCTTTCAACATTCTCGTAACGCTTGAGGTCATCGTTCGCCCGCCGGGCTTCCGCTTCCGCAGCCGTCACGGCCGCCTGCGCCTGCGCGACCCCGGCTTCGCTGACCTTTACCCGCGCCGCGGATTCATCCGACTGGCTTTGCGCCACGGCCAGATCCGCGCGGGCCTGGGCGAGACTGGCGGCGTAATCGCGCGGATCAATTTCCACCAGCACGTCGCCGGCCTTGACCGCCTGATTGTCCACCACCAACAGCCGCGTGACCTGTCCCGGCACGCGCGAGCTCACCAGCGTGACATAGCCATCAATGAAGGCATCATCGGTGGATTCATAGGGCGCAACAAAGCGGGAATAATAGAAAATCACCGCGGCGAGAACCACCAACCCCGCCAGACCGATGAGCAGAATTCTCTGCTGGCGTCCCCGTCTGCGCGGCGGCGGCGGCACGACTTCCTTTTCCAAACCGCCCGGCGCTTCAACCTTGCTATTTTCCTGCTCCATAACTTTTTCGGGCTCCTTCCTGTTGAATAATCGTTAGACGGCCACGGAAAACCCCTCGGCCGGTCCGCTGACCAGCACAACGCGGCATCCGGTCCGGCCGTCGTTTTTGGCGTTGCCCAGTCTCGACAACCCATTTCAATCAGAACCCTTTACCACTCCCGGGCCTTGGCTGCAAGTTCTTCGAATGTTTGGCAGTAGTATCGTTTGCAACATCGCCACGGACCCGATGGGTTTTGGTCACGCTGGGAAAAAACCAACAGCGATTTTATTCGGCTCCGAAAACCGGTCTGCTAAATACAACGGGTTTTCGCAAATATTCCTAGAATTTCGCGGACGGCACGCCCGGTGCTAAGAGACGTGCGTGGAGGAGAGCGGTTGTTGCCGAACGAAGTATTTGGGGTGGGGAGCGCGGTGGCAACCGCGGGTTGGAGATGAGTGGTTTGTTGTTTGAGAGATTGGGTTAAGGGTTGTGTGTGTTGTCGGAGGAACGTGACGCACGCGCCTGTCAGGTTTGCCCGCAAACCAACCTGCTAAAGAGGAGGTGGAGTTTGGCTGCGGCCGGGCCGGGCAGTGCGCGTGCGGCGGTTCCCGCCCGCGAACCTCCAATTTTCCGCTTACCGTCGTGACAGGCCGCGCCTTTCTAATTATTTTTCGCGGATGCAACCAACGACGCTGACGCTGGGCCATTCGCCCGATCCCGATGACGCCTTCATGTTTTATGCGCTGGCAAAGGGCTTGATTCCGACGCACGGCTTCCGGTTTGAACATATCTTGCAGGACATCCAGACTCTGAACGAACGCGCCACGCGCGGCGAACTGGATATTTCCGCCATCAGCCTTCATGCCTATGCGTATGTCAGCGACCAATACGCGCTGCTGCCCAGCGGCGCGAGCATGGGCGACGGCTACGGCCCGATGCTGGTGGCCGGACAGAAATTTTCCCGGGCAGAGGTCGGCCACAAAAAGATCGCCGTGCCCGGAACCATGACGAGTGCGTTCCTGGCCTTGCAACTCTGGCTCGGAAAAAGTGCGAAGGAATTCGATTACGTGGTCGTGCCGTTCGACCAGATTTTCAAAACCGTCCGTTCCGGCAAAGCCGACGTGGGCCTCATCATCCATGAAGGCCAGTTGACCTATCAAAATGAGGGACTGGTGGTCTGCGAAGACCTCGGCGTCTGGTGGGGCATGGAAAACGACGGCCTGCCGCTGCCGCTGGGCGGCAATGTGATTCACAAGAAGTTTTCACCGGACGTCCGCCAGACCGTGGCCGGGGTTCTGGCCGCGAGCATTCAGTTCAGTCTCGACCATCGCGCCGAGGCGGTGCAACACGCGCTGCAATACGCCCGGGACATGGGACGCGATCTGGCCGACAAATTCGTCGGCATGTATGTCAATCATTGGACCCTGGACTACGGCGAGCGGGGCCGGGAATCCATCCGCCGGTTTTTGGGGCGGGGCTTCGAACGGGGGCTGATTCCGCATCGTCAGCAATTGGAATTTGTGACCTGAGCCGCGGAGCGCCGGTTTGCCACCAGACCGGATTTTCAGGGGCCACGTCAGTTTTTTTGCAGGAATTCCTGGCAAACCCGCACCCTGGCGGTTGCCCCATGTCGCCGGGTTATCAGACCGCTTCGGGCAGATCGTATTTTCATTCATCGGATATGGATCAAGCCCCTTTTGATTTACCGATGACAATTCCAGCGTCACACCAGCATTTGTTAACATATACTTATTATTATATAGTTTATGTATTAACAATTCTTTCGTCTCTGGAAGCAATAAATGTAAAGTGATTGGCAAGAGGGGGCGAGCGGTAATCAGGCAGACGTCTAAGGTTGTCTGTGTGAAACCAAGAAGCCTCCTGGGAATCGTGGCGTGGATGATTCGTTCCGCCGGTTTTCGGCTTCCCTGGTGGCTCAGGCCGGTTCCGGCCCGGGTCGCCGTTTCCCGGAGAGGGGTGCGGGCATGAATCTTTTTGTCGCCGGCCTGAGTTACAAGACCACCCCGGTGGAAGTGCGCGAACGACTGGCCGTGCATCGTTCCCGGTTGCCCTGCAGCGGGTGCCGTTTGAAACTGGCTGGCAATCTCTCCGAAGTGGTGCTGCTGTCCACCTGCAATCGCGTGGAAGTTTACGGCGTGACGCCGCGGCTGAAGGGGACCGTCAACGCGCTGTTCCAGCAATTGAGCGGCAGTGACTTTGATTTTTCCCCCTATCTTTATTTCAAGGAGGGCGACGACGCCGTCAGCCATTTATTTTCCGTGGCGAGCGGGTTGGATTCCATGGTGCTGGGGGAAACGGAAATCACCGGCCAGGTCAAGCACGCCTATCTAGCGGCGCAGGAGGCCAGACTGACCGGCAAGGCCCTGAACCGCATTTTTCAATCCGCCCTGCAAACGGCCAAGGAAATCCGGACCCGCACCGCCATCGGCCGCGGCGCCACTTCCGTGGGCAGCGTGGCAGTGGAGCTGGCCGAACGGATTTTTGACCGGGACCTGAGCGAAAAGGTTGTGATGATCATTGGCGCCGGCAAAATGGGTGAAGCCTGTGTCCGGCATCTGGCCAAGCGCGGCGCGCGCACGGTGCTGGTGTCCAACCGGTCCCTGGAGCGCGCGCAACAGCTGGCGTCGGAATTTGGCGGCCGCGCGGTGAGCTTCGACGAATGCCGGCAGGCGCTGGCGATCGCGGACATCGTGGTCAGTTCGACCGGTTCGCCCCACACCATTTTGCATCGCGAGGACGTGGCTGCCATTCTTTCGGCGCGGCGCAACCGCCCGCTGTTTCTCGTGGACATCGCCGTGCCGCGGGACATTGACCCGGCCGTGCAGGAATTGAACAACGTGTTCCTCTACGACATTGACGACCTGGAAAGCATAGTGCGCGAGAATACGAAGTGCCGGGCCCAGGAGCTGTCACAGTGCCAGACCATCATCGCCCAACGGACGGCAACGGTCATGGCCAAAATCAACCCGGCCCCGGAAAATGTCCGCCCCGCCGGCGCCCGGTCCTTTTACCCTGTGGAAGCCGTCCTGAACCCGGCTGGTTTCCCGTCACAAACCCAGTTTGCCTGACCTCTGACGAAGAACCTTCAAAACCCAACAGCCCAAATATGAACGCGAAACCTTTCCTCAAAACCTGCCTGCTGGCGGGGATGTTGACGGCCATGGCCGCCGCGAACCACGCGAACGCCCAAACGAACCTCCAAGCCCAGATCGTAGCCCGTCCACTCACGCCTGGCGACATTGTGACTTATGGCCTGCCGGCCAATTCGGAAGTGTCGGGCGGCCTGGTTAATTGCCCACTCGGCGAGCCGCTTTATCTGGAGGCCGAAGTCAGCAGCAATTTTCCGGCGTCAAACATTGTCAGTGTGACCTGGACGATTACCAACAGGCCCGCGGGTTCCACCGCCGCCCTGCAACCCAGTCCGTTGGGAACCAATGTACCCATCTATGAACCCTCGGATCGTCTGGCTTACTACGTGGCGGGAAGGACGCTCCTGCGCCCGGACATCACCGGTTCACCGATTCTCGCGGAACATTACACCGTGGTGACCACGATCACCACCACGACGGGAACGACCAATCTGACTCAGAATATTACTGCCGGTACCTACGTGGGAGTCAACACCTGCGCCCTTTGCCACAGTGGCGGGCAAGCGGCGCCGGACATGGTGCAGCCCTGGTCCTTGACCGAGCACGCCACCATGTTCAGCCGGGGCATTGACGGGCTGGTGAGCAGCCATTACAGCAAGAGCTGCATCCAATGCCATACGGTGGGTTACGACACCAATGCGCTGGCGGTCAACGGCGGCTTTGACGACGTGGCCGCTCAACTCGGCTGGACTTTTCCAACGGTTTTGACCAACAGCAACTGGGCGAGCATGCAGACCAATTATCCTTCCCTGGCCAATCTGGCAAATATCCAATGTGAAAACTGTCACGGTCCCGGCAGCCAGCACGCCTATTCGCTGGGAAACACCAATCTGATCGCCGTAAATTACACCTCAGGCGATTGCGCCCAATGCCATGACGACCCGCCGGGCCACATCCATGTGGCCGAATGGAATAATTCCGTTCATGCCGTCACCACGCGTGATCCCGCCGGCAACGCCACCTGCGTGGGGTGCCATACCGCCTATGGTTTTATTGGCCGGATCGAAGGCGACACCACGACGAACACGGCCTACGCGCCGATCAACTGCCAGACCTGTCACGAGCCGCACGGCGCAACCCTTCCCGGCACCAACGCTCCCAATCCCTACATCATCCGCACCCTGGCCGCCGTAACGCTCATGGATGGCACCGTGGTCACCAATGCCGGCGAAGGCGCCCTGTGCATGCAATGCCACCACGCCCGCCAGAATGCAGCGACCTACGCATCAACCACCGGAGGCAGCGCCTACTTCGGCCCGCATGAAGGCCCGCAAGCCGACATGCTGGAGGGAGTCAATGGTTTCACGTACGGCCAGGCCATTCCCAGTTCGGCTCATGCCAGTGCCGTTACGAACACCTGCGTCGCCTGTCACATGCAGACCATTGCCTCAACGGATCCGGCCTATCTCCACGCCGGTGGCCACACCTTTGAAAATTCGTATAACGGCGAGGATTTGATTGAGGCTTGTCAGCAATGTCATGGTTCAATCACCACGTTCGACTTCCCGGTGGAAAATTTTGACGGAAGCGGGGTCATCCAAGGGGCACAGACGCAGGTTCAAAGTCTGTTGAATGAACTGTCCGCGTTGCTGCCGCCCGTCGGCACAACCAAAACGTCCCTGTCCATTAATTCCAGCTGGACCCAGCCGCAACTGGAAGCGGCTTACAACTGGCTGTTTGTCAACAATGACGGCAGTCTGGGAGTTCACAACACGGCCTACGCCGTGGGGCTGCTCCAGGCTTCCATCGCCAATCTGACCGGCGTTTCCGTGCCCGGCGGTCTGCCGGATTCCTGGGTAACCAACTATTTTGGCACCATTAACAATCCCGCCGGTGCGCCCAATGCCATCAATAACACCAACGGCATTCCCAACTGGATGATGTATGCCCTGGGCCTTGATCCGATGCAGTCCGGCATCACCGTTCCAGGCGGTGTGGTGTGGATGGACGGCAAGAGTCTCGTTAATTCGGGAGTCACCAATACCATTGCCATCTACACGGCCGCCGAAGTCGCCTTTAACACGCAACTGGGCAGCACGTACCAGATTCAGGCCATCTCCTCCCTGAGTGGTGGCTGGCAAAACGTCGGCAATCCCCTTCCGGGCACAGGCAACTCGATCAGCTATTTGACGCCCACACGGAACAACGTGCAAATGTTCTTCCGCGTGCTCCACAACCCGTAACCACCAAGGCCGGGACATTCTGTAGATTCATGCCTCTCCCCCTCAAACCGGGGAGGGGTTTTGGTTGTGAACGGCTGCTTCCGGGCGCGCCGGCCAGATGCCGGCGCGCCCGGCTTGCCCGGCTCGACTGCGTGCCCGCCGTTCATTCGCTGTAAACTTCAGTTTGCATTCTTCAGTTGTTTTAACGCCGCGATTTGCGCCTGAAGTTGCGCCGTGATCTCTTGAAGTTTCCCGGTTTGCTCCGCCTGGGTTTGTCGAAGGTTTGTCAGGGCGGCCTGTTGTTCGGCCGCAATTTGACCATTTTCCGCCTCACTGAGTCGTTCCTCCGCCTGTCTGACCCGAACGTCCATTTCCTTCGCCACCACCGCGAACTGCTTCAACGCCGCCGCACGGAGCACCTGGATCCCGTCCGCGAGGGACACGGACGCATAATTGGGCACCGCCAGTTTTACGGCTTCAATCGTGGCCGCGTCCACTGGTGGATGGCTCGCGACGAATGGCTGCGCCGGCGGATTGGCATTGACGGCCGGCGAATCGGGCTGCTCATTGTTCGACTGGTCCGGCGCCGGGGAACTTGAATTTTCCGCGGGGCGTTGGGAGGCAAAGTGAAAACAGAAGACCGTAACCGCCACCCCCAGCAGAAAGGAAACCAGCGCGAGCATGATGATTCGAACCCGGGCCCGTTCCCCCTGCCGTGGTTTCTGTGCGGAAATAGCTTTGTCTGCCGGTGCCGATTTCATGGTGTGTCCCATCAGGACGTTTCAACCTGCCGGGGTTTGACGAGGCCGGCGAGTAAAATCTGTTCGCTCAGCAAGCCAACCTCTGTTTTTTTTGGCCAGCACAGAACAATTCAAGGCAAGCAAACGACAATATCGGCATAGCCTCAAATGTAGCGTCATGCAAGGCTGCAATGGAGCAAATGAGTGTCCACTTTCAATTTGCAACCCGCTTGGAATCAGCAGGCTGGCCAGACTGCGGCTGCCCGATTCCCATCGGGCTAACGATGGCGGCCATCAGTACCGGAGTGCATGAATTGCCAGGACAACGGCATTTGCAGTTTATCAATCCTGTTCAAAGTTCGTTGATCAAGCGGACCGCAGTTTTGATCGTCGCGGTGACCGCTTTCGCTCTGAGTGGTTTAGGCACGGAAGCACAGGGTGTTCAACATCTGAGCATCACGCAGCCCGGCGGCATGCCGGGAATGCCCGTGATGACAGGCATCCAACAAACCACCAATGGCATCGTGCTGACGTGGGACGGCCCGTCAGGTTATTATCAGGTCTGGCATAAAATCCACCTGACGGATTCAAGTTGGTTGGCAGTCGGACCGCAAACCAACCTGAGCCGGACCGCCACCATCACCAACGTCCAGGGCAACGACTTTTTCCGCGTGTTTGGCCCATCGTCGAGTTACGCCGGGGCCATGGCCTGCGCGCCGTGTCACGGGAACATTTATCCGTTCGTGACGAACACCCCTCACGCCGGCGCATTCACCGATCCGGTGTTCATGACGCTAGGCGGCCAAACGAATGGTTCGTGCCTGGCTTGCCACACCGTCGGTTACGGCTTGCCGACGGGTTTCATGAGCACCTTCCGCACGCCATTGCTGGAAGGGGTTCAATGCGAAAACTGCCATGGCCCGGCCGGCAATCACACCGGCAATACGGTCGATCCGACGATCGTTCCGCAAGTGGAACTGGCCGCGCAGGTTTGCGGCGGCTGTCACAGCGCCCGGCTCGCCCCGGCAGAAGTAGTTGCTCATAACCCGACCGCTTTTCCGTTTGAAGACTGGAGCGCATCGCCGCATGGCGCCGTGGTGCCGGACGTGTTGCAGTCCATGGCGGCTTCCGCGGCCAATATCAGCAGTTGCGGCCGGTGCCATTCCGGTTCAGCCCGGCTCGCCCTGCTGGAAGACCAAAACCCGGTCACCACGCTCACCAACGATTACAACGTCGCCATCACCTGCGCCGTTTGCCATGATCCGCATTCGACTTCGGTTTGGACGAACGTGCTGGATGGCGTCATAGCATTTACCAATCAACTGACCGGCAACGTGGCCTATATCACCAACAATGAGCTGGGGCCGATTTACACCAACCAGCTCCGTTGCGCCCTGGCTTCGACCAATGATTTCTACCTGGCGACCTCGGACGTGTTCTCGAACAAATACAATCCCACCATCAACGTTTGTGCCCAATGCCACAACGACCGCGGCTCAGCGTGGACCGATACCAGCCGTTCGCCGCATGAGTCGCCGCAGTACAATATGCTGCTGGGTACCGTCGGTGTGCTGGCGGACGGGACTTCCCCCAACTTCCCCTCCACGCATTCGCGGCTGGAAATGCAGTGCGCCGAATGCCACATGCAGACCGCCACGAATAATGCCAGCGGCCATACGTTCAAGGTGGCTTCGTATCAACTTTGTTTCAACTGCCACTCCGATCCGTCCGGGCTGGTTCAATTTGTGTCCAGCGATGTTTCGAATCAAATCCAGCAGACCACGGCCTTGCTGGATATGTGGGCCACCAATGCGGCGCCGGTGGCGTTGCAGACCAACGGGACTGTGGCTTGGGAATACACGTCGGCCGGCGATTTATCCCCGGGCGGCTCCGGGCCGAACGCGGCCGGGCAGGCGTTGATCCCCAATGACATCAAGAAGGCACGTTTCGATTTGTATCTGGTGTTGTACGACGGCAGTTACGGCGTCCACAACGCCCCGTATGACATACAGCTTTTGCAAAGTGCCCAAACCTGGGTGGACGGCCAAATATACCAATGAAGTCGCCACAAAAAAAATTACGGAAGCGCATTGGGCAGATCATCCATCGACCCTCGGCCGGATGGGGCCGATGGTTGGCGCTGATCGGCGGGGTAATGGCTCCGCTGCTGGTGGTGATTTCCTGCACCACCGTCAGCCGTTCCGTGGTGCAACTCCCCAATGTCCCCGGCGCCACCTACATCGGCTCCGACCAGTGCGACACGTGCCATGACAATATTTCCAAGGATTTCGTCACCGCCGATCACGCGCGGTTAATGGCCCAGGGAACCAACGCGCTGAATGCCGGTTGCGAATCCTGCCATGGGCCGTGCAGCAGTCATGCGGAATCAGGCGGAGACACGAAGCCTCCGTACACGTTCACCGCCGGGCGATCTGAGACGGGCGGTTACGGTGCGCGTCTCGCTGTGCAACCGGCGCGTTCGGAGGAAACGGTCTGTTACCAATGCCACGCCGATGTCCGCGCCCAGTTTCAATTGCCGGATCATCATCCGGTGCCCGAAGGCCACATGAGCTGCACCGACTGCCATGACCCGCACAAGGGCTCCATTTATCTGGGCGGCGGCACCTCGGCGCTGTCGGCAAACGAGATGTGCCTGCGTTGCCATCCCGCCGAACGCGGGCCCTATGTGTTCGAGCACGAAGCCATGCGGGAAGGCTGCACGACCTGCCATGATCCCCACGGCTCAATCAACGCCAAACTATTGAACGTCCGGGACGCCAATCTTTGTTTTCGATGCCATTTCCAGCAGTTAAACGGCGGCCGCGTTTACATCGGCGGCGTGGACCATACCGCCAGTCTACAGGAAGGCACCTGCTGGACGGCGGGTTGCCACGAGGCAGTTCATGGTTCCCAAGTCAGCCCGTCCCTCAGGTTTTAATCAACACCCCAATACCCGAATGAAAATAAAAGGAACAGGCCTCACAGAGCGGATTCGGTGGTGGTGTATCGCCTGTCTCGGCCTTTGCGGGGGGCTGTCTGCGCTCCGGGCGGCGGATACCAATGCGCCGGCGGCGACTCCGCCGCCGATGACGCCGGAACAAATGTTTGAAGGCGGCACCAATACCTACAGCAACTGGATCGAACCGGCCGTCGGCGGGTTCATCGCCTCAGGCAACCGGGCCCAGGCGGAGCAGAATTTTCAAAGCCGGACCGGGGCGTTTGGCGGCATCGCGGATTTTCATTACGGGACGACCTTCGGCAAGAACACCACCTTGTCGGCAGACGGACACGCCCTGTTTGACAACCGTGATTACAAGTTAAGCCTCGACCTTGAACAGCAGAACATCGGTTTTGTGCGTTTGAACTATGACCAGTTCCGCACGTGGGAAAACGGTGATGGCGGCTTCTACCCGACTTCGGGCGCATGGTATCCGCAGTCGGCTGAGGCCCTGGCGCTGGATAACGGGACGATTTCCCTGGAAAGCGGATTGCGGCTGGCGAATCTGCCGAACGTCACGTTCAAATACACCCATACCTATCGGAACGGAGACGAAGGGTCCACCAGTTGGGGCTACACGCAACCGGCGCCCAATGTGGACCGCGGGCTGAACCCTTCCTTTTATGCCATTGACGAGCATAGCGATACCTTCCAACTCGACGCGACCCAGCAAATCAAGGCCACCGACCTGGGCGCGGGCGTGCGATACGAGACGGGCAGCCTGAATAATTCCCTGAACAGCGATCAATATCCCGGCCTCAGCTTCAATCAGGCAATGACCGATCAGTCGAGTGTCTCGTATGATCTGTTCAATGCGCATGCTTTCACCGAGACCTGGTTGAAGGACAACCTGATGTTTTCCACGGCTTATTCGTATTCGGACCTGCACAATGATTTCACCGGGAGCTACACCTATCAACCCGACTTCGGCAACGAATTCGATTATAACAACTTGAACGGGAATTCCTGGGTGCAGGACCACGTGGTCAACCTGAATTTGTACGCGCGGCCAACCCAGAATTTTTCTATCGTTCCTTCCGTGCGCATTCAAAAAGAGGATGCGAATGTGAATGCCAGCGAGATCGAGACCTCCCTGGGAACGCCGGGCACGAGTCAGGGCGACCAGAGCGATCTGGAGGTGAGCGAGCGTCTGGACTTGAACTATACCGGCATAACGAACTGGGTGTATTATGCCCGCGGAGAATGGACGGAGGGGAGCGGAAACCTGAACGAATATGGCGGTTTGATCCCGATCAATGCCAATACCGCGGTCGAGTCCGTTCAAAGCCAGATCAATAACAACCGGCTCTTCCAAAAATACAGCCTGGGTCTCCGATGGTATCCCTCGTATCGCGTCACGCTGGACGTCGGAGGTTACTATGAAAATCACGATTATAACTACAGTTTCCCGCTGGACAGTACGGCCAACAATAGCGGCTTCACTTATCCGGGCTACCTGGTGATGCAGAATTTTGAGACCTACGACGGAAACGCGCGGCTGACCTGGAGACCCTTGCAAAATGTGTCGTTGAGCGGTCGTTATGAATATCAGTGGTCCACCGTCCACACGCAGCCGGATCCGATTTCGGGCAGTGGGGACACGGAATCCTCCAGGATGATAAGCCATATCATCGCGGCCAACGCCAATTGGTCGCCGTGGTCGCGGTTATCGCTGACCGCCGGTTTCAACTACGTTTTGAGCGAAACCAAAACGCCGGCGTCAGATTATGTCCCGTCCGGTCTGACCGCCGCGCCGGTTCTTGCCGCGCAGAACAATTACTGGACGGTGAACTTTACCTCGGATTTCGTCGTGGACGACAAGACCGACCTGAACCTCAGCTATAATTATTACCGGGCGGACAATTACGACAACAATGCCACGGTGGGGGTGCCTTACGGCGCCGGAGCAGAAGAACACGCCGTCACCGCGGAAATCGTGAGGCGGCTCACGGAGAACCTCCGCTTAAGTCTGAAATATGGTTTTTACCACTACACGGACGAAACGTCCGGCGGAAACAATGATTTTACCTCCCACCTGATTCTCGCCACGATGCAATACCGGTTTTAAGCCGGTGCGGTCGGCCACTTAAACAACGGAGACAAAGGTCGCGCCGTCGGCAGCCCTTTTAACAACCAGCGGATAGCGGTCACGTTGCAGGCAGAACGAAACGTCATCGCGCAATTCCGGAATCCCCAGCAACCGCCGGGCATTTTCCGAACGGCCAACCGCCGCCGCCAGATCGGATTTGGCCTGCGCATACGTGGCCCGCGCCATTTCCGCCGAGTCCGAAATGTCGCTGGTTGCTTTTTGGTGGGGCGAGCGTCCTCGCGAGCCGGAGTGTTTCTGTTCGCTTTTCGGCTCGCCAGTAGTCTCGCCCCACCGAATCAGCATTTCACATAACGCGCCCGCCGCCAGCACGTCTTCCAGGGCCGGGTTTTCGTGCGTGCCGGCGCAGACGGGCACAACCTGGGTGGGCCGGAGTTTTTTGATGAAGTCCACCGTGGCAGTCAGGTTCAGGAACGACGCGGCCAGGACCGTTTGTGCGCCCGCGCAGGCGCGCAAGGCACGCGTGCCGTTGGTGGTGGTGGAAACAATGGTCTTGCCCCGGACCTTTTCCGGCGTGTATTCCCGCGGCGAATTACCGAGGTTAAAATCAACGCCGCCGGTTTGAGCTGCACGGATCTTCACCCCGTCGCGTTCGCCGCCCAGCAGCACGTCCGGTTGCTTTTGCCGCCAGGCCAGCGCCTCGGCAATCTCACTGACCGGCACGATGGCTTTCGCACCGTTCTGCAGTGCGGTTACGAACGTGCTGGTGGCCCGCAGCACGTCAAACACCACGCACACGGCGTCACGCAAATCGCGGCGGGCCAGCACGGGCAGTTCCGCCGGTGTCAGAATGACTTCAATTTTCATTTGGTATCGCGCGAAGAACGCGAAGAAATCGAAGGAGTTTCCCCCTTTTGCGACCTTCGCGGCCTTCGCGCGAGACTATCCCATTTTCGTCCGCATGTAATGAAAAAGATATTGCTGCGCATGGCCCGCGCGCGGCCCGAAATGCGTGGCGGCGAAATGATGCAGGCGTTTGGCCGTCACCCGCCGGCGCGGAAAATAAAGCTCACGCAAGGCACGTTCCACCCAGACATCCACCGGAAATGCCCCGTCAAATCCATAGGCAAACAACAAAACGCAATCGGCGATTTTACCGCCCACGCCGCGCAATTTCATCAACTCCGCCCGCGCCTCGGCCAGCGACAAACGGCGCGGCCGGTTCAAATCAAATGTGCCGTCGGCAATCTGCCGGGCGGCGGCGCGCAGATGCGGCGCGCGAAACCCCATCTTGCACGCGCGCAGTTGCGGCTCGGTCAGACCGGCGATTTTTTCCGGTGACGGAAACGTGCAGCACAAACGGCGGCTCTTACCGGGAGCGCCGGCATCCTGCCGGCGAATTCCTGCGCAAAAGGCGGATGCCGCCGGCATAATCGGCTCGCCAAAACGTTCGCAAAGCAGCGCAATGATCTGCCGGATCTGGACGATTTGCTTGGTGGAGGACAAAATAAACGACGCCAGGCATTCCCACGGGTCCTGGCGCAACACACGCAACCCTTGACACGCCTCAACCGCAGCGCGCATCGGCGCGTCGTCGGGAAAACTTTCAAGTACCGCGTCCCAATCGACCCCGGTCTGCAGAAACTCCCGGAGCCAGTCCCAATTTTCGACCGGCGTAGCGGTTTCGGCGCGAATGCCGTCATCGGTTTGCGTCAACCGCACCCAATGCTTTCCCACGACACCAACCCATGAATCCAGGAGCGCGGGCGGCCGGCCCGCGTGAGGCGAGAGTTGGGACTCGCGGGCGGGCCGCCCGCGCTCAGGCTGCCAGCGGAAGACCTGGCCGGAATCCAGCGTGGCCGCCAAATCATAATCGCGAACACGGAGAACGATCGAGGATGAGGCGGTAGCCGCAATTTCCGCGATCGCGGGTATCTCGCCGACGTTTCTCACCTCGCACTTCGCACTTCTCATTTCAAATGATAGCACGCCCAGAGATGCACGCGATGAAACACGCGGCCGTCGAGTTCGATGTCGTGCTCGCCCAGGTCGGCGACCGAGGCAAACTGCTGCAACAGTTTCTCCGGGGCCGGCGAGGGCGGCGGAATGTTGCTATACGAGATCGGCTCGCGCTTCAGCCATTTCCAAAACCAGCCGGGCTCCAGCGGATACGGGTCCACTTCACTCACAAAAACGGCGTTTTGCCCCTGGCGATGCCCGGCATAATTGTATTCCGGCCAGAAATAAAATTGATTGTGCGGCGAGTCGGAATCCATGGCATAGACCAGCGGTTCGTCCGAATGAATCGCAGCTTTCGCTTCGGGTATGTAGAACGAATACAACCCGGTGATGCCGTAGTGACTGCAAATGATAAATGCTGTTGTGCCAGGCGGCTGCAGTTGCTCGCGTTCCGCCTCGACGAACGCGGCTTCCTCTTTCCAGGCCTGCAAACGGCGGGTCGGGTCTTTCGACGGCGGCAATTCATCCCCGGTGATTTTCCCCACCAGTTTGCTTTGGTGCAGGGCCGCGAAGACGAAAAATCCCAGCACCAACCCAACGGTTAAAAAGGGTTTGGCCATACGCCGCCGTTCATTCCAATAGGCGACCATCAGACAAAACATCGGCACGACGGCAACCGCAATCCAGTTGGGCAGCACGCGCGAGTGAAACGAGTAAAGCCAGTAGCCCAGAAACACCGGCGCGCCCATGCAGAACAGATACAGCCACAATGGCCGTTCGCGCCGCCATTTCCAAAGGCCAACCATTGCCCACAGCGCGCCGATGAAGAAAACGGGGTTCAACAGGAATGCTTCCGAGAACACAAAATCCCAGAAATAACGCAGCGTCGGCTCCCAGCGCGAATGCAATCCCGCATCGCCGCCCACGTCGTTGAGCGTGCTCCAGCCGTGCTGGCAGTTCCAGATCACCACCGGCAGGGTGCAGATCGAGAAAACCAACAACGCCAGCCAGGGACCGGGCCGGCGCAAATGGACGCACACCTTCGGCGACAGTGCGAAAAGGACGGCCCAGCAGATGATTTGAAACGCGGCGGTGTATTTGCAAAGAAAACCCAGGCCCATGGCCAGACCGACGATGAGCCAATGGCGGGTCGCTCCGTCCGGTTGGACCGCGCGCCAGCCGGCGATCATCGCCCACGTCCAGCAGAGCACCAGCGGCGGGTCAATGGTCATCAGAATCGTGCCGATGCCGAGCAACGGCGTGGCGATGACGATGAGCAAGAGCCAGAAGGCTGGACGGGCGCCGACTTCGCGCGCCAGAAAACGCAACACCATCACGCTCAGAATCGCCGCGAAAAGGGGTGCAAAAAAACGGACGCCGAATTCGGTGTCGCCGAACAGTGAGGTGCCGGTGAATTGAATCAGCGCGATGCCCGGCGGTTTGCTGTAATACGACAACGCCAGGTGCTTCGACCAGACCCATTGATAGGCTTCGTCCTGGCTGAGCTGGATGGTGCCGCTGGCGAGGTACCCCCAGCTCGCGATCAGCATGACAAAAATCAGAATATAGCCGAGGCGAAGCCACTGAATTTCCGATTTCCGATTTCCGATTTCTGATTTGGCTGCATCCGGTTCTGCCTTCTGCCTTCTGCCTTCTGCCTTCAGAAGCGATGGCAGCCGGGCGTGCCACACCGGAAACCATTTCCGTCCGGCCCAATTCCAAATCGATTGCGCCGCCACCACTCCGGCGGCGGCGTAGCCTGCGCCCAAAATCATGCCGGCCAGGACGTCGCTGGGATAATGCACACCGTTATAGACGCGCGAAAACGAAACCATCAGCGCCAGCGGCAGCATGAACCAGAGGCTGCGACGGTAAAAAAGAAACAGCACCATGGTCATGGCGGACCAGTTCGCCGCGTGCGCGGACGGCATGCTGCCGGAGGTGGTGCAACCCAGGCGCTCGACCACTCCGGGCAGCACCATGCAGGGACGCGGGCGTTCAACAAGATGTTTGATGGTGTTGATGACCAGGGGATCGCCGAGCGCGACGACCAGAAAAATCATCAAGGCGCACAACCGCGCCCGGGCGCTGCCGAAGCACAGCGTGCCCACCACCATCACCACGGCCAAGGGTACGAACCAGCGCATGACCCCGTCGCCGCCGCTCATGAGGGGCATGAGCCAGTCGCAGAACGGATTGCTTAACGAGCCATTGATAAAGCGGAACAGGGCCGTATCAATCGTTTGCAGCCAGTGCATTGGCGACAGTGTAGCGGGAAATCAAGGGTTGAAAAACGAATTCGGATGTATCCACGAGAAGGCGCACCCGCCTCATATGAAGACCACGATCTCCAAGAAGTCATGCCCGGCACCGCAACTGGAAATTTTGGCCCAAAGCCTGCTGACAGTTGTCTGTTGGCTTTGAAGTTTGCAAAACTCGACAAGCAATTATCCTCAATACACAGAAAAAATGCGCGCAAGTGGTATTCTGATTTTCGGTCTGATTGTAATGATCTCAACGGCATTTGCCGACGAGAAGCTGCCGGTGCTCAAGGTGGGCAGTGAAACTTACAGCAACGTCACCGTTACCGAGGTCACAGCCACCGACATTTATTTCATTTCCGACCGGGGCCTGGCCAATGCCAAATTGAAGGAGCTCGACCCGGCGCTGCAAAAGCATTTTCATTATGACCCGGCGGCGGCAGTGGCGGCCGAGAAGCAACATCTGGGCAATACCCAAGTCCACATTCCGGTCGTCGACACCCATCACCCTTCCAGCATTTCAGACTTAAAAGCGGAAATGAACGATGCGATATCCCAGGTTCAGCAGATCGTAAACCAGCCCGTGACCGGCCTGCCCCGCACACCCGATATGCGGGTGTCGATGTATAGTCCGGGCTGGTTCCATCCCGGAGCGGAAGAGCCTGATTTCAACACGGTGGATGTCCGCACCACCCAGATGTTTATCTATGACCAGTATGACTATGTTATGTCGGACCTGAATCCGAATGTGGTTTATATTAGCCACGAACTCGAATTCAACCCCATGACCAAATATTTCTTCACGGACCGGTCGGTGCCCAAAAAGAGACTGACCGAGGAGGAGATGATGGAAATCAACCAGCTTTATCGCGTCATCGGGAAATGCGAACAACAGTTGGATGAATTACAAAATCCCAAATCACCGGTGCAAGCCTTCCACCTCTGGGCAGCCCAGCACAAGCCGATTGTGATTGTGATCGTGGCGGTTTTGTTTGTGACCCTCGTATTTGTGCGCAAAAGACGTTCACAGGTATCGGAAGCATAGCCCCAAGGCAGCACCGCCAAAAAGAAAAGTTGGCCAAAAGCCTGACAATAGTTGTCTATTCACTTTCGGTGTCAATACTCAGGCCTGACCCGTTTATGAGCCAGTCGAAGAACGGATTGCTTAACGAGCCGTTGATAAAGCGGAACAGGGCCGTATCAATCGTTTGCAGCCAGTGTATTGGCGACAGTGTAGCGGGAAATCAGGGGTTGGAAACTGAATAGCGTCCGCGAATAAGATTGTTGGCCCCGGAGGCGGGGTTTGCGCGACATCAAAAAACTTTGTGCCTCCGGGTCTTCATGGTTTAATTCACCGGCATGTTTTCATCGGAAATCAAATCGGTGCATTTCACCGGCATCGGCGGCACGGCCATGGCGTCGGCAGCCGGGGCCATGAAGGAAAAAGGATTCAGCGTCACCGGCTCGGACCAGAATGTTTATCCGCCCATGTCCACGTTCCTGGCGGAGCGAAAAATCGAGGTGATGAATGGTTATGCCGAGCGGAATCTCGCGCACCAACCCGATCTGGTGATCATCGGCAACGCGATCTCGCGGGGCAACCCGGAAGCGGAATTCGTGCTGGACCACAAATTGCGCTACTGCTCGCTGCCGGAGCTGCTCAAGGAATTTTTCATCCGCGGCAAACGTTCCATCGTCGTGGCCGGCACCCACGGAAAAACCACCACGACATCGCTGCTGACGTGGGTGTTCGAGCACAACGGATTGAATCCGAGTTATCTCATCGGCGGCATCCCGAACAATCTCAGCCAGGGCGCGCGGTTCACGGACTCCGAATGGTTCATCATCGAGGGTGACGAATACGACACCGCCTTTTTCGACAAACGGAGCAAGTTCATCCATTACCAGCCGGAAGTGGCCGTCCTCAACAACCTCGAATTCGACCATGCCGACATTTTTGAAAACCTCGACGCGATCAAAAAATCCTTTTCGCATTTCATCCGGCTCATTCCCCGCAACGGCCTGCTGCTCGCCAACGGCGATGACCCGAATCTCGCGCCGCTGTTGACGGTGACCCATTGTCCGGTGAAACGGTTTGGCCTGGGTGAAAACAACGCCATTCGGGCCGGCAACCTCCGTTATGGCCCGACGGCCACCGAATTTGAAATTCCCAGCTTCAAATTTCACCTGAACATGATGGGCGAACTGAACGCGCGGAACGCGCTGGCGGTCATCGCCTGCGCCAAGCATTGCGGCCTCAAAAACCACCAGATCCAGGCCGCCTTCGACACGTTCACAGGCATCAAACGCCGGATGGAGGTCCGCGGCATCGCCGGTGGCGTAACGGTGGTGGACGATTTCGGCCATCATCCCACGGCCATCCGGGAAACCCTGCGGGCCTTGCGCATCAAATATCCGCGCGAAAAGATCCGGGCCATTTTCGAGCCGCGCAGCAACACGACCCGGCGGAACGTCTTTCAAACCGAGCTGGCCGGCGCGTTCGCCGACGCCGACGCGGTCGTGGTTGCCGAAATCGCGCGGCTGGAACAAATCGCGCCGGAGGAACGGCTCAATCCTGAAAAACTCATGCAGGATTTGAAAAATTCCGGTAAAGACGCGGCCTACCTGCCTGACGTGGAGGCCATCGTCGCGCACACCGTGAAGCACGCCCAAGGCGGCGACATCGTCGTCGTGTTCAGCAACGGCGGCTTCGGGGGCATCCACGGAAAATTGTTGCAACAGCTGGGCCGGCGATAGCCTTAAAAACAAAAAACTCCACCGAAATGATCGGCGGAGCTTTTTTATTTGGGGATAGATTATTGGTTAAACGTCACGCTGCCGGAATGCGTTTCGGTCTTTCCATTCGGTCCGGTCGTGGTAACCGTGCGGTCAATGGTGTTGTCATCCTTGGTGGTCGTCACCACGCGATCGGCGGTTTTCCCGTTGGCGCCGGTGACCGTATCGGTTTTCGTGCGCGTGCCATCGCTGTTGACCACCGTGTTATCAAACGTGCCGCCCTTGCCCGTGCTGGTGGTGTAGGCGCCGGCGGTGGTATGACCCTCCGCAGTTTTGGTCACGGTTGAACTGGTGTCAATCGTGTTGCCATTCTGGCGGGTGTATTGACCGTTCACGGTGGCGGTGCCATTGCCGTTCGCGGTGACGGTTTTGTTCCAATCGGAAGTTTTGCCGTCGTAGCCGGTGCGGCTGC
Source organism: Verrucomicrobiota bacterium (assembly GCA_050010675.1). Lineage (GTDB taxonomy): Bacteria > Verrucomicrobiota > Verrucomicrobiia > Limisphaerales > UBA11358 > UBA11358. The sequence continues at coordinate 7,546 of JBEKKN010000038.1, read as the reverse complement.
CGTTCACCGTCAGGGTGTTGCCATTGCGAATGGCGCTCTGGTCAATGGTGGCCGTTTTCCCATTCGGCGCGGTGGTCACGGTGGTACGGTTGGCCGTCCCGGCCTGACGATTCCAGGTCGCATCGGATTGCCGCGCCCAGACCCCGTTGCCGGTCTGGACGGTGGTGTCGCGCTGACTGGAACCGGGTTGGCGATAAATATTCTGTTCGAAGGTGCCGCTGCGTCCGCGGCTGTTTTCAAATGAGCCGGAACGGTAACGATCTCCCGCGCTCACCGATAACAGACCGGCACCCAGTGAAACCATTGTCACGGTAACCGCGACAAAACTCATGGCATTATGTCTCGTTTTCATACGTCATTTTTTGATTTTCAAGCTTTTCAGCCGTCGCCTCTTTATACGAGCCGGCAGCGTGAGACGTTACATGCAATTTGCAGGCCAAATTTAAGAAAGCAGGACCGCTAATGCTTGGGACAGCGGTTGAGGGGCAAAACCGGCGCGGAGTCACCGCGACGGTTGCAAACCGGCAAAGACCTGTTCGGGCGAAATGGCCGTGAGACAATGACTGGCACTTTGACAGACACTCAGGCTGCCGTCGCATGTACAGGCACTCCCCGTCAGAACCTGATGACGCTTGCCGATGGGCGCCCACTGCACGGGGGAGCTTGGACCAAACAATGAAATCGTCGGCACCCCCAGTCCGGCGGCGAAGTGCAGCGGGCCGGTATCGCCGGAAATGAAAACGCCGGCGCGCGCCAGCAGAGCCAGAAACAGGGGCAGTTCAGGCACCAGTGGCAAAATCACCGCGTCCGGCACCAGTCTCTTTAATTCCGTCATCAATGCCTGCTCGCGTCCACCGCGTGCGGTGGTGAAGATGACGTGAAATCCGGCCCCGCTGGCCAGACGCTGCAACCGGGCCCAATGCGGCAGCGGCCATTCCTTCCGGGGCTGGCTGGAGGCAACATGGCAAATGACGGCGCGTTCGGCGGGGAGAAGTTTTTTTGCGGCAACGGCCAAGGCTGGATCGGCGTGGATTTCGGCTTCCAACGAAGGAGGTGATGGAATCTGCCAGCCGGACAAAAGCTGTACCAGACGCGCGGATTCATGCTGCGGTTTCGCCTCCGGCGTCACCCGGTCGGTGTAGCAAAACTTGCGACCAAAAAATCCACCCCGGCCGCCCCAACCGAGCCGTCGGCGTGCGCCGATGAACCGGCTTATGATGGCGCCGCGGTCATTGCTTGCAAAATCGACCGAACGATCAAACCGCTCGCGGCGCAGGGCACGAAGCATCGGCCAGCTTTGGCCGAACTGCGCGCGCCCGCGCCGGCGCGGCATGGGCCAGACCCGGTTGAGATGCGGCAGGTGCTGGAACAATGGCGCGATTTCCTCTGGCACGAGCAGGTGCAGTTCGCCGGCGGGAAAATATTCGCGCAGGGCACGGAGCGCCGGCGTGAGCAGCACGGCGTCACCGAAGTATTTGAATTGCAGGCCGAGGATTTTTTCCGGCGTATTCGCGATTGTAGGAGACGAGGTCACGAGTCTCAATTTTTAGATCTGGAATCAGAGACCCCTTACGTCGTCTCCTACTTTGGACTGAAATTGCAGTTCGTAAAGTTTTTGATAAACGCCACCGCGCCGGACCAGTTCTTCGTGGCGGCCGGTTTCCACAATGCGACCCTGATCGAGCACCACGATCAAATCCGCGTGCAGAATGGTCGAGAGCCGGTGCGCGATGCAAATGGTCGTGCGTCCCTTCATCAGCTCGTCCAGTGCGGCCTGCACCGCGCGTTCGGACTCGGTATCCAGTGCGCTCGTGGCCTCGTCCAGCACCAGGATGGGCGCGTTACGGAGGACAGCCCGGGCAATGGCAATCCGCTGGCGCTGACCGCCGGAAAGCATCACCCCCTTCTCGCCAATAACCGCGTCGAAGCCTTCCGGTCTTGGCATGATGAAATCGTAAGCATAGGCATGTTTGGCCGCGGCGATGATTTCGTCATTGGTCGCGCCGGGCCGGCCCAGTTCGATGTTCCGGCGGATGGTGTCATCGAACAAAATGGTTTCCTGGGTAACGACGGCAATCTGGGTGCGGAGGTCGCTCGTGGAGGCTTCCCGGAGGTCCACGCCGCCGATGCGGATGGCGCCGTGGGTCGGGTCGTAAAAGCGGAGCAAGAGGTTGGTCAGCGTGGTTTTGCCGGAGCCGCTGGCGCCGACGAGGGCGACCAGCCGGCCGGATTTGATTTCCAGATTGATATCGTCCAGCGCAACCTTCTCCCCGTAGGAAAAACGGACGTGCTCGAATTGGATGTCCGCACCGGCGGCTTGCAGTCTGCGCGGCCGGGCCGGCTCAACCACCGTCGTCTGCGTGTCGAACGACTTGATTCTGCAACTGCGTGAGGTTTTTCAGGGGCTGATAAATGAAAAAAATACTGCCGATCAACTGCAGGAACACCGCGGGGTTGGGGTGGCCGGGCGACAGATAAATCAAATACGCGAGCAGCAGAGCCACGCCGCAGGAACCGAAAAATTCAATGAGCGGGCCGGGTAGGCTGCCGGCGCGGATGATGCGCATATATTGACTGACGTACCGGCGCGCGGCGTTTTGAAACTGGTCGGTCACAATGGGTTCCAGGTTGTAGGCTTTGACAATGCGGTGTCCGGTGAAGGATTCGGCCATGGTTTGCGTCAATTCGGCAATCAGCGACTGGGCTTCGCGGCTGGACCGGCGTATTTTGCGGTTGAAAATGACAATGGGAATAATGACCACGGGCAGCGCGATCATTGCGATGAGCGTCAATTTGGGCTGCTGCCAAAGCAAAAGCGTCAGGATGCTGATGAGTGAAACGGGATCGCGCACCACCACGGAAACCGCGTTATTCAAGATGTTTTGCAGCGCGACGGTGTCGTTGATGACCCGCGAGATGAGCTGGCCGGAGGAATTGCTGCTGTAAAATCCGGCGGACAAATCCAGCAGATGCCGGAAGAGCCGGACGCGCATGTCGGCGACCGCGCGGCTGGCCACCCATTGCAGGAGATAAACGTTGAGGTAGCCGAAAAAGCCGCGCAAGAGCACAACCAAGGGGATGGCGACGATCAACGCCACCTTAACCCAAGTGTGCGCCTGCACGCCACTTTCAACCGCCTCGCACGCAGAATAAAACCAATGCTGCACGAACAGGGGCAGCTTTTGCATCGGCAATTGCGCCGTCCCCGATTGATCCGGTGACGGGAAAAAGGCGCTATAGACGAACATGATCGTCCCGATCATGAGCGGCGAGATGAGCCCGGTAATGATGCCGGTCAACACGCCGAGGAACAATCGCAGCCGGTAGGGTTTGGCCAGGCCCCAGACTCTGAGCAGAAACTTTGTCATTGGCGGTTAACATATTGTTCGCGGTCGACGGAAGAAAGCGAGAGTTTTGTTTTCAAAATCCGGCGCACCGCATAAACTGGAGGGACCAATGAAAATTCTCATCACCGGCGGGGCCGGTTATCTGGGTTCGGTCCTGACGCCTACGCTGCTGGCCCTCGGCCACGAAGTGACGATCCTCGACAATTTTTATTTCAACCAAAACAGCCTGCTGGACTGCTGCCAGTACGAAAAGTTCCAGGTGGTTCGCGGCGATTGCCGGGACGAGGCGCTGGTCAAGCCGCTCGTGGCCCGGGCGGATTTGATCATGCCGCTCGCGGCCCTGGTCGGGGTGCCGCTCTGCAACACCGATGCCATGGCCACCCAGACCACCAATCAAGGCGCCGTGGAAATGCTGTGCCGGCTGGCCGGCCGGCAGCAGTGGCTCATCATGCCGGTGACCAACAGCGGCTATGGGGTCGGCGAGAAGGGGAAATTCTGCACCGAAGACTCGCCGTTGCGTCCGCTCTCAACCTACGGCGTTACGAAGGTCAAGGCGGAGGAGGCCGTGCTGGCGCGCGAAAACAGCATCAGTTTCCGCCTCGCCACCGTGTTCGGCATGTCGCCGCGCATGCGAATGGATCTGCTGGTGAACGATTTTGTTTACCGGGCGGTCCACGATCGCGCCGTGGTGGTTTTTGAAGGACATTTCAAGCGCAACTACATTCACATCCGCGACGTGGCGCGCGCGTTTTTGCACGGCATCACCCATTTCGACCAGATGAAGGGCAAGCCCTACAACGTCGGGCTGGACGAGGCGAACCTGTCCAAGCTCGAACTGTGCGCCGTGATCCAGAAACACCTGCCGAAGTTTGTGTTCGTGGAGGCGCCGATCGGCGAAGACCCGGACAAGCGCGATTACATTGTGAGCAACGCCCGCATCGCCGCCGCCGGGTTCAAGCCGGAATGGAGCCTGGACCGCGGCATTGTGGAACTGGTCAAGGGCTTCACGATTTTGCGGAACACGATTTATTCCAATGTCTAAGCCCTCCTCTTCCGCGTGCCGGTCCTCGTAATCGGAATTGCGAGGACGAAATGAAAGGGATTTTGCCAAATCAAATCACCGCCGTTGTGCTCGCCGGCGGTTTTGGCCGACGCATTGAACATTTGTTGCCGGACCTTCCCAAGCCGATGGCGCCGGTGGCCGGGAGGCCCTTTTTGGAATGGGTCGTGCGCTATCTGGCGGCACAAGACATTCGACGCGTGATTTTGTCCACCGGCCACCTGGCGGCGGTGGTGGAAAAACACTTTCGGGCGCAACCGGTCCCGGGTGTGGACGTGAGGTGCGTGCCGGAAACTGAGCCGCTGGGCACGGCGGGCGGTTTTCTCAACGCCATTCGCCAGGCGGGCGACCCACCGGCGGCCTGGCTGGTGTTGAACGGCGATTCGCTGGCGCCGGCGCCATTGGACGAAATGGTTCAATCCATTGCCGATCCTCAAATGGCCGGCGCGATCCTGGGTGTGCCGATGCCGGACGCGTCGCGGTATGGAACGATTTTACAAGACCCGAAGGGCGAATTGGCGGGGTTCAATGAAAAGAAGCCCGGCACGGGAGTCATCAACGCGGGCGTCTATTTGTTTCGCACCCCGGTGATCGGGCTGTTTCCGGACAAAATGCCGTTGAGTTTCGAGACGGACGTTTTTCCGGCGTTGATTGCCGGACGGATACGGTTAAAAGTGTGCGTGACGAACGCGTCGTTTTTGGATATTGGAACGCCGGAATCATTGCCGTTGGCGGAGGAGTTTATCCGCCGGACCAGAACATTTTTCGAACCATGATCATCAGCCGCACTCCCTACCGGATTTCCTTCTTTGGCGGCGGGACGGATTATCCGGCGTGGTATCGCCGCCACGGCGGCGCGGTGCTGGCGGCAACCATCAACAAATACTGCTACCTGACCTGTCGTTACCTGCCGCCGTTTTTCGAGCATCGGACCCGCGTGGTTTATTCCAAGATGGAAATGGTGCAATCGCTGGACGAGCTGGTCCACCCGTCGGCGCGGGAAACGCTGCGCTTCCTGAAAATGGATCGCGGCGTGGAGATTCACCACGATGGCGATCTGCCAGGGCGCAGCGGCATGGGTTCGAGCTCCGCGTTCACCGTCGGCTTGTTGCACGCCTTGTACGCGCTCAAGGGGCAAATCGTCGGCAAACGGCAGCTGGCCCGGGAAAGCATCCATCTCGAACAGGATATTTTGCAGGAAACCGTCGGTTCCCAGGACCAGGTCTGCGCCGCCTACGGCGGCGTAAACCGGATTAATTTTTTTCCGACCGGCGATTTTTCGGTTCAACCCATGACGGTTTCGCAGGAGCGACTGGCTGAATTGAATTCGCATCTGATGTTGTTCTATACCGGCATCAAGCGCACCGCCTCGCAGGTGGCCGCCAGTTACGTGACAAAAATGGAAAAGCGCGCCCCGTTGCTGGATAAAATGCGCGAGTGCGTTGATAAAAGCTGTGACATCCTGAGCGGCAAGAAGGATCTGGCCGCGTTCGGCGAACTGCTGCACGAGACCTGGCTGGCCAAACGCGCGTTGAGCAACAAGGTTTCCAACGCGGAGGTGGATTCGTTGTTTGCCGAGGCGCGCGCGAACGGCGCACCGGGCGGAAAACTTCTGGGCGCGGGCGGCGGCGGATTCGTCCTGTTGTTCGTCCCGCCCAGACGCCAGGCCCGGATTAAAAGGCATTTCAAGCGGTTGATTCAGGTGCCGTTCAAATTCGAGTTCAGCGGCAGCCAGATCATTTTCTTCGATCGGGAGGAGGATTTCGCCAAGCATGACCGGGCGCGTTCCCGGCGGCCGATTGCACCGTTCCGGGAATGGAAACCAGATTCGTTTGAAGGCAGCTGATCACTTTTTTAAAAAAACATGAAGGCCAGTGACCCACAAATTAAACGGGCTTTGATCACCGGGATTTCCGGTTCGGGCGGCAGTTATCTTGCGGAATATATCGTCCAGCATCATCCGGAAGTGGAAGTCCATGGCCTCAGCCGCTGGCACAGCACGACCACTTCCGACAATCTGCGGGCCATTCGTGACCGCGTCACGGTGCATGAATGCGACCTGGCCGATCTGGGGTCGGTCATTGAAGCGTTGCAAAAAATCAAGCCCGATGCGATTTTCAATCTGGCGTCCCACGCCAATGTCCGGGCGTCGTTCATCACGCCGAATGCGGTCTTGAGCAACAACATTCTCGGAACGAGCAATCTCTTTGAAGCCGTCCGGTTGCTGAAGCTGGACCCGCTCATCCAGCATTGCAGCACGTCCGAAGTTTATGGGCAGGTGGACCCGAAATTCGTCCCGATCAACGAGGATACGCCGATCGCTCCCGCCAGCCCCTATGCCGTATCCAAAGTCGCCCAGGACCTGCTGGCCCGGGTCTATTTTGTCAGCTACAAAATGCGGATCGTCCGCACACGGATGTTCACCTATTTGAATCCGCGCCGCACCGACCTGTTTGCGACGGCTTTTACGAAACAAGTGGTCTGGATCGAGCGTGGCCTGCAAAAGGAACTGGTTCACGGCAATCTCGATTCGGTTCGCACCATTATTGATGTGCGCGACGCGATGCGGGCGTATTGGATGGCGACGCTCCGGGGCCGCCCCGGCGAAGTTTACAACATCGGCGGAACCACCACGATGAAAGTGGGCGATTTCCTGCAGCGGCTGATCGCCAAGGCAAAAAACCCAATCCCCACCCGGTGCGATGCGAATTTATTGCGTCCGACCGACGTCACCCTGCAAATTCCGAACTGCGACAAATTCATCAAGGAAACCGGCTGGCAACCCGAGCACAGCTTTGAGGAAAGTTTGGATCATCTCCTCGATTACTGGAGAGCCCAGGCCGAAATCGCAGCGGCGGCCGGCGCGGCCGGGCGGGGAGTGTCCTAGAGGGGCCATTCTAAACTTTTCACAACCCTAATGTATTCTGGGGTTTTTCTATACTTTTCCATCCTGCTACTTAAAAAATCCACCACCATTGAAGAATGTTTTGCCGGGCGGAAATAGTTATCTTTTGAACCTCCCATCGCCTTATTTCGGTCCTCAAAGGCCCGCTTTTCAACTCGCAATTTGTGGACCATATCCCGCCACTCGAAATCAGACAAAGTTCTTAATTCGGACAATGGATGATTGGGACGACTC
>JBEKKN010000037.1:0-32613 GCA_050010675.1 Verrucomicrobiota bacterium | reverse complement strand
TTTTTTTCAACTCCTTGTTCTGGCCGTCCACTGTGCCGGCAAAATCATCCGCCATCACCTGACTCTGCCGCCGGTATTCAGCCAGATGCAGTTCAATCAATTTGCAGGCATCATTCATCAAGGGCGGCAGATTGGCCGCGATGCGCCATTGCGTCTTGGTCAACAACGCCAGTTGCACCGGGAAACTGCTGTCCGGCCCGACGTTCCATTCGTGCAACAGCCGGTGAACCCGGTCCACTTCGTCCGTCGTCAACCCGGCGCACAGCGCCGACAAGTCGTCCTTGTCCAAGTCCATGCTCATTCTCCCAAGTTGAACATTGGCTGTTTGGAGCGTGCTGGATTCGCTGTCGGTTGCGGCTGCGACGTGACCTTCGGCACCTGTTGCTCTGGCACCAGTAAACCGGCAATCGCGTCATATTGCCGGAACATCTGCTGCATTGCCCATTGCATTTCACCGGCCAGCAGCGGTTCCAAGTGCGGCGCTTCGGGATACGCCACTTCCGCAAAACTCAATTTGCGGCCAGCTCTGGCCTCGGCGCGTTTGATGGCCAGCAGGGTGATGGAAGTCACCACCGGCAAAGTCAATTCCTTCGCGCCAAACTTTTTCAACTCAGCTTCGATGTTGGATTTCTTGAACAGGTTGGTTCTGACCTTGGCTGGATTGTGGACGACGATGTAATCCACGCGGTCGCCCGCGAAATAGAACAGTTCCAGCAGATTATTCATACTCTCCGTGTCCTCGCTGGGGAACAGCAAGAATATAAATCGAATGCCTTGTATGGCGAGCGATTTGAACCGGCGCGTCACTGCGCGACACGTTGCGGAACAATCCGAGCAGGGTGGATTTACTATCGTCGTCATTGCCCAAAACATAGGACTGCACCTGTTGTGGATGCCGGTCGGCAAACGAATGGTGCCGGTCATCGAGGTCGGAGCCGTTCCAACTGATTTGGTGGTAATCAAGCCACGCGGTGCGGAACTCGGCCTCGAAACTTTTGCCGAGACTGCCTTTGGATTGGGGATTGATGTGGATGCGTTTGGTGATGTTAGTACTCATGTGAATTCTTCAGTGTTGATGGTTGAGAGATCGGGACGTTTGAAATCGGGTTTCATCGGCAACGGTGCCGGCCGTGATTGCGGCCGGCTGGGAACCGTATTTGGGCGGCCGGGCTGGGAATCAATGGTTGTATTTTCCCAATGCGGTTTAGCCGCTCTTTTTAATCTGCGCCGGTAAAAGCGATACGGCGCGTAGAGCGTGACACGGACACCTTTCTCGCTAAACAACAGACCGGCAATTTCCTGCCACGTTTTGCGCCGCTGGCGTTGCTGGTGGATGAAATCAAAATGCGGTTCCAGGATGCTGTGGAACGCTTTGCCGCCACGCTTTGCTTGTGCCGTTTCGGTCATCGCGGGACAGAATAGCCCGTCGGCGAAAAACCGTGGTAGCGAGTAGCTGAAAGTTAAAGTGCGATGAAATTGCGCCGCGCATTGCGGCAAATGGCGACAAATTCCGGCAACTGCCGGTGACAAATGGCGGCAAGTTGCGGCAAATATTCGCAGTCCAAGGCGACAAATTGCGGCAAGTTCGTTGCCGCCTTTTGCCGCTTTTTGCCGCGTGATTTTTGGTTGCGTTTTTTCCTACCGGACTCGGTAGGGGTTGGTGTCATCAAAAATACAAGGCTTTCAAGTTTCAGAAAGCCGTCAGAAATCACGTTCGATTGAACGTATCAAATTGGATGATGATGGACGCACTGAACGTCCGTTTCTGAAATCGGAGCGGACGGAACGGCTGTGGAGTCGCGGGATTTTGGAAATGGGCGTTGAGTGCGCTGCCGTATAGATGCAATGGTGAGGCGCTTTGTCTGTCCGGTTTCCGAATACCTGGAGGAAATCCGGACAGTCTAAGCGCCGGATTTTAATGCGAAATTTACCTGCCTTGAGGATGCGATAGATACCAGAGGCCGATGGGCTTCCGAGGTGGATTTGCATTGCCATCGTACGTCCGGCGTGGTTTCAATCGTTAGTCGAGCGCGACGCCTTATGAAAACACGACAACTTGTTACCGTGTGTGCTTTGTTGGCGACTCTGATGGTTTCCGGCATGTCGGCCACAGCCGGCGAGAAACTCAACGGAATTAGTACTGCCCTGAGCAATACCACGCTTAGCGGTTACGTGGATTCGTCCATTATCTGGCAGGTTCAACCGACATCGGTTACACCGCATCACGAGAGCAGAGGCTGGTGGTGGAATTTTTCCCGCTGGCTCGGATTTCACTAACGGCATTAAGAAATTTGCTGCGGTTGGCCTGCAATCAGGTTGTCGGTCGAATGTTGTTCCATCACTTACCGCAACTCCAACGGTCGTCTGTCGCTTCCCCAAGAAGATATACCTTGTTGGAAAACCGTCTGACTTGGAATTATCCTTGCGAACGCAACTCACTTTGCCGCCGTGCGCATCCGCCGGATTGCGCATGGTCTCAGGGAACCGGTTGCTGCCAGATAATAACGGCTGCACCACCGGGAGATTGGTTCAATCCAGCGACCGTCTTTGAGCGCGGGTCAATGTGCCCAACCAAACGCGCGGAGTTTGCATGGCAATGCCGAATGGTTTCTCCAACACCGTCAAATCCCGGTCGCGTGCAATAACTGTCCGTACTTCTGCTGCCAGTGCTGCCTCAATGAATTTGTCATCCTTGGGATCGCGGCACACCTTTTCTTCAAACGACACCGGCGTAACCCACAAGGCCGAAGTTCGCAGGGTGTCCAGCCACGGCCAGGTTTCCGTATCGAAATCCTGTTCGTGCTTCACCCGTTCCAGTACCGTCTCGTATTCGGCAAAGATTTCCTCACTCATCACGGGCAGCAGGATGCCATGCAGCCACGCTTTCAGGCACAGGTGGGGCTCGTGACGCCAGAAGACACCCGCGACAAACACGCCGGTGTCAATGACGGCCGTCTTCATCACGCACCCGGCGCAACGCTTGATTTACAATGACTGCCGCCTGGCTGGCCGAATGCCGGCTGGCGGGTGCTTGTTTCAGGAGTTTTGCGATGGCCCGTTTTCCGGGTGCTTTCACCGGCCGGATCAACAAACCATCCTTGCCCAGGTCGAACACGTTCAACGGACCACCACGCTCCAATCCTTCCCGGCGGCACCAGTCCAGCGGAAAAATCGTCTGGCGTTTCTCAGTCAAGGTCATGGTCGTTGCTTTCATGGTAATAATCCATTACCTGAAAACCGCAGTTTGTCAAGGGTTTCGATGGATTTATCCGCATAAAATGACACTTCATTTTGTGTAAGGTTTACCCAAAACCAGCGGTCCTTTCCGGCAGACTCTTCAATTACGGATGAAAAATAAGAAACATCGTAGAGGGACAATGCAAGTGGTGACGGTGACACATCACATCGCGGGCAATTCCCGATCAAATTACCAGGCGAATAAATTAATTCAGCCGGCCAATGGCGTGGGAACATCGGGGGATGCATTTTGTGTCCCAACGACACCTTAGACAATTCGGCGTCGGGTAAAATGACAAAACGGTAAATGAGAGCAGACAGGAAATTAAAAGCTGTGTGCGAAGCACGCGGAGCCTTTGGGAAGGCTGATAAGATTGCGTCCTATGTTTAGTGCCATCGCCCATAAAAAACTGGCGGCGGCGGAAGGATACTTTGTCGAGCACCTGTTGCAGAACGATTACTACGCCGCCGGTGAAGTTCGCCCTGGCCAGTGGATCGGCGCCGGCGCGGAACGGTTGGGATTAAACCAAGCCGTCACCCGCGAACAATTTCACGCGCTTTGCGAGAATCGAAATCCAACTGACGGCGAACGCCTGACGCAGCGACATCTGAAAAAGGACCAACGCCGCGTGTTTTACGACTTCACCTGTTCGGCGCCCAAATCCGTTTCAGTGCTGGCGGTGACGTTGGATGACCAGCGATTGGTCGCGGCGCATGAAGAATCAGCCAAGATTGCGTTCCGCGAACTCGAAACTTTCGCGGCCACGCGCGTCAGGAAGCAGGGCGGGCAAAAGGACCGAACCACCGGCAATCTGGTCGCGGCGGCCTTTGTGCATGACAGTTCGCGCGCGCTGGACCCGCTGTTGCACACGCATTTCACCGTGTTCAACGCCACGTTCGACGACCGGGAGCAATGTTGGAAGGCGCTGCAAAACGGGGCGATGTTCGAGGCCATTCGTTACGGCACGGCGGTTTATCGGAATGAACTGGCGCGGCGATTGCAGGAAATGGGTTATCGCACTGTTCCGGCCAAACACGGATTCCAGGTTGAGGGCGTCAGCGAAGCAATTCTGAAACGTTTTTCCAAACGGTCAGAGCAACGGAATGCCGTGGTCCGGGAAATGGAGCAAAAGCTGGGGCGCAAACTCTCGAACAACGAAGTGGCGTATGCGGTGCATCGCAGCCGCGCGTCCAAACTCAAAGGGGTCCCGACGGCCGAAGTGCGCGAACGCCAACGAGCGCAATTACAGCCTGACGAATTACAGACATTGCAAATACTTTGCGCGTCCGTGCGTCCATCGCGCCTGCCCCGAATCGCCTTGGTAGAACACCAAGCCCTGAATCACGCCGTCGCTCATGTGTTTGAGCGCAAGTCGGTGGTGCCAGAGCATGAATTGCTGACAACAGCTTTGGCTCACCGGCAAGGCGAAGTTGATTTGGGCAACTTGAAACAGGCCGTAAAGTATTCGCCTTACTTGGTCAAAACCGGACGCGGATTATCCACGCGGCAGATTTTGGCAACGGAACTGGATTTGATTCAGACGGTCAACGCGGGATGTGATGTGGTCGCGCCGTTACATCCCGGTTACCGGCCTGCCGACTGGTTGAGCGAGGATCAGCAGCGGGCGATTTACCATGTCCTGCGCACCAGTGACCGCATCACCGGCCTGCGTGGTCTGGCAGGCAGCGGCAAAACCACGGCATTGCGCGAGCTGGTCGCCGCCTGCAAGGATGCCCGTGTTGAACCACTGTTCTGTGCGCCGACAGCGGCGGCGACAGACGTATTGCGCAAGGAAGGATTCGAGGCCGTCACCCTGCAAAGTTTGTTGCAGTCAAAGCCGTCGTTGTCCCAGCGTCATTTTGTTGTGTTAGACGAAGCCGGGGCGGCGGGGATTGACGATCTGAAACGGCTTTTTGACCTGGCGAAAGATTGCCGTGTTCTGCTCTGCGGCGACACCGGCCAGCACGCATCCGTCGCCCGTGGCGATGCTCTGCGGATTTTGGAGAACCATTCGGATTTCAAATCCGGTCAATTGACGGCCATCCGGCGGCAACGCAAAGCCGGGTATCGCAAGGCCGTCGAACTGGCGGCACAGAAACGAACGGTGGAAGCGTTCGCGCAATTGGAACGCATGGGCGCAATTGTGGAATTTTCCAACGATAATCTGCACGACCAGGCCGCGCAGTCGTATCTGAAAGCGTTGGCCGCAAACCAATCTGCATTGCTGGTCGCGCCGACGTGGACAGAAATTGAAGCGGTGACGGAAAAAGTTCGTGCCGTGCTGAAAACGGCTGGCCGGCTGGCTGGCGAAGAAAAGGAGTTTCAGGTTTTTGATTCGCTGTCGTGGACGGAAGCACAGAAACGGGATGTGCGGCAATACCATCCCGGCATGGCAATTCATTTTCATCGGACCGCACACGGTTTTGATAAAGGCGAAACGGCGGCGGTGGTTGCCGTGGAAACCAATTGGCTCAAGGTGCAATGTCCCGATGGTTCGGAAGTGCTTTTCCAATTGGGTCAAGGCTCCGCCTGGTTTGATGTAGGGGAGAAACGGAAGTTGAAGGTGGCCGCTGGTGACAGGCTGTTGCTGCAATCGAACTGGCGGAAGAAATTTATCAACGGCGAACTCGTCGAGGTGCGGGCGATTCAGGGCGATTCCGTTCTGTTGGCCGATGGCCGGGTGATTCCTGAAAATTACCGCACGTTCACGCATGGTTACGCTGTCACGTCGCACGCCGCCCAAGGCAAGACGGTGGATGAAGTTTTAGTCGTCGCGTCGACGCGTTCGCTGCCCGCCGTCCATCAGCAACAGTTTTACGTCAGCATCTCACGTGGGCGCGAACGCTGCCAGGTCTTCACTGACGATGCCGAACGATTGCGCGCGCACGTCACTCATGCCAGCGCGCGGCTGGCGGCGGTGGAAGCCATGCCGCAACGTGACTTCCTCCAAACCGTTTTGCGGCGGGGCAACCGTTTCCTAAAACAGTTCCGCCAACGCATTGCGCAAACATTTTCAATCGAAACTACCAAGAGGAGCAGCCATGGAATCAAATCAGTCGAACATCAACGACCATCCCCCCACCATATTGGCGTCTAGTCCGCGCGGCAATCCCTGCCTCGGCCTTGACCCCACGGTGGCCACGCTCAACGTATTTGCCGATGACGGCATCAGTTATCTGCTGCCCTACGCGCAATTCTTGTATGCCGAGCGGTTTCCCAATCCGAAATTGGAGACGGAGCCGGATGCGCCACCGGAAAAATTACTGATTCGTTTTGCCCAGGCGGAAGTTGTGGTGCTGGGCAGCGGCCTCAAGCTGCTGGAACAATGGATTCAGAAATATGAATTGAAGTTTGTGAAGTCGGCGGACCGCCGTTTGACCGCGATGCTGAACACCCACATTACCGCCGTCACCCTCACTTTAACCAAGGAACATGTATGAATCCAGAATCGTCATTAAAATTACAGGTGCTGGAAAAATTTCCCGTCTTCTTGACCAAGGAAAAAGTGGCCGAAGCGCTGGGCATTGCCACCCATAATATCCCCCCATTGGTCCGGGCGGGCCTGCTCAAGCCGCTCGGCCATCCGGGGCGTTATTGCGTGAAGCATTTTTCCCGTGACGCGCTCGCGGAGAAGTTCGCCAGCCCGGAATGGCTCGACAAAGTGGTGGCGGCCATCCACCGGCACTGGCGCAACAAAAACGCACGAAAGCGGGCGCGGCAGGCCCAACCGACATGAGGACGGGCGAGTTCCGTAACGCAGTAGCGACCGGCAACGCGGCGTGCTGGAGGCTCGAAGCTCCACGCTGCCGCTTGCCCGTCCCCATGGTCACCCTTCAGGGAACACCTGGTTTAATCCATGCCATCATCCGGGGGCATATTCGGGGAAGATGATTAGTGCTGGCGGCGAAGGTGGAGTGTGTGGCTGTATGACAATGCCGATGCCGGCGCAAACGTGCGGTTGATTGGGGAATTTCCGGTGCAAACCACTGCTGAACACCCAGACCAGCACCAACAGGGACAGCCAGACAAACACGAGAAAAAGATAAACTCCATATTCAGCGATGTCCCCACCGTGAAAATGGAACACCGGGTCGAGCACCATGGCAGGATTCAAGTTCATGTGATTTCCTCCGATTATGCGTTCACCGGCTGTGCCACTGCGGGTTCCGGTCGCGCTACGTTGGGCAGCGGCACAATTTTTTTCTCGTATTCCTCCAAGGACGGAATCAGCACCTTGGCCTTTTTCGCATACGCCCGTGCAACGGCCTTGCTCCCGTGACCGAGTGCTTCCTGCGCGAATCGTTCAGGAAAACCACACGTCTTGGCCCGTTCAGCCCACGCGTAACGGTAGCTGTGCAACGAGACACCGGAAACACCCACCAATCGAAGCCGACGAATGAATGCTTTTGCGCGGTCGGACTCCTTCCATTGGACGATCTGAGGGAAAAGATACCCCGTCGCCGGCCGTGATTGCAGAAGCTCGGCGACCCGGTCGCCAAAATGAATCATCGCCTGGGTTCCCGTTTTCATACGCGCGTAAGAGATGGTTCGGTCCGTCCAATTGACATCCTCGGCGCGCAACGAAGCCATGTCGGTTTGCGAGCCACCCAGGTGCCAGAGCAGGCCATAATAATCGCGCAATTCCGTGTTGCTTTCACCGGCGATGATTTTTTGATGTTCCTCCCAGGTGATGCCGCGCTTTTCCTTGAACTGGATGGCTGGCCAACGCTTCCTGGGCAGCACCGGCCACGGCAGCCAGGACATATCGAGGGCGAAGTTTTGGAGCCGTCGCAGAAAGATATTCGTGCAAACAGTGCCGATTCCCAGCACCCGCAGGAAGTGTTCGGGGCGGGTTTCCAGGACGGGCAAAGGTCGGATGGAATCGAACGCCTGGTCCCGCATCGCCCGCACCCAGCGATCCTGGGTCGGGCCTTGTTTGAGCGTGGCCGTTTCGTCCATGACGAACTGCCAGGTGCGGGTGGCAATCTGCGGGTCGGTGGCCGCCAGATAAGCACGGGCAATTTGCAGATTGATGGCCGGTTGTTGGCTAGCCTCATTTTTCGCGTGCAAAAGCCGTGTGGCCTTCGCGCGGTCGGTGGTCTGCAAACTCTCCTGTTTGCCCGTCAGATGATTGTGAAGATAATACCGTCCGCCATTCTTTCGGCGGTAGAGTCGGAATTGTTGGCTCATAACTGTCTTCACAGCGATGAGGTTACGACAAATGATTCCGATTCAGATAGGGAGCAGGTGGAAGTTACAGAGAATACGCCAGAGTTAAATTCTGCTGGCATTTCTGCTGGCACTTGCGCCCGTCACTTTCATAACTCCATGCCGCACTCACGGTTAGGAATGGAGCCAATGGCCGGGATTGAACCGGCGACCGACGGTTTACGAAACCGTTGCTCTACCACTGAGCTACATTGGCTTAAAACTATTGTAAATAAAGCCTTTTATGCTGTTATTCCCACTGGATTCTTAGGCCGTTGCCTACTCAATTTGTAGATGGCACGCCTTTTCCATTATGAAGACCAGCATACCATCTTCCATCAAGCGTAACGCGGACTCGGATTGAGTCAAAACGCTTATCCAAACCTCATTCGTTACAAACCCAGCGGGACATATTTTGGGCGTGTACGGGTCAATGGCAAGTTAATTCGCCGCTCACTGGAAACACACGTCCTGACCGTTGTCAAACTCAAGCACTCTGATTTTCTCCAGGACCACCGGCGACTGGCAATCAACAAAGGCCAGTCCGTTAAAGGCGAAGTCATCACTGAAATGCTCAAAACGGAGATTGCAGACGACCGCAATAACAAGCCGCGCACCAAGCTCTACAAAGAGGAAGAGCTGATTGCCCTCAGAAAGACGTGGCCGGACTTGTATTCGACCGACATCGCCAAAATCAGTCGGAAGGACTGTAACGAACGGGCGGTCCGGTAGCCCTATTGTTTTCTGACAAACGAATTCCTCCTGCAGGAAGCGAAAAAAGGCCTGAAGCGAATGCCTCAGGCCTTATAGTTGAATCTTGCCTCGGCGGGTAAAATCCGCCAGACAAGGTTAATTGTTAAGGACGTGCGGGTGGGCAGAATCAACTGAGCCGCCACCATTGACGGAACAAGCCGGGGTGGTCGACATATTCCCCATGGTATAACTGCCGGCAAAGGTCTTGGTCGAATCCAGCGGACAAACCACGCTCTGCAAATTGCCGGCGGCACCGCGACCAAGATAGGGCTGAATGTCGGTTCCCGCCGGACTGGCCGATGGCCCCTGTCCGGTTTCCAACGCCCATTGCTGTTTGGCAGCATCAATCTGTCGCAGGTTGTTGATGCAGGCGTTCTGTTGCGATGTCGCACGCGCCTTCAGGAAGTTGGGAATCGCGATGGCGGCCAACAAACCAATGATGGCCACAACGATCATGATTTCCACCAGCGTAAAACCCGCTTTTTGGGTAGACTTGCTTCTCATACTACTTTCTTTCTTGTTGGCACGGTGTGAACGGCGCAGCAGGCGCGTTACTATGAGTTCGGTTTTGTTCACTTGATTGCCCGCCGCTACCGCACCTAACAATAATTATTAGCACTCACGATGCCAAAAAATAACCTAAAGGGTCGTGTCGTTTTTCAAAGTCTGGCGGGGATTAAGTCAAAAAAGCGCCGCTGGGACAATTGCACCATCTTGCCAGGTATCTTCAAATATCTCATATCTTGCTCATCTATAACCACAAACGTATTTTTCGATGCGACTTATCGGCGTTGGGCATTTGTACCATTTCTGTACATGTCTTCATCCCCAAACGGAGCTTAAACCGACCAACTGACTGACTGCTCGATCAATCAATTATAGGGTTATTTACGTGGCTCCGCCCACGCTACATCTTGCGGTTTACGAGCGAATCGAACGGCGCCGACGATACCGGGACGGCTTGCTAGGCCATTGTATCCCGCCTTTGTATCCAGTATGGGAATTTTTAAGGTATCTTGGAGGCACTCAACGGCACTCGCCGAAAATTGCGATTGCGGTTTTGCCCCTTTTGACGGTCTCAAATTCCATTGAGTCCAATGAAGTGAAATTGAAGGAAAAAACCCGTTCTGAATTACGAAACCGTTGCTCTACCGCTGAGCTACATTGGCTTTCAGTTTTTCCAAAACGAACCGGCCACGGGCCGTTTTCACCGGACTGCGGAGCTTACATTCGGTCCAGGCACGATGATAGGTTCTTTGACCGTAAAATCAACTTTGTTTCCACGTCGCCATCTTCCGCGAACCAACGTTCAAGCAGGACCAAAGAATTTCAACGCGGCGCGTACGCCGGCAACCAGCGCATCGACGCGGATGGCCAGCGGGAAATCAGACGGCGCTTCGAGGGTGTAGCCTTGTCGGGCCTTGTGCATGATCAGATAAAACGCCTCGGGCCATTGCGGGCGCTTGCGGGGGTCAAGATTCGGCCGGATGATGCCGTCTTGGGCCGGACGGTCTTCAATGATTTCCGACCGGTCAATCGGGCAAACCTGTTGGACGGCGGCAATGACTTTTTCCGCCAGCGACGGCTTGCCGTCAGGATTCTGTTCGTAGAGATAAAAACCGTGCGACTCCCAGTCTTCGTGCAGACACAGGTACAGGTCGAACCGTGGCTGGCGCTCCAGCCAGGCAATGTGCGCCCGAACCTCGGCGGATTTGGCACTCAGATAGTCGCGGTTCAAGTCCAGGCCGTCAGGGTTCCCGCGCTGGTTCAAAGTAAAGCCGGTAGGATTCAAGCACGGCAGCAAACGAATTTCCGCGTTCTCCGGCCAGGGATCTTCCTGAATCAATTTCAACGCGGCCAGTGGCCCGGCGGGTTCGTCTCCGTGAATACCGGCGCTTAAATAAATCCGGGGCGCGGGGTGTGCGGTGCGAGCCGGAGGCCGGCGGAACGCGGGCAGGTCGAACTCCCCCTGCCGGCCAAACTTTTCGGAAATCCAGCCGTGTGGCGGCGCCGTGGCTTCGATCTCGAGCAGGACGGCGCCAATGTCAATCGTTTCGCCGCGGTAACCGCCGTGATTTTTGCCGAGCCGCTCCATCTGTGGCAATCAAACTGCCACAGCTTCCGTCCCTTTGCCAATCTGGCCGCCAGCCCGATGGACCGGGATTTCCTCCTGGTCGGAGAACCCATGTTTGTCCCAGCTCGGATCCAGGCCGAGGTCTTTCAGCATTTGCAGATCCTTCTCGACCGGCTGATTGAGCGTGGTGAGATAGTTGCCGACCATGAGCGCGCTGGCGCCGGCCATGAAAATCATGCTTTGCGCGTCACGCAGGTTCACCGTGCGCCCGCCGGCAATCATGATTTCCTGCCGTGGCAGAATGAAACGGAAACAGGCGATGGTCTTCAATATTTCCAGGACCGGCAATGGCTCGTTCTTTTCAAAAGGCGTGCCGGGAATCGGATTGAGAATATTGACGGGCACGACGTTGGCACCGATCTCCTTGAGGGCAAACGCGAGGTCGCAGCGGTCTTCGCGCGTTTCGCCCATGCCGATGATGCCGCCGGAACAAATCTTGAGGCCGGCCTTTTTCAGATAGCCGATGGTTTCGAGGCGGTCGTCGTAGGTGTGCGTGGTGCAGGTTTTGGGGAAAAATCGGCGGGAACTCTCCAGGTTATGGCCATAACACTCGACCCCCGCTTCCTTCAAACGGTCGGCGACCCGCTGGCTTTTGATGATGCCGAGTGAAACATCGGGGCGGGTTTTGCCGCCGGCCTTCAATTCGCGGACACGGTCGCAAACCTCGTCCAGCAGGGGGCCTTCGTTCAAACCCTTCCACGCGGCGACCAGGCCGACGGCGGTGACGCTGTTTTTGTTTGCCTCCTCCGCGGCTTCCTGGACCGGCTCGGGATCCACAAAGCCGTATCGGGGCGAGCCGGTTTGATAGAAGGAAGATTGCGCGCAGAAACTGCAATTCTCCGAGCACGCGCCGGCTTTGGCATTGACGATGGAGCAGAGGTGGATCTTGTTGCCCTTGAAGTGTTCACGGATCCGATTGGCCCATGACAGCAAATCAAAAATGTCGGCGCGGTTTTCGATCTGAAAAAGCCCCAACGCCTCGGGCCGGGTAAGGTCACCGCCACCCAGGACGCGTTGTCCCAATCCGGCAATCCACGCCGGGTTGGTGGCGTCAACTGGCTTCGTCATCATGGTTGACAACGTAGCAGGAGGGACGACAGATGCAAGCGGGGATTGCCTGGAACCGGGCCGGAATCCTGAAACCGATGGATTACTCGACCACTTTACCGAGAATGTCCTGACGCGAAACCGCTCCGAAAACACGGCTGTCCATGCTGTTGTTGCGGTTGTCGCCCATCACGAAATATCGGTCGCCATAGCTGACAAATTCATTCCCATTTTTATCGTAGGCATAAGTGGGGGTACCGGGCAAAAGATATGGTTCATGCAGCAAACGCCCATCAATATAAACCCTGCCATTTTTGAGACAAACCGATTGACCCGGAACTGCGATGATCCGCTTGACCAATAGCATTTTGTCCTGGGGATCTCTGACGGCAACGATGTCGTCCTGGCGCGGTTCACTCACCAGATAGCTGTACCGCTCCAACCAATAATGCCCCGTATTGATCAGTGTGGGGTACATGCTGTCACCGACCACCTCGACCGATTGAATAACGAACCAGCTGATCAGCAAATAACTTAATACCGACAGGGACAGAATCATTACCAAACTCCCGCAATGACGGAGGAACCACGGCCATGAAATTCGCAAGCGCCAGATTTTCAAATACAACGCCAAATACCCGAAGAATTTCTTTAAGGCAAAGTACGTCAGACTCACAATGGGAGTGTACCAATTTAATACACTCTTGCAAGCGAAAAATCAGTGGAACGTCCATCCGCATTTATCGTTTTTATTTAACGATAAAGATTCTCGGGGAAGCGCTGTAAACGACCGGTTTGCAGCGAGGCGGCTTTGGAGTTATGGCGAATTATTGGGCAGTCGGCCATCTGCTAACACCACTGCCAGCGAAGTGATCTGCATGTCGGACAACGGTCCACCGTCAGCCGTCGAAAATGCCGGCATCAACGAACCCGGCTTGCCATGGGCAATCCAGATGCGCCAGAATTCAACATTGGTTGGAGTCTTGAGTGTGTGCAAATCCGGGACCATGGTGGCACGATGTTCGCTCTCGTGACAAATGGCGCAATCGGCTTCGTAGAGCGCCAGCCCATATTTGCCCTCACCCGGTTGCACGTGGCAAGTCGCACAATCCCCCTTGAAAACCGCCTGCCGGTCGGCGGTGGCAATTTTCACATTCTGCGCGCGGTCGGCTTCGGACATCTTTGGCATTACGAAGGGAAGAATGGTGATTTTCAGTTGCAGCGTTTTAAAACCCTTGTCGGTGTAAACATTAAGGCTCTTGTACAACGTACCGCTTTTGCCGGCGAGGTTGACCGTCGCCATCATCTGTCCATTGGTGCCCGACGCAAGGGTCCATGGCAATGGCGGCAATTTTGCCGTGGTGCAGCCGCAGGACGGATGCACATTCAAAATGACGATGGGGCTGCTGGAGACGTTGGTAAAATTGAAAACAAAACCCGCCACGGCGGCATTGGCGTTGACGTTGGTTTCCTTGGATTCGCCGTCCCAGGCGAGCACGCCATCCGGCAACAGCACTGACGCTTGCGCCAGATTGGGCGCATAAATCGGTGGCGACATGACCACGGTATTGGTGGCGGCCCGCAGGCCAAGCCCAGGGAAAACGACCCCCAACATTCCATAGACAAAAAGGCGGCTCAATTTCATCATGAAGCCAGAGGCTAGGTGGTTTGATCCCGTTTGACGAGTGGGAAAATCCATCAAGCTACCCCTCACGGTTCCAGCCGGTTCAACGCGCTCAACACCGCGCGCACGGAAGCCAGCTCGATATTCGTGTCCACCCCCGCGCCCCAACGCGAGTTGCCGTCGGCCGTTTTGATTTGAATGTAGGCAATCGCCGCCGCCGCCTCGCCGGAACCCAGGGCGTGCTCGCTGTAGGCGGTGATTTCAAAACGGGGCCCGTCCGCCTGGGCCATGCCATGAACCAGCGCGGCCAATGGACCGTTGCCCTGCCCGACAAGTTCCACCGGCTTGCCGTCGTGGAGTAAGGTTGCATGGCATTTGACGATGCCATTTTTACTCTCGGTTTCAAATTGCTTGAGCTGCCAGGGAGACGCACGTTCGACGTATTCCTTCCAGAACATGGCCTTGAGCTCCGCGCCGCTGACTTCGCGGCCGAGCTTGTCCACGGCGTCGTTGGCAATCGGGCCAAACTCGCGCTGCATGTCCTTGGGCAATTCGATGCCAAACTGGCTCTCGAGCAGATACGCCACGCCGCCCTTGCCGGACTGCGAGTTAACGCGGATGACCTCGCGGTATTCGCGCCCGATGTCCGCCGGGTCAATCGTGAGATATGGGACGTCCCAATACGCGCGCCCTTTTTCCTTCCATTCATTCAACCCTTTGCGAATGGCATCCTGATGCGAACCGCTGAACGCGGTGAAAACCAGCTCGCCCGCGTAAGGCTGCCGCGGCGGCACGGTCATGCCCGTGCAACGTTCATAAACCTCGATGATGGAATTGAGGTCCGCAAAATCGAGCTGGGGATCAATGCCATGCTGGTAGAGGTTCAACGCCACGGTGACGAGGTCGAGATTGCCCGTACGTTCGCCATTGCCAAACAGCGTGCCTTCGACGCGATCCGCCCCGGCCAGCAAGCCCAATTCGGTTGCCGCCACGCCCGTGCACCGGTCGTTGTGCGTGTGCAAACTGATGACGAGCGAGTCGCGGTGCTTGATGTTCCGGCAAATCCACTCGATCTGGTCGGCATAAACGTTTGGCATCGCGACCTCCACCGTATCCGGCAAATTCAGAATCATCTTCCGGTCGGGCGTCGGCTGCCAGACCGCCATGACCGCCTCGGAGATTTCCCTGGCAAATTCCACTTCCGTGGCGCTGAAACTTTCCGGTGAATATTGGAGCGTAACCTCAGTGCCCGGGAGCCGCGGCAAACGGTCCTTGATCCAGGTCGCGCCGCGCACGGCCACCTGGATGATTTGCTCTTTCGACATGCCGAAGACGACCCGGCGTTGGGCGGGGGAGGTGGAATTGTAAAGATGAATGATCGCCTTCTTCGCGCCGGCGAGCGATTCCACGGTGCGCTCGATCAAATCCTCGCGCGCCTGCACGAGCACCTGGAGCCACACATCGTCCGGCGTGCGGTTCTCCTCGATGAGCCGGCGGTTGAACGCGAATTCGGTGTTGGAGGCGGACGGGAAGCCGATTTCGATTTCCTTGAACCCGACTTTCACGAGCGTCTGGAAGAGTTCGAGCTTCTGGCTGACGTTCATGGGCACGGCGAGCGCCTGGTTGCCGTCGCGCAAATCCACGCTGCACCAGCGGGGCGCCCGGGTAAGGACACGGTTGGGCCATTGCCGGTCGGGCAAGGCGACCGGCGGGAACGGACGGTATTTTTTTGATGGTGGTTTGTGCATGTTCTTACTCAGTTGTGGCGGCAGCGCTTCGGTTTGGCAAAACAAAAAACCCCACCGCCGGTCTGGCAGTGGGGTTTGCTAAAGCTGTTGAACAAATCAGAACCCGACCGCCGCGCGGCTCAACCGCAGCGCGTTCAGCAGCAGATTCAAATGGCGATTCACGACCACAAGATACCCACCCCGCCACGTCGGGTCAAACTGATTTTCACGCTTGCTTCCGCCCAACCGTCGCCGGGACACTGGTTGAGGGATGGCTTGGAAACGCAAAATCTCGGGCGGCATCATGGCAACGATCGGTTTTTGGCTCTCGCCGCTATCGTGGTGGAACGACGCGTTCGTGAATATTCCGCTGGCGCTGGCCTTCGCCTGGCTCGTCAGTTTTTTCTACAAGCCGGCGTTCACCGCCAGTGTGATTCTTGGTTACTGGCTGACGAACGTGCTTGGCCTGGTGCTCCTGCACAAAGGCACGCGAAAAATAATTTCAGAGAAACCAGCGGTGGACTGGCGCCGGGAATTGTTACAGGACGCGATCGTTTCACTGATTTACACCGGAGTCATCGTCATCCTCATCAAGTCGGGCCTGCTCAAACCGTTGGCCGGATACCTCGCCAACCAATAACCCCCGGCTCCCAGGAACGCCGTGTGAATGGTTTCTTTTCGCGCGCCAGAAACTCGCGGCCGAACGCATTCCAGTTTTTTCCTGTGGCGGTCCCATCACAGAATGTTACTTTCTCATAAGTTGGAGTTGGAAATCCATGGTTTGCTGCCCGGACCGGGAAAGCGGCGGACCGAAACGTGAACATGTCGCGACGACCAAATCTAAGTTTTGCCGCCGGCCTGTGGCTGGCTGTCCTGGCCGGCCCATGGCTGCCTGGCGGCACGGCCTGGGCGGATCCACCCAATGCGGTTCCCGACCTGGCCGTTGCCGTTCAGTATCAGGCGACAACCATTTCGGTCCTGACCAACGATTTCGACACGGAGAGCAATCAACTGGCGATCCTGCAGGTCAGCACGCCGGCCCATGGAACGGTGGTCATCAATTCAAATGCGCCCGTGACCACGCCCGAACTGTCGAACCTGTTCCGATTCGCCGCCATCCAGCTGAGCAACACCGTCACGCTGATGGGGAACACGAATACCTACCCACGCAGCACCCAGACCAACGGCAGCTGGAACACCGTCAATAACTCGGACTGGACCTGCGGGTTCTTCCCCGGCTGTCTCTGGTATGTTTACGAACAAACCAGCGACCCCAATTTTAAAAAATGGGCGCAACAATGGACGGGCGGCATTGCTTCCCAGCAATTTAACACCAACACCGACGACATCGGTTTCATGATCAACACCAGTTTTGGAAACGGTTACCGGATCACCGGCAGCAACGCCTACCAGTCGGTCTTGTTGCAGGCGGCGCATTCCCTCACCAACCGATATAATTTCATTGTGCATTGCCTCGCCGATGACCAATTGCTCCCGCCGACGAATTTCGAGGTCATTATTGATACGATGATGAATTCGGAGCTGCTCTATCACGCCACCGACATCAATGGCGATACCAACTTGTCCGTGAAAGCCTACAACCACGCGACGCGCGCGATGACCAATCAAATCCGCGCTGACAACAGCACGTTCCAGCGCGTTCTTTACAGTGACGTCAACGGCGCGCTGACGTTTCAGGGCACCCGCGCGGGCTACTCCAACACCTCCACCTGGGCCCGGGGCCAGGCTTGGGCCATTTATGGTTTTACGATGGCTTACCGGGAAACCGGTTACCCGCCATTCCTGAATGCTGCCGGGCGGGTGGCCACCTGGTATCTCACCAATGCTCCGCCGGATTACGTGCCTTATTGGGATTTTGATGCCCCCGGCATTCCCAATGCGCCGCGGGATTCTTCGTCGGCGGCCATTACCTTGTCGGCCCTGGTCCAGCTCAGCCAATTGACCACGAACCTGCAGGACAGCGCCACGTTCTGGGCTGGAGCGCACAACATCCTCGAATCACTGGGTTCCACCAATTACCTCGCCCAGGGAACCGCCAGCAAGGGGATCCTCCTGCATGGCACCGGCGAGCCGCCACAATTCCCTTCCCCCGAAGTGAATGTCTCACTCACCTACGGCGATTACTACTTTATCGAAGCCTTGAGACGTTATGCCCAGGCTTACGGCCGCACCAACCTCACCTACACTCCCAGCCCCGGCTTCACCGGCATCGACACGTTCACTTATCAGGTCTGCGACAGTGGCGGGAATTGTTCGACGGGGACCGTGACCGTGCTGGTGGTGGGCACCAATGCCGTGCCGGCCTTCAACGCTCAATTGTCCTTGCCCGTCACGAACCCGCCAACCATTTCATTTTCCACCGTCTCCAATCATGTGTACGAGGTGGATTATGCAAACAGCCTGATGCCACCACTTCAGTGGAATTTTCTGGCCCCTTATCTGACCGGTTCCAATTCCGTCCTCTCGGTCAATGATACCAACCCGGCCCCGCAGCGGTTTTATCGGGTGAAGGTGTGGTAACCGGATCAGCCGATGAACGCCGCGTGGACGGCTTTCACCGCCTGTTCGCCCTTGGCCAGGTCAATCACCACCGAAATCTTGATTTCGCTGGTGGAAATCATGTCAATGTTCACGCCTTCATTCGCGAGCGTCTCAAACAATTTGCCGGCGACGCCGGTGTGCGATTTCATGCCGACGCCAACGATGGACAGCTTGCCAATCTTCTCGGCGGTGATGACCTCGCGATAGCCGATTTCCTTTTTCAAACCGGCAATCACTTTCTGCGCCTTGAGCAAATCCGGCTTGTCGGCGGTGAAGGAAATGTCGGTGGCGGGCGTGCCGGTGCCGTGGCTGATGTTCTGGATGATCATGTCCACATTGACGGTCGCGTCGCCGAGCGCCTTGAAAATTTTCGCGGCCACGCCCGGTCTGTCTGGCACGCCGACCAGCGTGACCTTCGCCTGGTTTTTGTCGAGCGCGATGCCGCGAACGACGACGCCTTCCATGCTTTTCGTTTCTTCTTTCACAACGGTTCCGGGGTTTTCGTTTAAACTGCTGCGGACTTCAAACACCACTCCAAATTTTTTGGCAAATTCCACCGAGCGGCTCTGCATCACCTTCGCGCCCAGGCTGGCGAGTTCGAGCATTTCATCGTAGGAAATTTCCTCAAGCATTTTTGCCGCCGGCACGATGCGCGGGTCGGTGGTATAAACCCCATCCACGTCCGTGTAAATCTGGCAAAGATCGGCCTTGAGTGCGGCGGCCAGCGCAATGGCCGTCAGATCCGAACCGCCGCGGCCCAGCGTGGTGATCTGGCCTTCCGGCGTTTCGCCCTGGAAACCGGCGACGATGACCACGTTGCCCTGTTTCAAAAGCTCATGGACTTTTTGGGGGGCAATGTTGTGGATTTTTGCCTTCGTGTGAACCACGTCGGTGGTGATGCCCGCCTGTGCGCCTGTCAAGGACGCGGCCTTGAGACCGAGGTTGTGCAGCGCGATGGCCGTAAGCGCGATGGTCTGCTGCTCGCCGGTGGCCAGCAACACATCCATCTCACGTTCGCTCGGCAACGGCATGATATCCTTGGCCAGTTTGATCAAATTGTCCGTCACGCCGCTCATGGCGGAGACCACGACCACGACCTGGTCACCACGCGAGTGGTAATCCGCCACGCGGCGGGCGACGTTTTTGATGCGCTCAGTGTTGCCCACCGAGGTGCCGCCGTATTTTTGTACGATCAAAGCCATCGCAGTTTTGGAACGAAAAGGATGCCAGAAATACGACGGCAATCAAGCCGCGTGACGTTCAATCAGATATGCCTTGAACTTCCCGTAATCCGCATCCAGTTGGTCGAAGTCCTCCGGTAATTTCAACGCCTCCTCCATTTTGGGGGGAATGTCCGGCGACCAGGTCATCATTTTGTGGATTTCCTCGGGGAATTTGGCCGGATTGGCCGTCTCGATGATCGCGGCGGGCGCGTCGCCGAGCGGCTCAACCGCCTGCCAGTCGAGAAATCCCTGCCAGGCCACCGCGCCGTGCGGTTCGAGCAGCAATTGATATTGGTCCCAGAAACTTTTCAGGGCGGCGCGCGTGCGGTCGTCGGAAACCGAGGTGGAAAAGAGGTCGCGCCGCATGGCCGCCAGGTCGGGCTGCCGGTGGATCTTGCCGGTTTCGTCCATCTGCCCGCCATAAATCGCCACCAGCCGGGCGAGGTTGCTCGGATGGCCGACGTTCATCGCGTTGGAAACCGAGTTGCGCGACGGCGAAATCTTTTCGTAATGGCCGCTGGCGAGAAAGCGCGGGAACTCGTCGTTGGCGTTGACCGGCGCGATGATTTTTTTCACCGGCAAACCCATCTCCCGCGCCACCACCGCGCCCATGGCGTCGCCAAAATTGCCGCTGGGAATGGAAAAGACCATGGGCTCACCATGCCGGGCCAGACGCGAGGCGGCGTAAAAATAATAAACGCTCTGCGGCAGGAGGCGGCCAATGTTGATGGAATTGGCGGACGACAGCGGGATATGCTTCAGATCGGGATCGGCGAAGGCCCGTTTGGCCATCGCCTGGCAATCGTCGAATTT
Source organism: Verrucomicrobiota bacterium (assembly GCA_050010675.1). Taxonomy (GTDB): domain Bacteria; phylum Verrucomicrobiota; class Verrucomicrobiia; order Limisphaerales; family UBA11358; genus UBA11358. The sequence continues at coordinate 12,284 of JBEKKN010000037.1, read as the reverse complement.
TCCTTCCACGGCGATGGTGCGGATGTTGTCACGCAGCGTGGTCATCAGCTTGCGCTGGCTCACACTGACTTCGGCGATGGGAAACAGCACGATGACACTGACCCCCGGCACTCCATGAAAGGCGTGCGCGACGGCCGAGCCGGTGTCGCCGCTGGTGGCGGTGAGGATGGTGACCTGCCGGCCATCATCGCGTAAAAAATGTCCGAACATTCGCGCCATCATCTGCGCGGCGAAATCCTTGAACGACGCCGTCGGGCCCTGGTCCAGCCGCATCAGGAAAACGCGGTCGTGGATTTTTTCCAGCGGGATCGGGAAATTGTAAGCCTCGCGGCAAATCGCGGCCAGCCGTTCGTCGGGAATGATGCCCCCGGTAAACTTTGACACAACGCGATAGGCGATCTCGGAATACGGCAGTTGGGCAAACGCCGCGATTTCGTCCGGTGCGATTTGCGGAAATGCTTCAGGCAAATAAAGTCCGCGATCGGGCGCCAGTCCGGCATGAAACGCCTCGCGCAAATTGACGGCGGGCGATTGTCCGTTGGTGCTGCGGAAGAGAAGCGGAGGCATCTTACTCGAAATTTTCCACCCGGATCATCACGGGCTTGCTTTTGACCACGGGCAGCCGGCCAATGCGGGCGAGCGCCTTCACCACCGCTCCATTCCGGGCATCGTGAATCATGAAAATCAACGGCACACTTTTACCCTCATGGCCTTCGGGTTGAATGACCGAGGAAATGCCGATTTTGGACCGGCCGAAGATGGCCGCGATTTTTGCGAGCGTGCCGGGCCGGTCCACCACGTCGAGCCGGACAAAATACTGTGAAATGACGTCGTCCATCGGCACGACCGCGCCGGCGCACTCGTGCGGCACAAACGGGGGCACGCGATGCTGGGTGCCGAATTTCAAATCCAGCGCCGCGTCCGCCAGATCGCTCAATACCGCGCTGGCGGTGGCGTCCTTGCCCGCGCCGCGCCCGTAAAAGAGCGTGTCGCCAACGATATCGCCGCGGACGAACACGGCGTTGAAAACGTCATTTACGCCGGCCAACACGTGTGAATCGGGAATCAGTGTCGGGTAAACCGATACTTGCACCCGGCAATTGCCTTTACCCTCGACCCTCGACCCTCGGCCCTCGACCTGTTTGATAATCCCCAGGAGCTTGATCGTGTAACCAAGCTCGTTGGCGAATTTAATATCCAATGCGGAAACATGACGGATGCCTTCCACGTGAATCTCCTTCGGCTTCACCCAGAAGCCGTGCGCGAGCGAGGCCAGAATGCCGATTTTGTGCTGGGCGTCCCAACCGTCAATGTCGAGGTCCGGCGGAGTTTCGGCATAGCCCTGCTTCTGCGCCTCGGCGAGCACCGTGTCGAAGTCCGCGCCTTCGACCTTCATCCGGGTGAGGATGTAATTGCAGGTGCCGTTGACAATGCCGTAAAGCGCGGTGATGCGGTTGCCCACAAAGCCCTCGCGCAACGATTTGATGATGGGAATGCCTCCACAAACGCTGGCTTCGTAATAAAGATTCGCGCCCTGCCGCTTGGCCGCCGCAAAAAGCTCCTCGCCATGCGCGGACAACAAAGCCTTGTTCGCCGTGACCACGGGTTTGCCGAGTTTGAGCGCGGATAAAATGATTTCGCGGGCCAGGGTCGTGCCGCCGACCAGCTCGGCGACGATATGAACGTCGGGGTCGTGGACGACACTTTGCCAATCCGTGGTCATCAACGAACGCGAAATGGGATACGGTCGCGGTTCGTCAAACGCCTTGACCGCGACTTTGCGGAGGGCGACCTCGACGTCGATGCGCGAAGCCATCAGGCCACCATTGAGCTGGAGCGCGTGAAACACGCCGCTGCCCACGGTGCCGCCGCCAATCATGCCAAGGTTTACCTGCTGCATAGGAGCCCACAGCTTGCCGCGAAACGAAACGGGGAACAATTCATTTTTGAAGGCGACGAACTGGAGAACATCCGCTGAACGACAGGTGCAACCGCCTCAAATCGTGTAATCACCCGCGCCTTTGGGGCCGCCGGCATCACCATCCACGGGACGGTCGTAAAACAGCCGGACCTCGGCCTTTTCTGGCAGCAATTCCCGGGCACGCACCAGGGCGCGCTTCGTCGCAATCGTGGGGTTGATTTCAGCCGGGAAGATGTTCTCCTCGCCGATTTGTTTCAGCAGACCACTGTTGCGTAGAACGCGGGTGACATCGGGACTGCTGCCGCTGATGAGCAGGTACCGGCCGGTCTTGCGCAGGTAATCGTGAAGTGACTCCAGCGCCATGACCGTGGTGGCGTCCAGGTGTCGCGCATTTTTCATGCGGAGGATGAAAACGCGGATGTTTTCGTCCTCGGCCTGGCGGCGAACCTGGTCCTGAAACAGGTCGGCCGCCCCGAAAAACAGCTCGCCTTCCACATGAATGATGGAAATCTGCGGATTCGGCCGCTGGTTCCGGTCGCGCAATTCGGCCAATTGTCCACTTTCAGTGAAGGTGTATTCCACCAGTGACGGCGTGCTGGTTTTTTGCAGAAACAATGCCAGCGCCACGCCGATGCCGATGTAAATGGCGGTGTCGAGCCTCAAAAACAGCGCAGCCCCGAGCGTCGCAAAGAACACCACGGCATCGGAATGGGTGGAACGGGTTGAAAACCGGATTTGGGAACGGTTGATCAACCGGTAACCGATCCGCATCAGCTGGGCGGCCAGCGCCGGCACGGGGATATAGTTGAAGACCGGAGTCAGGAACAACAGGATGAGCAGCACGGCACCACTGCTCAGCATGGACGAAATCTGCGAAACGGCGCCGCTCTGGTAGTTGACCGCCGAACGGGTGAACGAGGAGGAACCGGGCGTCACGCCGAACAGTCCCGCCGCAATATTGCCCGCGCCCATGCCGAGAAGTTCCTGGTTGGGATCCAGACGCTGGCCGCTTCGGGCGGCAAGAGTTTTGGTGATGGCGGTCGCTTCGAGCATCCCGATGATGGCGATGGCGACGGCACTGCCGGCCAACTGACGAACGACCGGCAACTGATCCTGCAAGGTGGGAAGATGTTTGAGCGTTGGCAACGCGACGGTTAAGGCCCCCTCGTCCTTGACCAGGTGGAACGGAATTTCCGGATGAAAATAAGCAAATACCCTCGCGGCGGCGGCGAGAAAAGCCAGCCCCAACAGGGCCTCCGGCCAGGCCGGTCGCCAGCGTTTGATGCCTTCAAAAATTGCCAGCGTCAGCAGGACAATGCCGATGGACCACCATGAAAAATTGCCCAGGCCGATGGCCACGCCCACTCGGGTAAGCGTGGTCAGGAAATCTTCACCCGCCGGGCTTTGAAAACCCATGCCATTGTGCAGTTGGCTGAAAATCAACAAAACGCCAATGGCCGTCGTGTACCCTACCACCACCGACCGGGAGATGAATTTCGTCACCTCGCCGAAATTGAACATGCCGGCGACAAACTGGACGACCCCGATCATAAACGCCAGGTAGGCGGCCAGTTGCAGCGGGTGCAGACCCAGATCGGTGTTGGCCACCAGCGTGGCCGCCGTGATGAGACAGACCGAGGTCGTTGGTCCAAACACGTGATGATGTGAGGAAAAAAACAGCGCGCTGACAAAACCACCCACCACCACGGAAAGAATCACCGGCGTCGGCGGCAACCCCAAAATCAGCGCGAACCCAATCGCCTGGGGAATGGAAACCAGCGTCAGCGTCGCGCCAGCGATCAGGTCATGTCGGAACTTGTCCCACGAATAAGTCGGCAGTTCGTTGACAAACGGGAAACGTATCCGGGGTGGAGACCATTGCCACCCGGTCATGATGTTTCTAGGCTGGAAGAAGCGGTTCATCGGGGTTGGCCGCAGCGGAGCAGGCAAAATCCCCCGGCTTTGCTCAAGGCGGGAAAGATTTGAAACCGGGTTTCAAGCACACTGTTAGACTAAATCGTACCCTCCTGAAAGCAACGGGAACTTGTCGCCGGAATTTCAACGCTACCAACTCACCGGCACGGTCATTTTTTTGCCAAAACGATTCTGATAATGAAGCTGCCGGTGACGCTGGCCATATTCGTGGACGAGCTTCGTCAACTTCACATCGTAGCAGCAGTACTCCGCGATTTCCGCCAGTTTGCCGTCCTTGAACCACCGAATGGCTTGCAGGCCCTCCGCCGTTTTCTCCACGCCGAACGTCGCGGTCGCGATCGAGTCCAGGGAAAGCCGGTGCTGCAATGTGTTCTGCAATTCCACCATCATGTCCAGCGTCGGCAACTGACGCAGATCATACGCCGTGTAGCCATGCAGCACCTCGTAGTCAAAACGCAGAACATTGAATCCCACCACCAGGTCGGCGCGTTGCAAATCCGTGATCAGGTCGTTCACCTGCTTCTCGCCATAGACGGTGTAATCGCCGCGCACGGTGCTGAACGTCACGCCAATGCTCATGCCCATTTTGGCGATGTGGTTCCAGCCGCCCACCTCATCGGCGGATTTCTGCGTTTCCAGGTCAAAATAAACAATGTTTTTCGGCACAGCCTGCAAATTTACGATTTACGATTCACGATTTACGAGCTTTTTCACAATTCGTGCCGGTCGCGTCAATCGTAAATCGCCCATCGCAAATCAGAATGACTTTGGACTTTGCACTTGGGACTTTGGACTTATATTCCGCCCATGGCCTTGACACCTTCAACCATGCTGCCGCTCAGCACGACGGCACCCGATTTCAAATTGCCGGACCCGGACGGAAAAATCGTCTCGCTGCCGGATTTCAAGAACAAGTCCGCGCTGCTGGTTTTGTTCATCTGCAACCATTGCCCCTATGTGAAACATATCCGCGCCGGACTGGCGAAGGTCGCGCGCGACTATCTGCCGAAACAGGTTGCCATCATCGGCATCAACTCCAATGACGTGGCGAATTATCCCGAAGACAGCCCGGCGAAGATGAAGGCGGAAGTGAAATCCGCCGGTTACACGTTCCCGTACCTTTACGACGAATCGCAGGCCGTCGCCAAGGCTTACCGGGCCGCCTGCACGCCGGACCTCTACCTCTTCGACCAGAACCACCGGCTGGTCTATCGCGGCCAGTTCGATGACAGTCGGCCGGGCAATGGAATTCCGGTGACGGGAAAAGATTTGCGCGCGGCGCTCGACGCCATATTGGCCGGCAAGCCCGTGCCCCCGGACCAAACGGCCAGCGTGGGCTGCAACATCAAATGGAAGCCCGGCAACGAACCGGATTATTATTAATCCACTAATTTCGCGAATTGACGCGAACTAAATATTTCTGAATCCGATTCGTGGGAATTCGCGTAATTCGCGGATTCTTATTTCTTTGGGAGCTTTTCTTCCACGATCTCGCAGAGCACGTGCATGAGCAGCTTGTGCCCTTCCTGAATCCGCGCCGTTTTGTCACCCGGCACGAGCAGGTCCAAGGTCGCCACACCTTTCGTGAAACCGCCGTCGCGTCCCAGAAAGCAAATGCTTTCAATGCCGCTGAGTTTGGCCTCTTCCAGTGCGCGCAGCACGTTTTTGGATTTGCCGCTGGTTGTGAGTGCGATCAGCACGTCGCCCTTCCCGGCAAGTCCGCGAACCTGGCGCGCGAACATTTCGTCAATGCCATAATCGTTGCAGACGGCCGTCAGGAACCCGCCGTCGGCGGTGAGGGAAATGGCCGGATACGGCCGGCGGTCTGCCACAAAACGGCAAAGAAATTCTGTGGCCAGATGCGTGGCGTCCGACGCGCTGCCGCCGTTGCCGCAGGTGAGCACCTTGTGACCAGAGGCCAGACAGCGTAATACGATCTGCGCCGCGCGGTTCAGCGGCTCTCCGCGGTGGATTCTTCAATGGCGCGTTGCAATTGTGTCATGCGCGCAAAGCTAAACTTTGGCTGCCAAAAGAAAAGACCAAACCCGTGCTCGCGCGGCTTGAGATTTCTTAGGAACCGATTATGCTTAGCCATGCCGATCTACGAATTTCATTGCGAGCAATGCGAGCGCGACAGCGAAGTCCTGGTTCGCTCCAGCGATTGGAAGGGCACGGTCTGTCCGCATTGCGGTTCTCAGAAATTATCAAAGAAATTTTCCACTTTCGCCGCTGCCGGCGCCGGCGATCGTTCCACACCGTCGATGGGAAGCGGGAACGGTGGGGGCGGTTGTTGTGGCGGACACTGCCACGGTGGACATTAAATTTGGTAGGGACAGCGCGCTGCGCTGTCCGGACGCCGCGGCGCGGCGTCCCTACCTTGAACAGACTTCCTGCGCGCGGATTCGGGTCAAATCCTCCACCGCCCAATCGGGTTGATGCTGCTTGAGTTCTTCCAGTCTGGCGCCGCCGGTGGCAACGGCCAGTATTTTTGCGCCAATAAACCGCCCGCAACGGATGTCATGCGGCGTGTCGCCGACCACAACCACCTCATCACCGCGCAGCGGACGGCCGAGCACGCGGCGGCTGCGCGCTAGCGCGGCGGCGGCAATTTGATTGCGATCTTCATGATCGTCGGCAAAGGCGCCGGTCGCAAAAACATCCCAAAGGCCGTAGCGGCGCAGTTTGATTTCCGCGCCGAGGCGGATGTTCCCGGTGAGCAGACCAAGCGCCGGCGGATGGGGCAACGCCAGCAAATCATCAATAAATCCCTCCGCCCCGCGACAGGCGCCGCCGTGGTTTTGCGCCACGGTTTGATCCAGCCAGAAGACATAACGGTCGAAGAAGCGCCGGAAATTTTCCGGCGTGGCGGCAATCTGGTGCAGGCCAAAAAATTCACGCACCAGGTTCACATCCGTCCGCCCGGCGAAATTGATTTTCTCGACGCCGTCGTGGGCGTTGAATTCGGTGGCAAAGGTCCGGGCAAACGCCTTGATACCCGCGCCGCCGGTGTGGACGAGCGTGCCGTCGATATCGAACAATACGAGTTGCACCATGGGTTGGGAAGTTAACCGTTGTCGAGACGGCAGGCAACGCAGTTGTCGATTGTGAATAAGTTTTAATGGAATATAAATAGATTTTATTCTAATAAATTAATCAATTCAGAGACGTTGGATGAAGAATTATGCCGCGAACCCGCGCGTTTACGCTCATCGAACTACTGGTAGTCATGGCGATTATTGTCACCCTGGCTACCTTATTATTGTCGGTCATCAGCCTCGTCAAAGCCCGGGCCCAGGCCATCACGTGCCGGAACAATCTCCGGCAATGGGGAACGGCGACCCAACTGTATGCAGCCGACAACGGTGATTACCTTCCCAAAGACGGTTCCTTCAGCGGCAGCTCCACCACGGAAGGCTGGTATATTGATTTGCCCCGTGCGCTGAGCTTGCCTCCTTATTCAGAAATGCCGTGGCGGACCAATGCGCGCATTGATCCCGGCCGTTCCCTTTGGATTTGTCCCGCCAATCCGCGGCGCAGCAACGGCAACGAGTTATTTCATTATTGCCTCAATAAAAACGTGAACGGCAACGGCACGGGCAATAAAATCAGGCTGGTCTCCATTCCCAACCCCTCGGTTACCGTCTGGCTGTTTGATAACGGAGGGGTTGCCGCCGTGGCACAATGGAACAACGTTCATTCGAATTTGCACAGCCGCGGCGCCCAGTTCACTTTTCTCGACGGCCACGCAGCGTGGTTCAAAAACACGGAGTATTGGAACCCCAGAACCCGACAAGGTCTCACGAACAACCCGAAACTGGCTTGGTTTCCCTGAAGCCGCTCAAGGCGCGCGGCGAATCCGAAAGAATTTTACGTCGCCCGGCAAATTGGTGGTGAAGGTGAAACTGTCGCCGGTCGCAACCAGGTTGACGGCCCAGGGCGTCCAGGCCGTCAGATTTGACGAAGTTTCTATGCTATAAGTACAGTTGCTGATTGATTCCCATTTTAACGAGATGGAGGGAGGCGTCACGCTGATGGAAAGCAAATGAAACGGCACGGCAAACGGATTGGCAAAGACCATGAACACCGGCAAATGGTCGGAAGCGATCTGGTCGTCGTTGCTGTATAAATTGGACAGCGGCGGAGTCAACAGATCCGTGCGGAACACCTGGCTGCCGACGATGTTCGAGCCGAACGCCGCGCACGGCAGGATGTAATCGTAACGCGCAGTGGGACCGGAGTTGGTGTCCTGGATGGACCAGGTCAGCTCGCGGTTGGTGAACGGATTGACCGGTGTCGTCATCTGCAATCCGGTCGGCACGCCAATCAGGCGTTGAAGAGACCGTGGATCGCTCACGGGCGGCCGGAGCATGTCTTCGTTCATGTCGCCGCTCAAGACATAGGGTTCCTGACCGTGTGCCGGCAGATAAACGGTGGCAAAAAAGTTGGAAACCGCGCCCGCCTCCGCCGCGCGTTTTGCCGCCGAATCGGCATCCTGACCCGATTTTAAGTGGACCGCGAACACATGCAACGGCTGTGGCAAACCGGGCACGGAAATTTCCGCCTCGAACAAATCCCGGGTAAAATAGGGGGCCGGGTTGGCATTGGTGTAGCCGAACGGGGCCAGTTCGACACCATGCAGCCAGCTGCGCGATGCGATGATGGGATACCGGCTGAGGATGACGTTGCGGATGAAACCGTCGTCCATGGAATTGGTGGCCAGATAAAAACCCGGCCGGAAGGCCGTGACGAAATCCGCCATCTGCGCCGTGCAGTTGTTGGTGACCGGGATTTCGTTGAAGGTGATGATGTCCGGGTCAAGGTATTGCATCTGGCGGCCGATGGCCTGCACGTGCCACATGTTCGTGCTCCAGTTGGTCAGACCATTGCCATGCACGTTGTAGGTCAGATACGAAAAAGCCGGCGGCCCGGCACAACAGACGCTCAAGGCCGCCGGGTCGCCGAGGGCTGAACCGGCGGCATTGGTGACGCAGACAGAATAAAAACCGGCCTGGCCGAAAGTCACTCCGGCCAGGGTGAGATTGGAATTTGCCTCGCCAGGCAGGTTGGTGCCGTTCAATTGCCACTGATATGCCAGCGGCGGCGTACCGGTGGCGGTCACATGGAAAACCACATCGGCGCCATTCGTGACGGTTTGGTGTTGTGGCCCGGACACGATAACCGGCGGCCGGGGGGCCGACGGGCCGCCGGTGACCTCGGCGAAGGTGGTGCCGATTTTCAGATCATCCAGGCTTAACACGCCTTCTCCGGTGTTTTCCCGAAACGCATAACCGGCCACGGTAAAAGTTGAAACCCCTTCACTGGTCGAAATGCCGGCATCCGTTTCCGCCACTGGATTAATCCAAAGCGTGCTTACCGAATTGCTGTTCACCAGGCGGGTTACCACGGCATAATCGGTATTGAGACTCAAATCCCCGGGGTTGGTGACACTGATGACCGAGCCGCTGGTGGAGGAGATTCCCAGCCGGAATTTGCCGGGCGCCGCCCCTTCCGCCAACGCCCAGACGCGCGCCCGGAAACCGGTGCTCCCATCTTTGAAATGGGCGAAATAAGCGCCACCCGCAGCCGGCAGCGTGGTGAATTTAACCGTGAAGCCCGCGTAAAACACATTGGTGGCGCCGGAAGCGGGATAGGGCTGCCCCGCCAGGGGCGCGTTGACATCCTCGGTATTCGCCCCGCTCAACCACACGCGGCCCGACGCCACCGCGACCTCGCCGGTGACGGAACCACTGTGGTGCATCCAAAAATTGGTGCTCACCGTCACCAACGCGCCGTCGGGATAATCGAAGCGATCGTTTAAAAGCAGGGCCGCTGCCGCCGTGATGGCGAAAAACATGAATCCGGCCAGTCCCAAGGCTGCGTTCTTCACGATGATTGCGGACCATCATCCCACATCGTGAACCGATGTAAACCGTCAGCGTTTAGTTATAAATTCCGGTTGGGAATATTTTTGACGGGCTAATGCATCTGCCCGTTGGCGCAACGGCCCGTCCGGCTCAAAATCCGACCATTTGGCCTTCCCCGCGATCCGCCCGACCTCGCACATGGCCCGCTGCCAGGCGGCCCGAACCAGCGGCTGCGGCGGTTGCACCGAGCCCTGGATCAACAATCCCCATTTGTTGCGTCGCTGTGCCGCACCGGCGATTTTTTTGCCACGCCAGAGCAGGTCGGATTTTTCGTAACCGACAAAGCATTGGCCGGGGCTGGCCGGGTGGGATTTTGGCGCGAGCTCGGTGGCCATGTCCAAACTTGCGAATGCGGATTGAATCCACTCATGAACCCGCCGGTAACTGGCCTCGGCCTTGAGGGCATGCCACTCGTGACCCGGTGGAAACACGAGGCTGTAAGTCCAATCCGCATCGTGCGGCACGATCCCGCCGCCGGTGGGACGGCGGATCAGCGGACGCAGCCTCGTCACGCGCTCCACCTCGGCATATTTCTGGAAATAACCGAAGGTCGCCGCCCGTTCATTCCAGCCGTAAAACCGCAAGACCGGCGTTTGCAAACGCGGCATGGCTTCCAGCAACGCCTCGTCCAGCGCCATGTTGAACGCAGGATCGCCGGGGCCGGATTGGAGACAAAACCAGGAATTCATTTCAACCACGGATAAACACAGATAAACACGGATAAAGACAGTAGTAAAATAGGAAGCTGGAATTCACCTGTGTCCATCCGTTTTTATCCGTGGTTTAACTTCTCTTTGACGCCAATTTGTGGACACAATTTAAGAATTTCGCAATTCAGACAATCCGGTTTGCGCGCCGCACAACGGCGGCGGCCGTGCCAGATAAGCCAATGACTGAACAACGCCCATTGCTCGCGCGGCACCAGCGACATCAAGTCCCGCTCAATTTTCTCCGGTGTCGCCTGCCCCGTCAATCCGAGCCGATGCGTCAATCGCGCGACGTGGGTGTCCACGACCACGCCGGCGTTGATGCCAAAGGCGTTCCCTAAAACGACGTTGGCCGTTTTGCGTCCGACTCCATCCAACTGCGTCAATTCGTCCATCGTCCGGGGAACCTCCCCGCCATGACGTTCGACGAGTTTACGGCAGCACGCCCGGATATTTTTCGCCTTGTTCCGAAAAAAACCGGTGGTCTTGACGGCCTGTTCCAGCTCAACCAGCGGCGCATTCGCGTAGTCCGCCGCCGAGCGATATGTTTTGAACAATTCCGCCGTGACGATATTGACGCGTTTGTCTGTGCATTGCGCCGAAAGGATGGTGGCGACGAGCAATTGAAGGGGGTCGGCGTGATTCAACTCGCAGTGCACCCCGGGATAAACCCGGTCGAGCGCGGCGATAATCTTCTTTAACCGCGTGGTTTTGGCCTGGGATGTTTCGCGTGGCATTTACGCCAGGAATTTAAAACAAAGAAACAGGGAAACGAGGAAAACTTCGCCACCGGGTGTCCTGGCTCCGGGAAATCAGGCCAATTCCGGCTCTGCAATTTCCTTTGGTGGCGCGGACAACGGAGTGCCGTCAGGCGCTTCGGGATACTCAAAGAGTTTTCCTTCGTAGTTGCGGATCAGCACCCGGCCGGCGTTGCGGCAGAGGACGTATTCGGGATTGATGGGCACCTTGCCGCCGCCACCGGGCGCGTCAATCACGTATTGCGGCACGGCATAACCGGTCGTGTGGCCGCGCAGTTGCTCCATGATTTCCAGCCCCTTGCTGACGCTCGCCCGCAGGTGCGCCGAGCCAGAAATTAAATCGCATTGGTAAAGGTAATAGGGCTTTACCCGACACATCAGCAGCTTTTGAACGAGCGCAGTCATCACCGTCGCATCGTCGTTGACGTGTTTGAGCAGCACGGACTGGTTGCCCAGCGGAATACCGGCATCGGCCAGGCGGCCGACCGCGTCGCGCACCTCGGTCGTTAATTCACGCGGATGGTTCGAATGAACGCTGATAAACAGCGGATGGAACCGTTTCAGCATCGCGCAGAGTTCCGGCGTGATGCGTTGGGGCAGGAACGTGGGGATGCGCGAACCGATCCGCAGGAATTCCACGTGCGGAATCGCGCGCAACCGGCCCAAAAGGCTTTCCAATTTGTCATCACTCAACAAGAGCGGGTCGCCGCCGCTCAACAACACGTCGCGAATTTCAGGGTGCTGCCCGATGTAGGCAATTTGCCGGTCAAATTCCGGGTGAAAATCGTAACCGCTGGCGTTGCTGACCAGCCGCGAACGCGTACAGTAGCGGCAATACGCCGCGCACCGGTCCGTCACCAAAAACAACACGCGATCGGGATAACGGTGCACCAGTCCGGGGACGGGTGAGTGCGAATCCTCGCCGCACGGATCGCTCATTTCCCACGGCGCGGTGTCCGTTTCCTCGATGCGCGGAATGACCTGTCGGCGGATGGGACAATGCTCGTCCGCGGGGTCAATGAGGTTGAAGAAATACGGG
>JBEKKN010000036.1:0-25729 GCA_050010675.1 Verrucomicrobiota bacterium | reverse complement strand
GATAATTATGTAACCTGTTATTCCGCCAACGATTTGCCGGGTCATGGCGGCGATTTCATTTTCCGTTTTGCCTTGGGCCTCTTTCGCCAAGCTTCCATCCGGCGCGAGAGATGACAAATACGTTTTAACATCGCCTTGATTCATCGCCCAAAATGTGGATTCCAAGGCCGACTCCGGATCGGCGTATCCTACGAACCGCCACTCCGTCTTGGGAAAATCTGTTTGGCCGGAGCCGGTCTGGTTGGGCGTGTTCAATGGCGGTGCGGATGCTTTCTGATGGTTCTTATAAATCACCGCAGTGGTTCCGGCTGCCAGAAGGATTGCCACACCGGTGATGATTGCCGTTTGTGCTTTTGTCCATGCCATAATTTTCAATGCTCCTTGGATGAGGGTTAAGGTTGAACCACTGGCCGCCACACCTTTGGTAATCGCCACGGCGGTCACGGATTTTGCCAGCGCCACCGGCGCGGCCTGAACGGAATTGCCGGAAATCACCCCGGCAAGGATGGCCGTGGTCGAACTCACACCGCGTTTCCTGAAAAATTTCCGCAGCTTTTCCAGCGTGCGATTGACCCGTTTTTCCGCCGCATCTTCGCTGGTGCCCAGGGCCAGCCCCACCTCGCGCAGGTTCCAGCCTTCATAAAACCGGAGCACGATGGCTTGGCGGTCCTTCTCCCGCAAACCCGCGACGGCACTATCCAGCAGCGGCGCGATGCTCGGCCACACCTCGGTGCCGGCTTCATCCAAAACAGATTGCATATACGCCTCTTCTTCACGGCGGTGACGGCGGGTTTCGCTTCGGATGAAATTGCTGGCCGTCAGGCGCGTGGTTTGAAACAGCCAGCTGCCAAGCGCCTTATCATGCCGCAATGACGCCGCCTTTTTTGCCAGAATGATGACGACCGCCTGCGTGATTTCCTCGGCGGCATGTGGATCGCCCACCTGCCGTAACGCGACCGAGTAAACCAGATTGATATGCCGCGTCACCAGCCCGGCAAACGCTTCGTCAGAGTGGTTTTCCACATAGCGCTGCAACAGCGCGCCGTCATCCGTTGGCTGCATTCGTGGATAAGTGTGCGCCGACCGGTCAAAGCCGACAATTTATTTGCAACCTTCCCTGGAGCCACCCAGCGTCGCCAAATTGCCGGCAACGCCATGATTTACAGTTTTCGGAGCGCGGAGCATTGCTCCGCGAGAATCAATGGTTGCGCTGGCGGAGCAATGCTCCGCGCTCCGTCAAGACGCAACTCCGCCAAATTGCCTGTGGACTTTTAAGCCCAGCAAAATAAAATCACGAATCATTTTCCACCCATGAATATCCCCATCATGTCGAAGAATCGTTTAACCAATCTGGCCCTGACGGCGGCGGCCTTCGGCCTCGCGCTCCTGGTCCCGGGCTGCCGCACCACTTGCACCATGAAACCATCAGCCACCCCGGCGTTGGCGGTGTTGCCCCAATTCACCGCCACCGATGTGCCCGCCTTCGGGCCGTCGGAAATCCCGGTGGCCCCGCCGGATTGGAAGGTTTCGCCGCCGGACACGAGCCTGCCTGGCAAAGGCCTGGCGCAGCATCCGATGCTCTACATTGGTGAAGGCTGCAACAAAATTTTCCTCGTGAATGACGGCAAGGTCGTCTGGACATATTCCACCGGGAAAGGCTGGGAATACGACGACGCCTGGCTGCTCTCCAACGGCAACATCCTGTTCTCCCGCATGGCCTACGCCGCCGAGGTGACCCCGCAAAAACAAGTGGTCTGGCGGCTGGACCCGCCCAAGGGAACTGAAATCCACACCGTCCAGCCCATTGGACTGGACAAGGTCCTGCTCGTGGAAAACGGGACTCCTCCCCGGATGTTGATCATCAACATAAAAACCCGAGCCATTGTGACGGAGCACGTCATTCCCGATGCCGGCGCGAGTGTCCATGGCCAGTTCCGCCGCTTCCGCATCACCGCCAATGGCACCTATCTCGCGCCCTGTCTCCAGATGGGCAAGGTGGTCGAGTACGACAAAAATTTCAACCCGATCTGGTCCTACAAAATTCCCAGTCCCTGGGCCGCCATCCGACTGAAGAACGGCAACACGCTCATCACCGACGAAAAGGACGAACTCACCCGCGAAGTGAATCCGAAAGGAGAGACGGTCTGGGAGTTCAACTTGAAGACCGACCTGCCGTCCGACATCAACTTCCGGGGTTCGCAGAGTTGTGTCCGGCTGGCCAATGGCAACACGGTCCTCTGCTCCCGGGGTGATGCGGGTCAGCGCTGCCAGTTGATTGAAGTCACGCCGGACAAGAAAGTCGTGTGGGCGCTCAAGGACTGGACCGACTTCGGCCCGGCGAGCGCCGTTCAATTGCTGGACGATCCCGGTATTCCGGAAAACCCCGGCGACCTGCAGCGTTGATTTAGTTCGACTGGCGACCGACTGAGTGGTGGCTGCCGATTGCCAGCGTCGCTCCGCGGCTCGTTCGGGCTGCTTCACTTTCCCCACTACCAGCATTTAAATATTCATTTCAAATAGGTGCAATGATCCTGCAACCATCGTGCGTCCCGGTCGGTGGCCGAAGTATGAATCACGTGCGCCTGTCCCAGCGGCACTAAAATATACGGCTCCAGCCACCGATGACTTTCCACATGCCCGTCGGCAAATGAAAACCGGCCGGTACCATTATGGTAGCCGGCGGGGTAATCGGCCATCCAGTAGGGATTGCTTGCCCCTATTCCGTCGGCGCTCCCCGTATTGCTCATGTCCACACAGAGTGACGGGTCATTGATGGTGTCACTGCGCTCGTCAGTGGTGATATAAATCTCCGAAGGCACCCGGATTTGTTGGCTCTTGGTAAAGATTTCGTATCGGCTGCCGCCTCCTTGCAGCCAAAAGCCGGGAGTGATGGGATTCAGGCGGTTGTTCATTGAAACGCTGCGCACCAGAGCGCTTCGGTCGCTTGGACATTTGTAGATTGCCGGAACCATGACGTACCTGGCTAAAAGCGATTGGTGTGGATCCACCAGCAGCGAGGCATTGGTCGCATCGAACGGATCGCTCATATCTCCAGCCACCCAGTGGTCAACGATCGGCAACTGGTCATTGTTATCATTACAATACAGGCTCCAAGCCTGAACCAACTGACGATGGTCGCTGGTACATTGTGCTCCTTGAGCTGTGATTTGGGAACGACTTAATACCGGAAGCAACAATGCAATCAGAATGGCGATGATGGCGATGACGACCAGTAGTTCGATGAGTGTAAACGCTCGCCTGCCTGGGGTCGTGCCGGGGAGATTCATGATATCAGTTCAAATGGCACCGTTTAATGGAAGGTCAGGTTGGAAAACGTGGCATCACAGGGATTGTCTGGATCACCATAGATGCGAAGACCGATGAGACCGGTGATAAAGGTTGAATCCATGACTCGCACGACTCTGACATCGTTTAAGCGGACCTCAATCAGGGGTCCTTGGGCGTCAACGGTGATTTTTGCGGATTGGCCCAGGGAAGAAAACACCCGTCCATGGTAGTCGGCGAGGGTGGTTTCGCTTCCGCCTAATCGCTTTACCAGGGCGATGTGTCCCGCATCCGGCCGGGGAGTGCCGCCGGGAGCGAAGATGACAAGGTAACCATTGTCGGCATCCTGCATTCGGATGGCCAGACTCGCTTCACGATTGGTGCTGCTGGCGATGGCCGACAAGGTGACATTGTGGTATTCCTTCTCTGAAGCCAGAATGGTTTCGAAGGTGGTGCTATGGCCGCAGATTTTGCCATTTGCCCAATTCCATTGCTCGCTGTCACCGCGTAAAACCGACCAATGCCGGGGAATACCCTGAACGGGCTTGTTCAATTTGTAAAAAACGATGGTCGCTACTTCTGCCGCCAGCAATACACAGGCACCGATGGCAATTGCCGTCTTCGCTTTTGACCATGCAATACGTTTCAAGGTTCCATGGATGAGGGTTAAAGTTGAGACGCCGGCCGCCGTGCTTTTGGGCAGCCTACTCCTTCGTACTTTCCGGTCAAGGACTGGAATTTCAAAATAGGTTCCCAAGTAGTTTGCCAACGTTCGGCTTGATAGCTCAATTGGAGCGCAAACCGTATTTTTACAAAGGCAGCCACTTCCATTACTCTGAGTCCAGCCAATGGACCATACGTTTAAAATCATTTTGCTGGCCGCCGGCTTGAGTTTGATTCTGGCGGCGCAAACCTTTGCCGGTCCGCCGTTTTTGACGGACGATCCGGAGCCGGTGGATTATCAGCACTGGGAATTTTACGTTTTCGGCAACGGCGACCACACCAGTCTGGACAATTATGCCATCAATGGTCCGGCGGTGGAATTGAATTACGGCGTGCTGCCCGACACGCAGTTGCACCTGGTCCTGCCGATGACCACGGTGGGTGCGGATGGCGGCCCGACCGAGGTTGGCCTGGGTGACATGGAATTGGGCGTGAAATACCGGTTTGTGCACGAGACTGAGCACTGGCCGCAGATTGGCATTTTCCCGATGGCGGAGTTGCCGGCGGGTGAAGCCAGCCGCGGTCTGGGCAACGGACGTACCTGGTTTCGCCTGCCGTTGTGGCTGCAAAAGAGTTGGGGGCCATGGACGACTTACGGCGGCGGCGGCGCGGCCTTGAATTCAGCGCCCGGCCAGCGTGATTATCCCTTCGGTGGCTGGCTCGTGCAGCGCGATTTCGGGCCGCACCTGACGCTCGGCGGCGAATTTTTTGGGCAAGGACAGGACACGGACGCCGATCACGGTTTTGCCGCGCTTAATTTCGGCGGTTCCTATAATTTCAACGAGCATTTCAGTCTGCTGTTCAGCGCCGGACACAGCGTGGCGGGCGACAGCCACCTGCTCTGGTATTTCGGACTTTACCGGACCTGGGGGCCGGAAAAAGCCGACAAGCCGTAGTTTGTCCGGCGGCGCTTTTCCGGATTCAAAGGCGGTCACCGGCGATTTCCTTGCGGGGCATGTCTGGGTATGGAGCAGTGTATCTTATCTTGACGCATGATTAAATAAGTGTTTTAATGCCATTCAACCAGGAGCGGCTATGAAACGATTTCTCATTCTCTTGACGGCGGGTTGGTTTCTTCTTTTGGCATCGAGCCAGGCTGCGGAAACGGCGCACGCGCGGCTTTATTGCATGTCGCTTCATTTTCAGGAAGGCACCACGTATGGGGGCACCCTGGATCTCAGCACCATTGGCGGACCACCTTACAATGGTGAGCTGATGCCTTATTCCGGCCGGACTTGGGCCAGTGGTCTGGCACTCGTCTGGAGCGGCATGGGAGACAGCGGGACGATTTATGTAAATTTACCGCCGGCTGCCGATGCCAATGGCAACGGTTTTGACGATTTTTTTGAAGTCTCGCAAGGGGTGGCCGCCACGGTCCCTTCGGGAACTTATTCCACCAGCACCTATTTTTCGGGCACGGTCACGGCGACATGGAGTCGCTCCGCCGGTTCGAAAAACGGCACCTGCGTGCTCAATTTGGATGACGACCTGTGGGGAAGCCTCGGCAATTTTACCTGTCCGTTCGAACTGATCGAATACACCGGCCCGTTGACTTACACGCCCGGCTCGAACACGGTTTCCGCAAGCCTCAATCTGACCCAAACGGGCAATGCCACCAAAACGTTGCAGGGGCCAATCGCCTTCGTCAAATCCCCCACCGACCGTTTCAACACGCTGACCAACCAGCCCGGTGGGTGGACCAACGCCACGTTGCAGCCATTCAGCTTTGATAGCGAAGTTTTTTCGCGGGGCATTCCAACCTGGCCCACCAACTATGCCGGCTACGTTCACTTTGCCGACGGTGATCCGAGTACGGCGGCGCCCGATTACCAACTATGGGTGCTTTCCATTGACGACACCAACGACGCCAACGCCAATGGCATTCCCGATTTCAGCGACGATCCTGCCAGCGTGACCCCGCCACGCGCGCCGCATCTTTCCCTCGCGCGTGGCGCAACCAATCTGCTGCTCACGATCAGCGGCAGTGTCGGTCACACCAATCAAATCCAGGCAATCGGCTCCCTTGCGTCGACCAACTGGCAAATGACGCAGTCTTTCTTGCAGACCAACGATCCGCAGGTGGTTTCCCTGCCGCTGCCGGCCGGAACTGTGAAGTTTTGGCGCGTGGTGGCGCAGTAATCCGGAACCACTCAAACTTTATCCCGGGTTTTGCGAACGCCTTTCCCTCGGCGGAGAGTTCCGCGCCAAAGCCAGCTCCGTTCCAACATCGTGCCATGTACAATCTCCGGGCTTGGTGTAAGCTGTGACGGATGCGCGGATTATGAAAACATTTATTGCGTAATGACGAAATTTGAGTAAAAAATGAGTGAACGAAGGCTAATTCGCCAAGTGATGACCCAAAGCTTAACAGGAAGCGCTAATGTCAGCCGGCCGGCGCAGCTCACTGCACCGCCGAAACAAGGGCTTTACGATCCGCAATTTGAACATGATTCCTGCGGGGTGGGCTTTGTGGTCAACATGAAGGGTCGCAAGTCGCACCAGTTGGTGGCCGACGCGCTCCAGATTCTCGTCAATCTCGACCATCGCGGTGCGTGCGGGTGCGAAGCCAACACCGGCGACGGGGCCGGCATTCTCATGCAGACGCCGCACGAGTTCCTGCTCAAAGCCACGGAACCGGCCGGGTTCAAGCTTCCCGCTGCCGGACAATACGGTGTGGGCATGTTGTTCCTGCCGCAAAATCCGGCTGAACGCGAGGCCGTGAAGGCGGCGTTTGCAGGGATTGTTGCCGGAGAAGGCCAGACCGTGCTCGGCTGGCGCGACGTGCCCACGGACAATTCCTCGCTGGGCAAAACCGCCGTGGCCGCCGAGCCGCACATGGCCCAGGTGTTCATCGGCCGCAACCCGGCGCTGGCGGACGAACCCGCGTTCGAACGCAAGCTGTACGTCATCCGCAAGGTCGCGGAGCAGCGCATCCGTTATGCCGGCCAGGTCGCCGGCGGCAGGTGGTTTTATGTCTCCAGCCTGTCGTGCCGGACGGTGATTTACAAGGGCATGCTCATGCCCGAGCAGGTCGGCAAATATTATCCCGACCTGCGCGACCCGGGCATGCTTACGGCGCTGGCGCTGGTCCATTCGCGTTTCTCGACCAACACCTTCCCGAGCTGGGACCGCAGCCATCCGTACCGTTACATCGCGCACAACGGCGAAATCAACACGTTGCGCGGCAACATCAACTGGATGCACGCGGCCCAAGCGAATTTTGCCTCCGGGCTGTTCGGCGATGACATCAAAAAAATCATCCCGATCATCAACACCGACGGCAGCGACTCGGCGATGTTCGACAACTGCCTCGAGCTGCTGGTCATGGCGGGCCGCGAATTGCCGCACGCGATGATGATGATGATTCCCGAGCCGTGGGAGAATCACGAAAGCATGAGCGCCGAGAAACGCGCGTTTTATGAATACCATTCGTGCCTCATGGAGCCGTGGGACGGCCCGGCGTCCATCGCCTTCACGGACGGCAAGGTGATCGGCGCGTGCCTCGACCGGAACGGCCTGCGCCCGTCGCGTTATTACGTCACCAAGGACGACCTCGTGATCATGGCGTCGGAGGCGGGGGTGCTGGACATCCCGCCGGAACGGGTGGCCATCAAGGGCCGCCTGCAGCCGGGCCGGATGTTTCTCGTGGACCTGGAGCAGGGCCGCATCGTGGCCGATGAGGAACTGAAGAATAAATTTGCCCGGGCGCAGCCGTATCAAAAGTGGCTGGCGGAACATCATGTGCCGCTGGAAACCCTGCCGGAGCCCCCGGACGTTCACCCGGCGGATTACGCGACGATTTTGCAGCGTCAGCAGGCGTTTGGTTACACATTTGAAGATTTGCGATTCATCATTGGGCCGATGGCAAACGACGGCGTGCAACCGCTGGGTTCCATGGGCACGGACACGCCGCTCGCGGTGTTGTCGGACAAACCCCAGTTGCTGTACAACTATTTCAAGCAGCTGTTTGCGCAGGTCACGAACCCGCCGATTGACCCGATCCGCGAGGAAATCATCACCTCGACGGAAACGATGGTCGGGCCCCGGGGCAGCCTGCTCCAGCCGACCCCCGAAAGCTGCCGGCTGATCAAGCTGAAATATCCCGTCATCACCAATGAGGAATTGGAGAAGCTGCGCCACGTGGACGGCAAAGCCTTCCAGTGCACCACGCTGCCGATCTTGTTTTCCGCGGCCGACGGGGCGAAAGGGCTGACAGCCGCCCTCGACCAGTTGTTTGCCGCGGCGGATAAAGCCATTGCCGGCGGCACCAATATCATCGTGCTTTCGGATCGCGGCATCAATGCGCAACACGCGCCGATGCCCGCGTTACTGGCGGTGGCCGGCCTGCATCATCACTTGATCCGGGCGGGAACGCGCGGCCGGGTGGGTCTGGTGCTCGAATCCGGCGAGCCCCGTGAGGTGCATCATTTTGCGCTGCTCATCGGTTATGGCTGCAGTGCCATCAACCCGTATCTGGCCTTTGAGGCGATCGACGACCTGATCCGGGAGGGATTGCTGGTCAAGCTCGACCACAAAACCGCCGTCAAGAAATACATCAAGGCCGCCGTCAAAGGCGTGGTCAAGACCATGGCCAAGATGGGCATCTCGACGGTGCAAAGTTATCGGGGCGCGCAAATTTTCGAAGCCGTGGGCCTCAACAGCGACGTGGTGGACAAATATTTCACCTGGACGCCCTCGCGCATTCAGGGGGTGGGCATGGACGTGCTGGCGGAGGAGGTTCTGGCGCGGCATCGGCACGCGTTTCCGGACCGGCCGGCCAATCCCGACTCGTCCGGACTCGATCCCGGCGGCCAGTACCAATGGCGCGACGGCGGTGAGTTTCATCTGTTCAACCCCCAGACGATTCACAAATTGCAAATCGCCTGCCGGCTCGGCAGTTACAAGATTTTCAAGGAATACGCCGAATTGATCAATCATCAGGCGGCGAACCTGTGCACGCTGCGCGGCCTGCTGGATTTTAAATTTGCGGCCAATCCAATCCCGGTCGCGGAGGTCGAGCCGGTCGAGGAAATCGTAAAACGGTTCAAGACCGGTGCGATGAGTTACGGCTCGATTTCGAAGGAGGCGCACGAGGCGCTCGCCATCGCCATGAACCGCCTGGGCGGCAAATCGAACACCGGCGAGGGCGGCGAGGATCCCGATCGCTACGTTCCGATGCCCAATGGTGATTCGAAAAATTCCGCCATCAAACAGGTCGCTTCGGGCCGGTTTGGCGTGACGAGCCATTACCTCGTCAACGCCCGGGAACTGCAGATCAAGATGGCCCAGGGCGCGAAACCGGGGGAAGGCGGTGAATTGCCGGGCAAGAAGGTTTATCCGTGGGTTGCCAAGACGCGGTTTACCACGCCGGGCGTCGGTCTCATTTCACCGCCGCCGCACCACGACATTTACTCCATCGAAGACCTGGCGGAGTTGATTCACGATTTGAAGAACTCCAACCGCGGTGCGCGGGTGAGCGTCAAGCTCGTCGCCGAAGTCGGCGTGGGCACCATTGCCGCCGGCGTGGCGAAGGCGCATGCGGACGTGGTTTTGATATCCGGTCACGATGGCGGCACCGGCGCGTCGCCGTTGTCGTCCATCAAACATGCCGGGGCGCCATGGGAACTCGGCCTCGCCGAGACGCACCAGACGCTCGTGCTGAACAATTTGCGGAGCCGCATTTACGTCGAGACGGACGGCCAGTTGAAAACCGGCCGCGACGTGGCGGTCGCCGCGTTGCTGGGCGCGGAGGAATTTGGATTTGCGACCGCGCCGCTGGTGGTGCTGGGTTGCATCATGATGCGCGTCTGCCATTTGAACACGTGCCCGGTGGGCGTGGCCACGCAGGATCCGCGCCTGCGTGCGCGGTTCACCGGCGACCCCGATCACGTCGAAAATTTCATGCGCTTCGTGGCGGAGGAACTGCGTGAAATCATGGCCCAGCTGGGTTTTCGCACGCTCAACGAAATGATTGGCCGCACGGACCGGTTGATTCCGTGGAAGGCCATCGAGCATTGGAAGGCCAAAGGGCTCGACCTGACGCCGATCTTGCACCAGCCGGAAGTCGGGCCGGAAGTCGGCCGTTACCGGCAGATCGACCAGGACCATGGTTTGGAGAAATCATTGGACGTGGCGAAACTGCTCAAAATTTGCGAGCCGGCCATCGAACGCGGTGACCGCGTCCATGCCGATTTGCCCATTCGGAACGTCAACCGCGTCGTCGGCACCATCGTGGGCAGCGAGGTGACGAAAAAGCACGGCCCCAACGGCCTGCCGGAAGACACGATTCATCTGAAGTTCACCGGCAGCGCCGGCCAGAGCCTGGGCGCGTTCATGCCTCGCGGGATGACCATTGAACTCGAGGGCGACGCCAACGACTATTTTGGCAAGGGTTTGAGCGGCGGCAAAATCATCATTTATCCGCCCAAAGGCTCGACCTTTGTCGCCGAGGAAAACATCATCATCGGCAACGTGGCGCTGTATGGTGCCACCAATGGCGAAGTGTTCGTGCGCGGCATGGCGGGCGAACGTTTCGGCGTGCGCAACTCCGGCGTCAGCGCGGTGGTGGAGGCCATTGGCGACCACGGGTGTGAATACATGACCGGCGGCCGCGTGGTGGTGTTGGGCCGGACCGGGCGGAATTTCGCGGCGGGCATGTCCGGCGGAGTCGCCTATGTGCTGGATGAGGCCGGCGATTTTTCGACGCGGTGCAACCCGGATTTGGTGGGGCTGGAAAAACTCGAGGATGCCGATGAAATCGAGGAAATCTGGAAATTGGTCCAGCGTCACCGGGCCTACACGGACAGCGAACGGGCAGCCCGGGTGCTGGCGGATTGGAAGGGCCTCGTACCGAAATTCGTGAAAGTGATGCCGAAAGATTACAAGCGCGTGCTGCAATCCCTGAAGAAGGTGCAGTCACAGGGCTTGAGCGGTGACGAAGCCATAATGGCCGCGTTTGAGGAAAACATTCGCGACGTGGCACGCGTCGGCGGCGGCTAGTAAATCCGCAGAGTGCACAGATAACGCAGATTTATCTGAAGTGAACAAAGATCCGCAAACTTACGAGATCATTGGCGCGGCGATGGAAGTGCATCGTCAGTTGGGGCACGGTTTTCTTGAAGCTGTTTATCAAGAAGCGTTGGTTATTGAGATGGCACGGCGTGACATACCGTTCGAGCGCGAAGTCACCGTCCCGGTTGAATACAAGGGACATCGTTTGCAATGCAGCTACCGCGCGGATTTTGTTTGTTTTAAAGAGATCGTGGTTGAGTTGAAAGCTATAAATCAATTGAGTGGCGCGGATGAGGCACAGTTGATCAATGAATTGAAAGCCACCGGTTTGCATCGAGGATTACTTTTGAACTTTGGCGCACCGAGCTTGGAATATAAACGGCTTGTGTTTAATCTGCGTGAATCGGCGCAATCTGCGGACAACCTGAATAAAACCAATTTGATAGGAGCATAACTTGGGCAAACCTACAGGATTCATTGAGTATCTGCGCGAGCTGCCGGCGGACCGTCCGCCGGTCGAGCGCGTCGCGGATTGGAAGGAATTCCATTTCCACATGGAGGAGAAGAAGCTGCGCGAGCAGGGTGCGCGCTGCATGGATTGCGGCATTCCGTTCTGCCACAACGGCACGCTGCTCAGCGGCATGGCCAGCGGCTGCCCGATTCACAATTTGATCCCCGAATGGAACGATCTGGTCTATCGCGGTCTGTGGAAGGAGGCGCTCCAACGCCTGCATAAGACCAACAACTTTCCCGAATTTACCGGGCGGGTCTGTCCGGCACCCTGCGAAGGTTCCTGCGTGCTGGGCATCAACAACCCGCCGGTCACCATTAAAAATATCGAATGCACCATCGCCGACCACGGTTGGGAAAAGGGCTGGATTGTGGCGGAGCCGCCCAAGGTCCGCACCGGCAGGAAGGTCGCGGTCATCGGTTCCGGCCCGGCGGGGCTTTGTGCCGCCGCGCAACTCAACCAGGCCGGCCACCTGGTCACGATTTTCGAGCGCGCCGACCGTCCCGGCGGGCTGCTCATGTACGGCATCCCCAACATGAAGCTCGACAAGGAACAGGTCGTCCTGCGCCGCATCAGACAGCTGGAGGCCGAGGGCATCCGGTTCGTCTGCAATACCGAGGTCGGGGCGAATTATCCGGCGGCGAAATTGTTGAAGGAATTTGACGCCGTGATTTTGGCGACCGGTGCGACCAAACCGCGCGATTTGCCCGTGACCGGCCGCAACCTCAAAGGCATTCATTTCGCGATGGATTTTCTTACCGCGAACACCAAAAGCGTTCTGGATGGCAGGAAAAACGGCAGTTTCATTTCCGCCACAGGCAAGGATGTGGTCGTCATCGGTGGTGGCGACACGGGAACGGACTGTGTGGGCACGGCGGTGCGGCACAGTTGCAACAGTCTGGTCCAGATTGAGATTTTGCCCAAGCCGCCGGGGGACCGCGCCCAGGACAATCCCTGGCCGGAATGGCCGAAGGTTTACCGTTTGGATTACGGCCAGGAGGAGGCGGCGGCGAAGTTCGGCGCCGATCCGCGGGTGTACCTGACCACCGCCACGAAGTTTGAAGGGGATGCGGCCGGGCAGGTCAAGGCCGTTCATACCGTGCAGGTGCAATGGGAGCGGAACGAGAAGGGCCAGTTTGTTCCCAAAACCGTGCCCGGCACGGAACAGGTTTTGCCTGCGCAACTGGTCCTGCTGGCCATGGGCTTTTTGGGCCCGGAACAACCGTTATTGGAAGCGTTTGGCATTGAATGTGATACGCGCAGCAACGCCAAGGCCGAATTTGAGAAATACACCACGAATATCAAAGGAGTGTTTGCCGCCGGCGATTGCCGCCGTGGCCAAAGCCTGGTGGTGTGGGCGTTCAATGAAGGCCGTGGCGCGGCGCGCGAGTGTGACCGTTACTTGATGGGACACACCGATTTGCCGTGAGTCACCGTGGTCGCGTCAAAACAACTTTGCTATTTATCCCGCCATGGCGCACGTTGACCGCATGACGCAGCCGCTCGCGCTCGTTTTTTACGAAAAGCTCATGCCCGGCAGCCAGTTGGTGAACCGGCTGCAGGATTTGAATTATCGTGTCCAGGCGGTCAATGACCTGGCGTCGTTGCTCCAATCTGCGCGCAGCACCAGTCCGTTGCTGGTCATCGCGGATTTGGCTGGTCGCGAGGAGGTTTGCCGCGTGATTGCAGCGTTGAAGGCGGATGCCGCCACCCGACACATCCCCGTCATCGCTTTCGCCGGCGACCCGGCGGCGGAATGGCAGTCGGCGGCGCAAAAGGCCGGGGCCACCCTGGCGGTCAGTGAAGCGGCGATCATCAATTACCTCCCCCAGCTGCTCGATCAGGCGTTGCAGTTGGAATGAGGCGGCCGGGTTGGCCCAGGTTAAAATCATGTTAAAAACTTGTGCTTGACGGCGGGGCAATAACTTCCTATTGTCACTCAAACAGGCATGAGTGGATTTGACTAGTGACTGTAGGCACGGCTGGTTTCAGTCGTGTCTTTTTCGCTTCAAAGTCAAGCCTGGGAGTCAGGAGAGATTATGGCCAGTGGCAAAGTCAAGTGGTTCGATAATAAAAAAGGGTTTGGGTTTATCGCCCAAAATTCCGGGCAGGACGTATTTGTTCACCATTCGTCCATTGTGGGCACGGGATTCAAAACGCTGAACGAGGGAGACGACGTGCTGTTTGATGTCGTCGTCAGTGACAAAGGGTTGAAAGCCCAAAACGTTCAGCGCGTGCACCAGCAGTAATTACGTACTGCCGTTGTCGGAGTTTAATATTGAGCGGCCCCGAGGATTTAGCTTCGCCACCGGTGGTTGGATGGGGGTAGATTGTCTTCATGCTGGATTCACCTCTGACGCGGATTGACAGCCTCTATCTGCATGTGCCGTTTTGCGCGCACAAGTGCTCGTACTGCGCGTTTTACTCCGAACCCTCCAGCGGCGAACTCGTCAACCGTTACGTTGCCGCCCTGATCCGCGAACTGGAAATCGTCGCGGATGATTTGCAGCCGCGCACCATATTCTTTGGCGGCGGCACGCCATCGCTGCTCAGCCTCCGCCAGTGGGAACAAATCCTTCAGGCCATGAAACGTTTGAACCTGCTCGGGGCGGAGGAATTCACCGTCGAATGCAACCCCGCCACCGTCTCCGCCGACAAGGCCCGATTACTCCGGGATTTTGGCGTCAACCGCATTTCCATGGGCGTCCAGTCGCTCGACGAAGCCTTGCTCGACCGGTTGGGCCGGATTCATTCGCGGGCGATGGTCTTTAAATCGTTCGACCTCCTGCGTCAGGCCGGGTTCGACAACCTGAATCTCGACCTGATGTTCGCGATTCCCGGCCAGACGCTGGAGATCTGGCGGGCCACACTGGACGAGGCCCTGGCCCTGGGCAGCGAACATCTGTCCAGTTACGAAGTCATTTACGAGGACGATACGCCGTTGTTTGCGCAGTTGCAGGCGGGCGAATTCGACGTGGATGAGGATCTGGCCTGCGCGATGTATGAGGAAATGATCGAGCGCGCGACGGTCGCCGGTTTCCAGCAGTACGAAATTGCCAATTTCGCGCGCGAGGCCAGGTCCAACGGGCTCGCCGTCCACCGTCCACCGTCCGGTCCGGAGGGCGCCGTGACTGTGGACTATGGGCTGACGACCGTGGACATTCCCGCGTATGCGTGCAAACACAACGTCAACTACTGGCGCGGCGGTTCGTTTTACGGTTTGGGGCCGAGTGCGACCGGTTATGTGCGCGGCGTACGGACGAAAAACTGGGCGAACACACAGCTTTACTGCGAGCAACTGGAAAAGGGAAAGCGCGCCATCGAGTCACGCGAGGAACTGCCCCCGCTCCGACGGGCCGGTGAAACCGCCGCGTTCGGTTTGCGCCTGGTGGCCGGCTGGCCATTTGAGGAATTCCGCCGCACGACCCGTTTTGATTTGCGCCAGGAATGGGCGGCGGACATGAACCAGCTGGCCGGCCGAGGCTGGGCGGAAATTTCGCCGGCTGGCTTTCATCTCACGCGGCAGGGACTTCGCTTTGCCGATGCCGCGGCGGAATTGTTCCTACGGTAAATCCGGGAGGGACGGCGTGTCGCCGTCCCCAATTACGTTGTCGGCAACCGCACGATAAAAGTCGTTCCCTTCCCGGTTTGGCTTGCCACTTCAATCGTGCCGCCGTGAGCTTCCACGATGGCCTTCGAAATCGCCAGTCCCAGCCCGGCGTTGCCAGTGGAAGCGGTACGCGATTTGTCTCCGCGATAAAATCGTTCAAACACGTGGGGCAGATCCGCGCCGGAAATTCCCGGTCCCGCATCCGCGACGGTCAGCGCCGCCAAACCGGGTTGTGATTCCAATTTTAAATGCACTTCACCTCCGGATGGGCTGTAGTGGATGGCGTTGGTGAGCAGGTTGGCGATGACCTGTGCCAGGCGCCCGGCATCGCCGGTGATTTCCAGCGACCCCAGCTCGGGGAGAATCTTCACGCCGCGTGCTTCGGCCAGCGGGCGGACCAATTCAACGGAATCGGCAATCGCTTTTGAAAGATCAAAGCGCACCCGCTTCAGGGATTCCTGGCCCGCGTCGAGCCGCGCCAGTTCCAGCAGCGATTCAATCAACCGGCGCATCCGTTGGGACGCCCGCTGGCAGGCCTCGATCGTTTCCCGATATTCGGCGGCGGTGCGTTCGCGGGTCAACGCGGTTTGCGTTTGCGTCAGCATTACGGTAACCGGCGTGCGCAGTTCGTGCGCGGAATCGGCGGTGAACTGCTGTTGCTGAGCGAACGACGTTTCCAGCCGGGCGAAGGTGGAATTGAGCACCGCCGCCAGCCGGCCCAGCTCACTTTCGGTCTCGGCCACGTTGATGCGTTGCGACAAATCACCGGCGGAAATTTTTACGGCGGTGGCGCTGATGTTTTCGATTGGCTTGATCGCCCGGCTCGCGACGCCCCAACCGGCCAGGAGAACAAGACCCAGGAGGGCTGTTTCCATCCCAATCGTCCGCAGGAGGTCCCGGTGGAGTTCCTTCAATTCCGCCCCGATGGAACGCCCGACGAGAATCACGTAAGGCGCTGTCCCGTTGGGCATATCCGGCGACACCAGTTCGTAATAAACGCCGCGTTGTTGAAAGCCGTGATCGGACAGCACGGGGAGTTTGGACGGTGCATTGGTTGACCGCATCAATTCCCTGCCATCAGGCGACCAGATCGCATAATAAAAACCGTTCGGGCCGGTCATATCAAAAAAAGTACTCAGGCTGAAATCATCACGGGGTGGCAAATGGAGCCTGCCCGGTGGCCGGCCGGGAAAACGATTTCCCGGTGGTGCATCTTCTGGTAAAGGCCCGCCGGGTTCCTGAGGGGGCGGTGGCGGTGGCCCTTGCATGAAATGTATCAGCGTTTCGAAACGGCCCCGCAAATCCACTTCGATGTTGTCAAATTGCCTGGCCCGCTTCAGTTGATAGTCAGTTCCGACCAGGGCCATCAGCGCCAGGGCAAGAAAAAGGCCGTAAAATATTTGCAGCCGCCACTTGATGGATTTGAAAATCTTCATTCAATGCAATAGCCATGGCCACGGCGGGTGACGATGAATTCAGCGCCCAGCTTTTTGCGGAGATTCGAGACGTGAACGTCCAGCAGGTTGGAAAGCGTGCTGTCGTTTTCGTCAAACAGATGCTCGTAAAGCTGCGTACGGGTGACCACCTCGCCCCGGTGCCGCGCGAGAAATTCCGCGAGCGCGTATTCGCGGGCGGTCAGCTCGATGGGTTTTTCGGCGCGGAACACCTTGCGCGCCGCGCTGTCAATTTTCACGTCGCCGATTTCGATGACGTTGGTGGCCTGGTTCGCGCTGCGCCGGATGAGCGCGCGCAACCGGGCAAACAACTCCGGCAAATCAAACGGCTTGACCATGTAATCATCCGCGCCGGTGTCCAGTCCCTTGACGCGATCCCGCGACTGGTCGCGCGCCGTCAGCATCAGCACCGCCGTTTTTTTAATTTTGCGAAGGCGTTTTAGGATTTCCCAGCCGTCGAGTTTGGGCAGCATCACGTCCAGCACGATGGCATCGTAGTCGTAATTTTCCGCCTTGAAGAGGCCGTCCTCGCCCTGGTTGGCGGTGTCCACGGCATAACCCTCCTCGCGCAGTGCCTGGGCGAGACCGCGGAGCAAATCAGGTTCGTCTTCAACAATCAGGATTCTCATACCGGCCGTGGTCGCGGCTGGTTTAACACAACCGCCATCCGCCGTCACTCTCGCAGGTGCCACCTTAAGGGAAGATGAAGGCGGGGAGCGGAAATAATCAAAAAATTTCCGGCTTCATGTCCCCTTAAGGTGTGTTTGCGTAAATTGCGTCAAAGAAAAATTCACACCGGCAATAATAGAAAGCGAGCATAACATGAAAACCGATACCAAAATGAAAACCCTGCTGACCTTGCTGGCGCTCGGCGCGTCGGCGTTCCTTGTCAACGCCCAGGACGCCGGTGGCCCGCCGCCGGACGGCGGACCGGGTGGAGGTGGTCCGCGGCACCACCCGCCGCGGTTGCCGCTCATCACGGCGCTGGATGCCAACCACGATCATGTGATCGATTCCAACGAAATTGCCAACGCCAGTGCTGAACTGTTAACGCTGGACAAGAATGGCGACGGCAAACTGACCCCGGACGAATATCTGCCGACCTTGCCGGCCGATGCACCGAAGGACGCGCCGCGTCCGCCGCTGCCGGCGATTGTGAAGGCCCTGGATGCCAATGGTGACGGGGTGATTGACGCGACTGAAATCGCCAACGCGCCGGCCGCGTTAAAGGCCCTGGATAAGAACGGTGATGGCCAGTTGACGCCCGATGAGTTCATCGGACCGCGCCCGAACATGGGGCCGCCGCACGAAGGAGACCCCAGCACCGATCATAATGGCCCGCCGCCGGGCAGCGACGGCAATTCGTCCAGCCCGCCGCCGGACCAGCAATGAATTCCGTTTGAGTGAACGGATGGCGGCGGATTGACGCAAAAGCCGGTGTGACGCGTTCAATCCGCCGCCCGAGTTTCCGGGGCGGCGGCGGCTTTGGCATCCCGGCAAAGAAACTGCCAGGCGAGCAGCGCGGTCAGGAAGGCGATGCCGCCGCAGACGACATAGGGCAGTTCCGGCGACGGCTGGGCCGGCCGCAAAAAGAACAGGGTGGTGGCGAAAATCGGGCCGATGATGCGCGCCAGGGCCCCGAAACTCTGGGCGACGCCCAGATTCGCACCCTGTTCGTCCGGCGAAGACTTGAGCGAAATCATGCCGAACACCGGCGCGCGGTTCAGTCCGGAACCGATCGCCAGCACGGCCAAAACGATCAACAATCCGGTCAGATGGGTTTGGAAGGGCAACGCCGCCAGGCCGATGGCAAAGGTGACCAGGCTGACGAAGATCAGGCGGGGTTCCCCGAGGGTTTTGACCAGCCGGTGGATCACGCCTTGGACCAGCACCGTGATGATGCCCGCGTAGGCAAAAAGGTATCCCACCTCATCCCGGCTCTTGAGGCCGAAGTTCCGTATCGCCCCCGGCCGCAACAGCAAGGGGAATGTGGCTTCGAAACAGGTGAAACAAAATGTGGCCAGGAAGAAAATACTGATCAGCAGGCCGAGCTTGGGTTGGCGTAGCGTATGACCCCATTGGGCGAATTTGGGCCGGGCCACGGTGGGCACGGAGCCGGGTTTCCGGCTTTCACCGAGAATGAACCAGCCCAGCACAAAATTGGCCGCGCAAAAGCCGGCGGCCACCCAGCCGGGACCCGATCGGCCGAAGCTGTCCGCCGTGAAGGCACCGACCGCCGGACCGAAGATGAAGCCGAGGCCGAAGGCGATGCCGATCAAGGCCATGCCCGCCGACCGCTTTTCCGGGGGTGAAATGTCCGCAATGTAGGCCGAGGCCACGGAAATATTCGCCCCGGAAATCCCGGCGAACACGCGCGAGGCCAGAATCCACCACAAGGCCGACGCCCCCGACAAACCGGACGCATAGGCAAAGAGGACGTAGGAACCCGCCGCCCCCAGATTGCCGATCAGCATGACGGGGCGGCGGCCGATGCGATCGGACCAATGGCCCCAGACCGGCGCAAAGAGAAACTGCATCAACGAGAAGGAGGCGATGATGGCCCCGATGGTGAAACTTTTGGCGCCGAAATCCTGCGCGTAACCCGGCAGCAGCGGCAACACGATGCCGAAACCAATCAAGTCAACGAAGACTGACAGGAAGATGACCAGGCGTGATGGCTTGCGATTCATGTTGGCAACAAACGGGAAGTCTAATTGCATTCAGAAGCGAGTCAATTTTTCCGGACGAGTTTTTCACGGCGAATAACTTTGTGAATTGATTGCGAACGAGTATTTGGAATTCCCGCTTGTGGCCGATTCCAATTAGCGGTCTTCTGTTCGTATGATTGATTCCGTTTCCGAGACCGCCGGTGCCAACGCTGATTTGAAAAAGGCGCGGCGCCAGAAATCCGCCAGCCGCAGTCCCCAATCCGGGCTGGTGGACCGGTTGCCGCCGCATTCGCCCGAGGCCGAACAGGGTGTGTTGGGCTGTGTGCTGCTCTCGCCCAACGAGTGCATGGGCGAATGCATGGAGAAACTGAAGGACGGCCGGGAGGTGTTCTACGACCTGCGGCACCAGACGATTTTTGAGACGTTGGTGGTCATGTATGACACGCGCGAGGCGATTGATGTCATCACCTTGCAACAGCGGTTGAAAGATAAACAGCTGCTCGAACAGGTCGGCGGCATCGCGTACTTGTCGCAACTCCAGGATGCCGTGCCCAGCGCGGCGAACCTTTCCTATTATCTGGAGATTGTCCGGGAGAAATATCTGCTGCGGAAAATGATCCAGACCTGCACGGACGTCGTCGGGCGGGTTTATGATTACGAGGGGGAAGTGGACACGCTGCTGGACGAGGTGGAGCGCGACGTGTTGCGCATCAGTGAATCGCGGGTGCAAGGCAGCCTGCTGACCACCAAGGAGCTGGTGGGCAAGGCCATCGGGACGATCGAGAATTTTTTCAGCCGCAAGGGAACGCTCACGGGGCTGGCGACGGGCTTCGCGGATCTGGACCGGATGACGGACGGTTTGCACGGCAGCGAGATGATTGTGATTGCGGCGCGGCCGAGCATGGGCAAGACGTCGCTGGCGATGAACGTGGTGGAGCACGCCGTGCTGGAACAAAAATTGCCGGTGGGCGTGTTCAGCCTGGAAATGAGCGCGGAAGCACTGGTGCTGCGCATGATGTGTTCGATTGCCCGGGTGAATTTGCGGAGCATTCGCGAAGGGTTCATGAGCGAATCGGATTTTCCCAAACTGACCAGCGCGGCGGGCAAGCTGGCAAACGCGAAACTGTTGATTGACGACACGGCGGCGCTCTCCATTTTGCAACTCCGGGCCCGGGCGCGGCGCATGTGGCAGCAACATGGCATCAAGCTTTTTGTGGTTGATTATTTGCAGTTGTTGCATTCTACTGGCCGCCGAGCACAGGAAAACCGGCAGCAGGAAATTTCGGACATTTCCAGCGGCCTGAAGGCGCTGGCGAAGGAACTGAAGGTGCCGGTGCTCGTGCTCAGCCAGTTGAACCGCGAACTGGAACGGGACAAGAGCCGCAAACCGCGGTTGTCGGACCTGCGGGAATCCGGTGCGATTGAACAGGATGCCGATGTGGTGGGTCTGCTGTACAAGCCAAATGCCGGCGAGGACGACGAAGCCGCCTTTGGCGAGGAAGCCGACGGTGTGCCGGTGAATTTGCTGATTGCCAAACAACGAAACGGCCCGACGGGCGATATCAATCTGACATTCCTGAAGCCTTATACGCGATTTGAAAGCGCAGCCAAAGTCAGCGATGAAGACGTGCCGGTGGAACGGTAGACGATGAAATTGTTTTTCCGCCTTTTCGGGATTTGCCTCTTGTTGGGCTGCGCACCCGTCGTGTGGTCGCAAACCGCCGGGCTCAAAGTTGACCGCGTGGACATCAAATATGTCGGACCCGCGTCGGTCAGCGAGCAGCTCGTCCGCTCCAACCTCCGCCTCAAGGCCGGAGACTTTTATACCGCCAGTTCCACCGAGTCGGACATTCGCAATCTCTACATCACGGGACAGTTTTACAACATTCGCGTGAGCCTCGATCAGGCCGGCGATGGCGGTGTGGTGGTGACGTACATCGTTCAGGTCCGGCCGCGCCTGACGGACATCATCATCGCGGGCAATAAAAAACTGAGCGCTTCCAAAATCCGGAAAAAAATCACCGCCAAGGTCGGCCAGCCCCTGGACGAACAAAAGCTGTTTTCCGACTGTCAGGAGATTCAGAAGCTGTATGAGAAATACGGCTACGCCGGCACGCAGGTCAAATACGTGGTGGACGTGGATGAAAGCGCCGGGCGGGGCACGGCGACGTTTCAAATTACCGAAGCCCCGAAGGTCAAAATTGTCAAAATTGAATTTGTCGGCGCGGCGGCATTTTCCCAGCGGGAGTTGTGCAAGCAGATCAAGACCCGGCGGCACTGGATGTTTTCCTGGCTGACCGGCAACGGGGTGTTCAAACAGGACCAGTTTGAGGATGACCAGGACGCCATCGTGGAATTTTACCGCGGCCACGGTTACCTCGATTTTGAAATCAAGGACGCCAAACTCGTGTATCCGACCCCCAACACGATGGACATCCGTTTTTTTATTTTTGAAGGCAGGCAGTACAAGGTTGGCTCGGTCAGGTTCAGCGGCAACAAACTGTTCAATGATCAGCAGGTTTACCAGGGGCTGCAGCAGGTGCATAGCTTTGAGCGCACCAAGGGCAAAGTCGGGCCACACGGATTGCCGATGGATGCGGGTGATGTTTTCACACCCGACGGACTCGACAAGGATTTGAAGGCGGTCGAGGATTTTTACGGCGGCAAGGGCTATATTAACGTGCAGCAGGGTCCCAGCCTCCAGGCGGTGCGCATTCCGAACGTGGACACCGGTACGATGGATTTGGAATTTCAAATCGACGAAGGCAATAAATATTACGTCGAGCGGATTGACATTCACGGCAACGTCAAGACCAAGGACAAGGTCATCCGTCGGGAGCTGGCCATTTCACCGGGCGAGGTCTTCGACATGGTACGCGTGAACATCAGCAAAGAGCGGTTGGACGGCCTGCAATATTTCAGCAGCGTCCGTATGCAACCGGAGCCGACCGATCCGCCGATTGCCGGGCGCCAAAATCTGGTGGTGAACGTCCAGGAACAAAACACCGGCAAAATCACGCTCGGCGCCGGATTCAGTTCGGTGGATTCCGTCGTTGGCTTTGCCGAAATCGAACAGGACAACTTCGATCTGTTCCATCCGCCCACGTTCACGGGCGGCGGCCAGCGGGCGCGGCTGTTCATTCAACTGGGCAGCCAGCGGCAGGACTACGAACTCCTGTTCAGCGAACCGTGGTTCCTGAATCGCAAACTCAGGCTGGACGTGGACCTGTACCGGCACCAATGGGATTTTGAAAGTCCCAACAACATTTTTAATGAAACCCGCACCGGCGTGAGCGTGAGCCTGACGCGCGCCCTGTGGAGCGACTTTCTCATCGGCAGCCTCGGGTACACCATCGAGGACGTGGGCATTGATTTGAATAGTGGCTGGCATGGCGGGGAAGCGACGTTGCCCCAATTTACGCCGCCCAATGTGCCGGATGCCATTCTGGAGCAAAATGGTGATCATTTGTTTCATCATTTCACAGCCTCGCTTGCCTATGACACGCGTAACAGCAACCAATTGCCCAACGGAGGTCAACGGACGGAATTTGATCCGGAATTTGTGACCGGTGACAGCACCTATTACAAACTGGAACTCAAATCCGCATGGTATTTTCCCGGCTTTTCCAAAGGTCATGTCATTGAACTGACCGGACGGGCCGGGGTTGCGGATGGCTTGGGAACGCAGGATGTGCCGTTTTACGACCGTTATTACCTCGGCGGCCTCTACAACTTGCGCGGGTTCAAGTATCGCAATATCGCGCCGCGGCAGCCACCTGATATAACCGAACCGGGTGTGCCCAGCGAGCCGATTGGCGGCGACAGCTACTGGTTTGGTTCCTTGGATTACTACATTCCCATCATCCAAAAGGACAACGGTGTCAACCTGCGCCTGGACCTCTTCTATGATATCGGGGCGGTCAGCGGGCAACCCTATTCGTTGTCGGGGAGCCTTAATGACGATTATGGCGTTGGCCTGCTTTTGGACATTCCCCATCTCGGTCCTTTGCAGTTATATTATGGTATTCCCATAAACCACGACCAATACAACAGCGGCGCCGGAAAGTTTCAGTTCGGATTTGGCTACTCGCGCGAATTTTAAGATGAACCGTGGTATGAAAAAAATCTTATCGTTGAAACCAATCCTCGTCGGATTGATTTGTGCCGGAGTGTTCAACTTATTGACGCCGGTGATCCACGCGCAATCCCTGTCTGCCCTCGGCAACCTGCCGCTTTACTTTGAAGCCGGTCCCGCCCCCGCGGCCGGCCCGTCCCGGTTCATCACCCGCGGGTGCAATTACCAGTTTTCGCTTTCACCGGACGAAGTCCAAATCACCCTGGGCAAAAACGGCGTCAAACCGGCGGCCGTGCGGATGGACTTTGCCGGGGCCAATCCCGGGGCGCAGATGTCGGGGGACATGGAATTGCCCGGCAAGGTCAATTACCTGATGGGCAACGACCCGGCGGCCTGGCGCACCGGCGTGCCGACATTCGCCCGGGTGCGGGTTGAAGAGCTTTATCCAGGTGTCGACCTGGTGTATTACGGCAACCAGCGGCAGCTTGAATACGATTTCACCCTCGCGCTGGGCGCCGATCCGGACCTGATTAAAATTCATTTCGACGGTGCGGACAAAATTTCCATCGGCACGCAAGGGGATTTGATTCTGGCGCTGGGCCGGGATGAAATTCGCCAGCCCGCGCCGCTCATTTATCAGATGGTGGCTGGCACGCGCCAGGCCGTGGCTGGTGGCTACCGGCTCATCAACCGACACACGGTTGCCTTCGCCATTGGGAAATATGATCACCAATTGCCGCTGGTGATTGACCCCGTTTTGAGTTTCTCGACTTACTTTGGCGGTAATTCCAGTGACAACGCCTGGTCCATTGCACTGGACACAAACGGTTTCATCTACATCGCAGGGCAGACCTTGTCCAAACAGATGTCGGCAACCAATGCGGCGCCGTTTTCCACGGCCGGCGCGTTTCAAAAGAATTTTGCGGGTGGAGGCACAACGGGGGATGCCTTTGTGGCCAAGTTTGGCAATCAGGGCAGCAATCTCGTTTATCTTACCTACCTCGGCGGAAGTGTTGATGACGTTGCCCTCTGCATTGCCGTGGACAATGCCGGCAACGCTTTCGTGGGTGGCTACACCGATTCGCCCAATTTTCCCGTTACGCCCGGCGCAATTTCTACAAACATATCGGGGGTGCCAGACAAGTATGTCCATCTTTACCCGGTGGATGGCTTTGTTACGGAATTACAATCTGGCGGGTCCAACCTGGTTTACTCGACTTATCTTGGCGGTGTTCAAGCGGACGGTGTTTATGGCATTGCACTGGATTCGGCTGACAACACCTACGTGACCGGTTTTACCAGTTCAACGAATTTCCCGACAACCAACGCGTTGCCCTACCGGTTGGCTGGAACCACGAATGCTCTGTTAAATTATCTGGCTTGCCCTAATTCGCACTATTTTAACAACAATGCTTT
This sequence comes from Verrucomicrobiota bacterium, assembly GCA_050010675.1. Classification (GTDB taxonomy): domain Bacteria; phylum Verrucomicrobiota; class Verrucomicrobiia; order Limisphaerales; family UBA11358; genus UBA11358. The sequence continues at coordinate 975 of JBEKKN010000036.1, read as the reverse complement.
TGTGACCGAGATTGCGTCCAATGGGACAGCTTTGAAATTTTCCACCTACTTGGGTGGTACAAACTACGACTGGGGTAACAGCATCGCGGTCGACAATTCCAACTACATTTACGTGACCGGCTTCTCCGCTTCCACAAATTTTCCCACCACGAATGCCCTGCAACAGCAGTTTGTCTACGTGACGCCTACAAATGCCACGTCCCCGAATCAGATATTCACCACCAATTTTTCCAATGGCTATCTGCTCAATGGCTCCTCAAATCTGACCACGGCTTACGATGCGTTTGTTGCCAAACTTGCCCCCGGCGGCACGGGTTGGGTCTATTCCACCTTCCTGGGAGGAACGAACAGCGACGTTGCCAACGGGATCGCCGTGGATGGCTTGGGCAACGCCTATGTGACCGGCTGGACGGTTTCCACCAATTTCCCCAACACCGCCACGAATGTTGCCGGTCTATATAATGGCCTGAGCAACAACATACCCCTGGCCTTCCCGCTTATTACCAATGCTTTTCTGACGCAAATCACCTGGAGTGGCTCGAATGCGGCCATCGGTTATTCTGCGGTCTTTGGCGGGACCAACTTTGGCGGTGATGTCGGTTATGGCGTGACCTTGGACGCCTCCGGCAACGTGTACGTGGTAGGGGCCTCCTCCTCGACCAATTTTCCAGCCATTAACACGCCGGGTCTTCTGGGTGCGACGAATGCCGGCGGCAGCGATGCCTTTGTGATCGTGTTCAGCAACAACGCCAATGGCATTCTTTATTCCGGATATCTGGGTGGTTCCGGCAATGACTACGGCTACGGCATCGCGGTGGATTCGCAGACGAATGTGTACATTACGGGCCTGACCGCTTCGGCGAACTTTCCAACCTTTAATCCATATCAATCTTCTCTCAATGGTCCCGGCGACGCCTTCCTGGCCAAAATCGGATGGACGGTGCTGCTGCCGGTGATCACCACCCAGCCGACAAA
>JBEKKN010000035.1:0-27768 GCA_050010675.1 Verrucomicrobiota bacterium | reverse complement strand
GTGAGTTCCAGCGCGCGTAATTTCCACCGTTGACGGATGGCGTTATGGACCAACGGGGTTGCGCGCGGCACGACACTGCATAAAACCGCACCTTCGATTTTTTTTGCGCCGACCAATCCGGCCACCCTGGTTTTGGCGCTGCCACCCGCCCACGCGCGCGTGGGCAGGTTGATTTGCCGCAACACGCGCCGGCTGTCCGCCAGGCCGACGTGCGTGTGCGTGTTGCCGATGTCAAAAAGCAGGATCATTTCTCCAAGGTGACGTCGCCGCCGTTGATGCGCTCCAGATGGCCGTGTTCGGTCCGCAACCGCAACTCGCCGCTTTCGCCGAGTGATTCCGCCCGGCCCCGCAGGCGACGGTCGCCGATTTGAATGGTGACGTCCCGGCCGATGGTTTTGCAATGCGCCTCCCATTCATCGGCGATTTCGGCGAATTTCCCGTTGCAAACGCGCACGTAATCGTGATCCAGCTCGCGGAGAATGGCCGTGGCCAGGTCCGCGCGCGAAACGGGCCGGCCCGCCTCCACTTTCAACGAGGTTGCCTGCTTGCGCAACTCCGCCGGAAATTCGCCCGCCGTCAGGTTCACGTCCACGCCGATGCCCAGGATGACGTGCTGGACGCGATCCAGTTCCGCGCTGAGTTCGGTCAGCACGCCCGCGACTTTTTTTCCGCCCACCAAAATGTCGTTGGGCCATTTGATTTCGGGATGCAGGCCGGTTTCGGAGGCAATGGCGCGGCGCAGGGCCGTGGCGGCCACCACCGTCAGCTGGGTGGCCTCCTGCGGATGCAAATCCGGGCGCAGCAACACGGAAAACCAAAGTCCCTTGTAGGCGGGCGAAAGCCATTTCCGCCCCAGCCGGCCGCGGCCCTTGGTTTGCGATTCGGCGAACACCACCACGCCTTCCTTCACCCCGTCGCGCGCCAGCTTTTCGATGACGTCGTTGGTCGAGGTGGTCTGCTCAAACACCCGGATGTCCCGGCCGATGATCCTGGTTTTGTAAAGGCGCGCCAGCAAATCGTCCGCATGCAGCACATCCGGCACGCTGACGAGGCGGTAGCCCAGGTGCGGGCCGGCCTCGATGTCGTATCCGAGCCGGCGTAATTCCTCGATGCGCGCCCAGATGGCCGTGCGGCTGATGTGCAGTTGCTCGGCCAGGTCCGCGCCCGACACGCCATCGGGGTTGGCGCGCAAGGCGGAGAGAATTTTAGAGTCGGTGGTCATCCGTTTTTAATCCTCAAAATCCAGGCCCAGGTCCACGGCGCGCGCGGAATGCGTGAGCGCGCCGACGGAAATGAAATTCACGCCGCTCCCGGCGATGGCCTGGACGTTCGCCGGATTCACGCCGCCGCTGGCCTCGGTTTGCGCGCGGCCCCTGATTTTCTGCACGGCGAGCCGCAGTTGAATCAGGTTCATGTTATCCAGCAAAATGATGTCCGCGCCCGCCTCGGCGGCCTGTTCGGCCTGTTCCAGGGTGTCGGCTTCGACTTCAATTTTCAATTGCGGAAATTGATCGCGCGCGCGGGCCACGGCCGCGGCGATGGCATTCGGTTTTTCCTGTCGCAGGGCGGCGAGATGATTGTCCTTGATCAGGATCATGTCGGACAGGCCCAGGCGGTGATTTTTTCCGCCGCCGCACCCGACGGCATATTTCTCAAATCGCCGCCAGCCGGGCGTGGTTTTGCGCGTGTCGAGGATCTGTGCGTGGGTTCCTTTGGCGGCGTCCACGAATTGCGCGGTCAGCGTGGCGATGCCGGAAAGCCGCTGGACAAAATTCAGCGCCACGCGTTCGGCGCTCAAAATGGGGCGCGCCGGGCCGGAAAGGCGCAGCAAAACGTCGTCGGTTTTCACGCGTTGACCGTCCCGGGCGAGCCGCTCAATTTTCAACGCGGAAGCAAGTTCGAGAAAGGCGGCTTCGGCGAAGGCGAGTCCGGCGACGACGAGCGGTTCCCGGGCGCGCAGGACGGCCCGGGCCGTCGCCGCTTCGGGCACCGTGGCGAGCGTGGTCACATCGCCACTGCCGATGTCTTCGGCGAGGGCGAGTTGGACGGCTTGACGGACTTCGGTGCTGGACAATTCCACACCGTCAAGATGAAGGCGAAAGGAAAAAGGGAAAAGGAAAAATGGACGATGGAACCGCTGCGGACGCGGCGCCGGGATCAATGTTCCGCATTCAGGGCGAAAAATTCCTCGGCCAATTCATCCGCATTTTCAGCCGCTTCCGTGTTGGGTTGGGTTGCCAAAACGAGCAACGCGCCGTCCGGTCGCGGGAACAGGAAGATTTGGCCCCGCTCGAAGGTCCAGGTCAGCCGGCGGGGGGCCAGGCCATGGCCGGCCAGGAAGGTCGTGGCCTCCGCCAGTTGATGCAGGACCTGATCCAGACGTTCGCGCGAACAGATTTCATTGAAGCTGTAACTCAGGCAGGTGGCATCGGGCAGGCGCATGCCACAGCCCAGCAGGCCGGACGCGATGGCGCCGGTGGCCAGCCATTCCTGTAAGGTGTCATTCATCGGATCTGGGTCGCGGATCCTTCACCGCCGGTTGAAACGCGCAAGAAGACCATGCGGTCCGCCCTGGCTTGCGCCACCACCCGACTGTCGGCCAGCTGGATTTCCAGCCGGTCGAAATTTCCCAACGGCATCCCTTCGCCGAGCGCCGCCGCCTGTTGCGCCATGTTTTGCAATAGCGTCACCCGGGCGGAGGGGTCCGGGCATTGCCAGGCATACAGGGGCTCGCCGGTGCCCGAACAAATCAGCGTCTCCTCGACCCGCGCGGCCAGATGAAAGGCCGTGGTGGAACTTTCGAACGCCGGTTTCGTCTCCGGTGGGGGAACCGGCCCGCCTGCCGCGGCTTGCGCCGCCATGGTTTCATCGCGCACGCGGGCGGATTCCATGAGCAAAAATTCCCATTGGCCTTCGATGCTGCGTTTGGCCGGCAATTCGAAGGGATGCAATTGAAACTCACCACTCGGGAGGGACAGCAACTGGTAGAAGGCATTTTCGCCCAGCAGTTCGCCGGCCTGCGCGTGAATAATCCGGCCGTCTTCGATGTAAACCCGGCCGCGCAACTGCTGGTTGTGGATTTCGAGGATGGACGAATTGCGGCCGAGGCATTCCATTTGAATGACATCCTGCAAACCGACCCGGCGCAGCACGCCTTGGAAGCCTTCCTGCGGCGTCCAGGTGATCAATTCCTCCAGCATGATGAAGATGGACCTCAACCCGTCGGGCGAGCGCGGTTTTTCAATGAACAATTCCGCGCCTTCCGCCAGGCAGGCGGAACGCTTTTCCTCGGTGGCATCGGAGGTCACCACCGCTTTTTTCAAATCCGGATGGCGTCGGTTGAGAATGTGAAGGAATTGGATGCCGTCCAGCATCGGCATGTTGACATCCGATACCACGAGGTCGATTTTGGTGACTTTCAGCATCTCCAGCGCCTGATCCGCGGACGTGGCACAGTGGATCTGCCAGATTTTTTCACCGAGGGACGCGAAGAAATCCCGGATCATGGCGAGAAAATCGCCATCATCATCCACGAACAAAAGCTGATATTGTTTTGCCGGTGCGTTCACTTTTCGCTCGGAAATTCAGGGGATAACACCGCAATTCCCGTACCGGAAGCCGCCGCCGCCGGGCATAAAACACCCCCGTTTTCAATGGTTTTCAATTTAACGCCGTCAGGGCGATTTTGGCCGCCCGCTGCACCAGCGGATCATCGTCCTGGACGGCTTCCCCCAGGATGGACTTGGCATTTATTTCCCGCAGGTTCCCAAAGGCCACTGCCGCGGCCAGCCGCAGGTCGCGGTCACCGTCGTGGAGCAGGTCGGCTAAAATGGCAAAAGCGGCGTGTTGAGAATGGCCGGGAGTTGGTCCGGCCGGAACCGCCGGCGACGGAATGTCCGCTTTGTCCGGAACAATGCTGCTGAGTTGTTCCAGCAATTTGGTGGCGCTGTGCCGGACCCAGTATTCCCGGTGATTCAACGCCGTCTCGACATCCGGCAACGCCTGGCGGGCTTCCCGGGTCTTCAACCACAGCCGGTCAATCAACTGCAGGGAATTGGTCGCGGCGTTGCGCACATTGCTTTCGGTATCCAAAAGGGCGCGCACCAGGAACGAAATGGCCCGCGCATCATGGATCCGGCCCAGGGCCACGGCCGCGCCCTCGCGCACATCGCGATCCTTGTCACGCAACGCCTGGCAAAGTCCATCCACGGCCGACGGTTCGCCGAGGGCACCCAACACCTTGACCGCCGCCTGGCGCACTTCCCATGAGGAATCCTTCAGGGCGCGGATCAGTCCGGGCACGGCCCGTTTGCTGTCGCATTTGGCAACGGCCTCGACGGCGACGGAACGGACACTGGCATTTTGGTCCCTTAACAAACGTTCCACGGCTTCGAAAGTGGAAGGATCGGCAAAACGTTGAAGCGCTTCCAGGCCCGCGATGCGCAGCGCCGACGTGTTTTTCCGAAGAGCTTCCAGCAAGGGTTTGATGACGTTGCGGTCGTCCATTTCGCCCAGCGTCTTGACCGCCTCGAGTTGTTTGTCCGGCGGCCCATGCCTGAGCAGTTCGTACAACGGTTCGATGGCCTCGGTGCCCAGGGCGGCGACCTGGCGCAGCGTGCCGGTCGCCATGAGGTGCAAGGCGCGTTCGGTGTCACTATCGGGCTGCCAACCCAGTTGCTTCAAACTTTGGGAGGCGCGCGATCTGACTGCCGGCTCGATGTCCCGGAGCAATCGGACCAGCCAGTTCACCGCCTGTGCATCGCCCAGCTGGCCCAACGCCTCCGCCGCCGCGGCGCGCACCAACGGAGCCGGGTCGCGCAACAGTAACATCAGCGGTTCGACGGCCCGCCGGTCTCGATAACGGCCCAGCCCACGAGCGGCCGTACCGCGGACTTCAGCCTCCGCGTCCTTGAGCGCAAAGAGCAGCGGCTCCACGGAATCGGAATGCTCGGAATGCGCGAGCTTTTCGACGGTCGCCAGCCGGGTCTTTGGATTGCTGACGCGAAGCTGCTGATATGTCCACCACAACATAATTTAGCCGGAATTAAAGCGATTTCTGCGCCAACCGCCCCGGGAAAGCCCCTAAAAGACCTGTAAATTCAATGCCTTGGCGGTTTCCAGCCGGTTCAATGAAGGCAGAGGGAATCGAAATGCGAACGGACTGATCCAAACCTGAGCACCCCGCGCTGGTTTTTAGACGTCTTTCGCCAAAAACCATGTGCCCTGGCGGGTTCCCGGCGTCTTCTCATCGCTCGACTCCGTTACCGGGCTGTGGCAGGTTGCTGTTATGGATGCGGATGAACGCGATATTTTTCAATTCCTCAAATCATGGGGATCCAATTATCTTGCCGCGCGAGAGATTTGCCGGCGCGCCGGCGGCCGCCAGCGATTCAACGAGGAACCGGATTGGGCCAAGCCGATTCTGCTGCGCATGGAGGGACGCGGCGTTCTGGAATCCAATGCCACCGGACAATTCCGCATCAAGCCCGTTCGGAAGGTCAAAGACAAGGAGGAACCCGCGGGTTCACCGGACATCGCCAATATTCTCAAGGAAAGCGGCGCGGAAACCGAAAGCCCCGGTGGCGACAGCAGCCTCGGCCCCGACGAGTATTACGATCAACTGTAATTGCTCCCGCGGGTTCCATGCTTGCCGCGCTTTTAACCACCCTGTTGTTTGCCATCTCCGCGATTTGCGGTCATCGCACCGCCACACAGATCGGCGGCGTGGAGGCCAACTTCTGGCGGGCCTGTCTGGCCACCCTTTTTCTCGCCCTTTGGGCAAACACCCTCGGCCGCGGTTTTGAAGGCGCCGCGTTTCCCATTTTTGTGTTAAGCGGCCTGGCCGGGATCGGCCTGGGCGACAGCGGTTATTTTCAGGCCCTGCCCCGACTGGGCAGTCGTCGGACGGTTTTGTTGATGCAGTGCCTCACCGCGCCCTTCGCGCTGATCATCGAATGGTGGTGGCTGGGCACGAAGCTGAACGCGACCGCATTGATCTGCATCACGGTTATTTTGGCCGGAGTGGTCGTGGCGCTGGCGCCCCGGGAACACCTGAAAATCGCGCCGCGCCAGATGTTCCTTGGAATTTCCGGTGCGGTGGTGGGCGCCCTTGGTGGCGCGTTCGGTGCAGTGTTAAGTCGCAAAGCCTACGCCGTCGCGCATGCGGCGGGAGAACATCCGGATCCCGGCACCACCGGCTATCAGCGCGTCATCGGCGGTGCCATCGCGCTGGGTGTTCTTTTATTGGCGGTGAAATGGCGCAGCGCCCATGCACACGGCGGCATCCTTGAGCCAAAGAGCATTCAGGTTTCCCGGGATAAATGGCGCCGTCTCTGGCCCTGGGTGGTGGCCAACAGCCTGGCCGGCCAGACGGTCGGTGTGAGTTGCATGCAATGGGCGCTCGAAAACACATCGGCGGGCATCGTCACCGCCGTGATCGCCACCACCCCCATCCTGTTGCTGCCGATGACGCGCCTCGTTGATGGGGAACGCATCGGTTTGCGCTCGACCCTGGGAGCGCTGATGGCCGTGGCGGGCGTCATCGGCCTGACGTTTTCGCGTTGACCCCTTTGGCAACTTAATCTCGCGGGCGCCGGCCACCCGGACTAGGATCAGGTTTATGAAAACGGAGTTGCAAAGCGCCGTGGAAACGCACGGCATTGAAAAATTCCGCCGGCACATTTTTTTGTGCGCGGACCAGACCACGCCGAACTGTTGCCCGCGAGAAGCGGGTCTGGCCGCCTGGGAGTTTTTGAAGCAGCGGCTCAAAGAGTTGAACCTGGCGGGGCCGCAACCGCTGGTCTATCGCACCAAAGTCAACTGTCTGCGGGTTTGTACGCGCGGACCGGTCGCGGTCGTTTATCCCGAAGGTGTCTGGTACCACTCCTGCACCCCGGAGACACTGGAACGCATTGTCCAGGAACATTTAGTCGGCGGAAAAATCGTCGAGGAATTTGCCTTTGCCCGGAACCCACTGCGGTAAGGCCGTCGGCGGTTGAACAGCTCCGCTTATTTTGTTCTCGACTTTTTCTCCCTTGAAGCGGAGAATGGCGGTGGACTGAAAATGCGGAGGCGCCATGGCCAGGCTGTTGATCAAAACAGAGGGTTTGAAAAATCAGACGCTTGAACTGCGCCTGGGTGTCAACCAAATCGGCCGCAGTCCGGATTCCGATTTTTCCATCGATCACCCCACGGTATCCGTCAACCATTGTCAGATTGTGCTCTCGAACGACGGGGTGATGATACGCGATTGCGGTTCAACCAACGGCACGTTCGTCAACGGCGATCCGGTCCGGGAAGCCTGGTTGCTTCCGGGCCAGATGGTGTGTCTGGGCGACGTGGAGTTGTTTGTCGAATCCACCGAGATCAACGTCGCGATTCCGCAATTTGAACGGCCGCGGCCCAAGCCGCCGGTGGTGCTGGCCGATGGCATGATTGTCTGTCCGCGGCATTCGCAGGCCCAGGCCACCTACCGTTGCAGCCACTGCCACGAGGTCATGTGCAACGACTGCGTGCATGTGCTGCGCCTCAAAGGCGGCGACCCGCTCTCGCTTTGTCCGTTGTGCAGTCATAAGTGTGAGCCCATCCCGACTGTCCAGGCGAAGAAGAAAAAGGGGTTTCTCGGCTTTTTGCAGGACACGGTCAAACTCAAGTTCAGGAGTTCCGTCGGGCGCGGAAAGTCCAAGCGGTAGGCGGACGGATTTTGAGATGCCGCCCGTTTTTCAGAACCGTCCGATCATTTTTTCCAACGCGGCGATCCAGCGCGGGTGCTCGTTCAAACAGGGGATTTGCGTGTACTCCTTGCCGCCCGCCGAAAAGAACGTTTTCCGTCCGCGAATGCCGATTTCCTCGAGGGTCTCCAGACAATCCGAAACAAACGCCGGGCAGATGACCAGGAGATTTTTGACACCCCGTTTGGGCAGTTCGGCCAGTTCAAAATCCGTGTAGGGCTTCAGCCAGGGATCGCTCCCCAGGCGGGATTGGAACGACACGGAAAAGTGTCCCGCCGGCACACCCGCCTGCTTCACAAACGCGGCGACGGTCTTGAAACACTGCGCGCGATAACACGTGGCATGCGCCGGACTGGTGCCTTCACAGCAATTGGGGGCCGTCAGACAGTGACGGCCCGTGGGATCGGTTTTTTTGAGATGCCGTTCCGGCACCCCGTGAAAACTGAACAACAAATGGTCATAACCCGCCTCCAGATAATTTGCCGCGCTGGCGGTGAGGGCGGCGATGTAATCCGGCGAGTCACCATAAGGCGGTTGGACCTTGATCAGCATTTGCGGCGCGAGTTTGGCCGCCACCTGCTGGACGCGCACGACGGCGGTTTCGTAACTCGACATGGCGTAATGCGGGAACAGCGGGATCAATATAACCTCGTCGACTTTCTGTTCGGCCAGCCCCCGGATCGCGTTCGGGATGGAAGGGTGTTGATAGCGCATCGCCAGGGCGACCGGCAGGGTGACGCGTTCCTGCAACTTCGCCTGGACCCGACGGCTCGTGACCACGAGCGGCGAACCTTCCGGCGACCAGATTTTATGATAGGCTTCGGCGGACTCTTTGGGCCGGCTGATGAGAATCATGCTGACAATCAGCCGCCGCAACGGCCACGGCGTATCGATCACGCGGGCGTCCATCAGGAATTCATTCAGGTAACGCCTTACGTCGCCGACCGAAGGCGAATCCGGCGAACCCAAATTGACCAGCAAAACGCCCTTGCTCATTTGGTCGTCAGAAATGTTTCCACGCGCTCAACCACGTTGCCGCCCGAGACAATCGAATCGCCCAACGAAACACCCTCGCGATAATGGCCGGCGAGAAAAAGACCGGCGGCTTGATTTTCGATGGCATTCATCAATTCGCGGTAGCGGCCATGGCCGACATTGTATTGCGGAATCGCCTTTGGGTAAAGCCTCGTATGTTCGAACACGGGCCGGCCTTTTACTCCCAGTAATACGCGCAAATCCTCGCAGGTCAGCGCGACCAGTTCGTCCGCCCGGCGCGACGCCAGGTCCGGCTGCCGTTCGCCGCCCACGTAGCTGGTAAGCGTGAGGTGACCGGCGGGCGCGCGGTTCGGGAACAACGACGACGAGAAGATCGTGCCGAGGATGTTGAAGCCTTCGATTTTTGGAATCAACATGCCGTAGCCCTGGCACGGATGCACCACGTCCTCGCGCCGGAAACCCAGAACCACGCTCGCCACCGGCGGATAACGGATTTCGGAGAATGGCGAGAGATTGACTGTGCTGGTAAGGGCCGCCCCACCGATCGCCACGTTCAATTCCGCCAGTTTGTGGGCCGTGCCGCAATAAATCACCGCGCCGTGCTCCATTTCACCGGATGCCGTCGATACCCGCCATCCACCCTCCGTTTGTGTGAGTTTGGTGACCGGGGTGTTGAGCTTCACCATGTTACCAAGCCGTGCCGCCAACGTGTCCGTCAACACCTGCAGGCCTTCGTCAAAGGAAAACTTGGGGGCGCGGTCCTTGGCGATTTCGCCGCGGCGTTTACGTTCGCGGGCGCCAAAAATCTGGCCCTTGATAAGCGAACCGTAGCGCCCTTCGAGTTCGGCGAGCCGGGGGAACGCCTGTTGCACGGAAAGCTTGTGCGGATCGCCCGCATAAATTCCGGCCACCAGCGCGTCAATCATCTGGTCAAGAAATTCCCGGTTCAACCGGCGCATGACAAATTCCGCAATGCTTTCCTCGCGACCATCCCGGAGGCGCGGGACAAACGGTTCACGCAACAAGGCGAACTTCGCCGTTGCGCTCAACAATTCCGACGTGAAGATCCCCAATTGCGACGACGGCATCGCGATGGGCCGCCGGTAACGGACGACATAACGCGCCCCGGCCTGGGGATCCGAATCCAGCCGGCGTGAGGCGAGCCCGGCGTCGCGGACGAGTTGGGCGATTTTCGGCGACGTTTCGAGCAGGGTGTTCGGGCCGCACTCGGCCAGGAAACCGTCGCGCCGGATGGATTGAATCACCCCGCCCACCCGCCCGCCCGCTTCATAGACCGTGATGGGAATGCCCTTGCGTGTCAGGTAAAACGCCGCGGTCAATCCCGTGATGCCCGCACCGATGATGGCAACGGATTTCAAATCGTTCTGGAATGTTTCCGCTCGCCCGCGGGTGCGAGGGTGTTGTCAAAGCACATGGCGATGTTCCGGATAAACAACCGCCCGGCGTCGGTGACTTCGAGGCCGGCGGATGAGCGTTTTACCAAACCGTCGGCGGCAAACGGTGCGAGCGCGGCGAGTTCATGGGCGAAATGTTCCTGGAAATTGATTCCCAGTTTCTGCGACATCGCCGCGAAGTCGAGGGACAGGTCACACATCACGCGCATGATGGTTTCGCGGCGGATTTTGTCCTCATCGGTCAGGAAATAGGCGCGTTGCAGCGGGATTTTTCCGGTGTCCACGGCCTCCTGCCATTTCGGCAGTTCCTTTTCGTTCTGCCAGTAGGCATCGGGGATTTGCGAAATGCTCGACATGCCAAATGCGTAAATATCCGAGCCGGCGCGGGTGCTGTAGCCTTGAAAATTCCGTTGCAGTTTCTTCTCGCGTTGGGCCACGGCGAGCTCGTCGGTCGGCTTCGCAAAGTGGTCCATGCCGATGTAGACGTATTGGCCGTCCGCCGTGAGTTTTTCGATGACGAGCTTGAGCACCTGCAACTTGGTTTCCGGTGTGGGCAGCACCTCGCGTTCGAGAATTTTTTGCGACGGTTTGATCCACGGCACGTGCGCATAACTGAACACCGCCAGCCGGTCGGGCTTCATCGTCAGCACGGTATCGAGCGTTTCGTTGAATGATTCCGGTGTCTGAAACGGCAGGCCATAAATCAGGTCGAGATTGATGGAGCCGAAACCGAGTTCGCGCATCCAATCCATCGCCTGCTGGGTCATGGCGCGCGGCTGGATGCGGTGAATCGCCTCCTGCACCTGCGGATTGAAATCCTGCACGCCCATCGAGGCGCGGTTGAATCCGATTTCCCGCAGGGCCACCATGTGCTCGCGGGTGAGCCGGCGGGGATCCACCTCCACGCTCGCTTCAATGTCCGGCGAAAAGGGGAAGTGTTGATGGATGATTTCGCCGAGCCGTCGGATTTCGTCCGGCTTCAAAAACGTCGGCGAGCCGCCGCCGAAATGGAGTTGGACGGCCTGGCGCTGCCGATTCAGCCGGGGCGCCATTTTTGCCACCTCGCGGCCCAGGGCCTCGACGTAGGCCATGCCCCGGTCGTGATTGAGCGTAATGACGGTCGTGCAGCCACAGAACCAACAGAGCGTTTCGCAGAACGGGATGTGAAAATAAATCGAGAGGTCGCGCGGCGCCCGGTTGTTCTCCTCGATCTTTGCGGAAAGCTGCTCCCACGAGATGGCGTCGGTGAATTTCGTTGCGGGCGGATAGCTGGTGTAGCGCGGCCCGGCCACGTTGTATTTCTGCACCAGATCCAGATTGACGTTCAGCTGGCTCATTTGAAATGTTTCACCGTCTCGACCAGGGCGGTGATGTTTTCCAGTTTGGCATCCGGCGGCACGCCGTGACCCAGATTAAAAATATGGCCGCGGGCGCCGCGCATGTCGGTCAAAATCCGGCGGGTTTCCGTCGTGACGATTTCCGGGTTCGTCAGGAGCAAAGATGGATCAAGATTGCCTTGCACGCCAACCTGTTCCGGCAATCGGGCGCGCACCTCCGCCAGCCGGACCGTCCAGTCGATTCCCAGCACGTTGGCGCCCGTGTCCACCAGCGTGTGCCAGTGGCCGTGGACATCCTTGGAAAACACGATGACCGGCACGGCGTGGTTCAGCGCGGCCACGATTTGTTTGATCCAGTCGGCCGAAGCGGACGCAAATGCGTCCCCGGCCAGCAACCCACCGAGGCTGTCGAAGATTTGCACGGCGTCCACACCCGCCTGGATTTGCATCTGCAACAGGCGGGTGACGGCGGCGGTCAGCTTGGTCATCAGCCGCGAAAAGAGTTCCGGCTCGGAATAAAATAATTTCCCGGCCCGCGTAAATTCATCCGCGCTGCCGCCTTCGAGCATGAAATTGGCGAGCGTCCAGGGCGATCCGGCAAAACCAATGAGCGCGGTCCGGTCGCCGAGCGAGGATTTGACGAGTTGCAGGGCGCGCGGGATGTAGGCGAGGCGTTCCGGCAGGGCGGGAACGTCGAGTCGCTGGATGTCGTCGGCCGTGCGCAGCGCAAAATTCATTTCGATGCCGCCGCCGTCACGGAATTTATAGCCCTGGCCCAGACCTTCAGCGACGACGAGGATGTCGCTGAACAGAATGGCGGCATCGAAGTCAAACCGCTGCACGGGCTGTAAGGTGACTTCGGCGGCCAGTTCCGGTGTGCGGACCAGGGTCAGAAAGGGGTATTGGCTCTTGAGCTTGCGGTATTCCGGGAGCGCGCGCCCCGCCTGCCGCATGAGCCAGACCGGTGGGCGGTCCACCACGCGGCAATGGCAGGCGTCGAGAAAGCGCTGGCGATTGGTCAGCCCGGGGGCTTCGGATTTGGCTGGATTGGCGGCCATGGCGGTCATTTTCCGCCCCTAGCATAGGCTGGAATACAGGTCACGGCGAGCGAGTTTTCGGCGCAACTTTGTCGGCACGCCGGTTTTTAACCCAAAGGACACAATGAAAGACGAGCCGCTTCAGGACCCCTTGCGCGAAGTGGTTTGGCGCCGGAAACTTACCGAGGCCGAACGCACCGGATTGCCTGCCCTGCCGGAAACACGGGCGGATTGGGAGTTTGAATCGCTGTTGACTGAAGGGCTGGCCCGGTTGCCGGATGCGCCGGTGCCGTCAAATTTCACGGCGCGCGTACTCCAGGCCGCCGAACGCGAAGCGAGGCCGTCGCGGGCAACGGGCTGGCAATGGACCTGGCGCGTGCTGGTGCCCCGGCTGGCGGTCGGGGTGGCGGTGATCGGCATTGCCGGCCTGACCTATCAACGTTACGAATTCAATCAACGCGCCCAGCTCGCCCAAAACATGGCGCGGGTGGCCCGGGCGCAGCCGTTGCCCAGTGTTGAAGCCTTGAAAAATTTCGATGCCATCCAGCGCATGGGCCAGCCGCGCGCCGATGAGGAGTTGCTTGCGCTCTTGCAATGAACCGATTGTGGCACGTGCGGTGGTGGCTGGTGTTTTGCGTTGCCGGGCAGGTGATGATGCATCCCGTTTCCGGGGGAACCGGCCCCGGCGTTTCGCCGCCCCTGAAACTATTTTCGTCGCCGGCCAGCCATCTTCCCGCCGTGCCCGGCCCGCGGTCCCCGGTGGATTTATTCCGCCAATTGCTGGCCATGACGCCGGATGATCGTGAGGCCTTTCTGACCAACCGCCCGCCGCCCGTGCGCGAACGCATCCTCGCCAAGGTCGGAGAATATGAAGCGCTCGATCCCAACGAGCGCGAATTACGGCTGTGCGCCACCGAGTTGCGCTGGTATCTGCTCCCGCTCATGCAGGTCCCGGCGGACCAACGTGCCGCGCGCCTGGCGCAGGTCCCGGCGGACCTGCGCGAACTGGTGGGGTCCCGGCTCATGCAATGGAGCATTCTGCCGCCGCCGTTGCAGGAGGAATTTTTGGAGAACGAACGCACCCTGCGTTATTTTGCGAACGTGGACACGAGCAACGGCCCGCCCCTGCCGCAGGACGCCGCTCCCGATTCCGAGGCGGCCCGCTGGAATGCCATGACCGAAGATCAGCGGAAAAAAATCACTGCGGGCGTGAATCAATTCTTCGAGCTTACCCCGGACGAAAAACAGGCGGCCCTCGGCACCTTGTCCGATGCGGAACGCCGGCAAATGAAAAAAACCCTCCAGGCCTTCGACCAATTGCCGCCGGGTCAGCGGGAGGAGTGCACGCGTGCCTTTGCGAAATTTGCCGGCCTGAGCGCAACTGAAAAGCAGGAATTCCTGAAGAACGCCGAACGCTGGTCCCGGATGTCGCCCGCGGATCGTCAGGCCTGGCGCGACCTCGTGGTGAACGTGCCGGCATGGCCGCCGTTGCCCCAGGACTTTATCACGCCGCCACCCCCGCCGCCGACAAACTTCAGTCCGGTGGCAACGACCAATCCGAACTGAACCGGCGCGAATTTCAGTTTTCCATTTCCGCTGTCACGCTTTAACCTCTCAACGTGCATTCGATTGCGTTTCACCTGGGGTCGCTGGCCATTCATTGGTATGGCATCATGGTTGCCGTCGCGTTTCTGGCGGGCTTGTGGACGGCCAGCCGCCGCGCCCCGCATGAAAATATCCCCGGCGAACGCATCGCTGACATCGTGCTCTGGCTCATGGTGGGCGCCATCCTCGGCGCCCGCATTGTCTATGTGACGACGTATTGGAAGGATGAATTTGCCGGCCAGCCGCTCTCGGAAATTTTCATGATCCAGCACGGCGGCCTGGTTTATTATGGCGGCCTGATGGGCGCGATCCTGGCCGGCTTCGTTTACATTCGCTGGAAAAAACTGCCGGTGTGGAAGGTCGCCGACGTGCTGGCGCCGAGCATCGCGCTGGGAAACTTTTTTGGCCGGGTCGGTTGTTTTCTCAACGGCTGCTGCTATGGCCATCCAACCCACCTGCCGTGGGGTGTCCAATTCCCGAACCAATCCTTTGCCTGGTTCCAGCAATATCAGCAGGGTCTCGTTGGCAAGAATGACCCGTCCCTGCCGGTGCATCCGACGGAGATTTATGATGCGGTGAATAATGTGCTGCTTTACCTCCTGCTGGCATGGCTGTTCCGGCACAAAAAATTCGACGGCCAGGTCTTTGCCACCTACCTCGTCGGCTATGCCGTCACCCGCACGTTCATGGAATATTTCCGCGGCGATTATCCGCCCGACCACCTGCATTACGGCCTCACGCCGGGCATGCTGGTCAGTATACCCTTTTTCATTACCGGCCTCGCGCTGGGGGTCATCCTGTCGCAATACCGGCCGGCAAAACGAACGTAACGACGAACGGGATGTCGATGGCAGAAACATTCAACCCTCAACCCGTTTTCATCGCCGGGCCGACCGCGGTGGGAAAATCGGAAATCGCGCTCCGCCTCGCCGAACGGCTGGGCGGCGAAATCATCTCCGCCGATTCCATGCAGGTGTATCGCGGACTCGATCTCGGCACGGCCAAGCCTTCGCCCGCCGACCGCGCCCGGGTGCCGCATCATCTCATCGACATCTGTGACCTGGCCGAATCCTTCGACGCCGCGCAATTTGTCCGGCTCGCACAAAAGGCGGTTGAGGAAATTCAGGCGCGGGGCCGCGTGCCGGTGTTCTGCGGCGGGACGGGACTTTATTTCAAGGCCTTCCTGAGCGGCCTCGGCGAGGCGCCTGCGGCCAATCCCGAACTGCGCGCCCGGCTGGAAGCCCTGCCGTTCGAGGTGTTGCTGCAGGAATTGCGCGAGCGCGACCTGGTGGCCTACGAGAAGATTGACAAACAAAATCCGCGCCGCGTCATTCGCGCGGTGGAGGTGATCCGGTTGACCGGTAAAAAGTTTTCCCAGCAGCGGGTCGAATGGAAGTCCAAGGTCCAGAGTCCAAGGTCCAACGTCTTTTTCTGCGTCACACGCCCGCCCGCAGATTTGCATGCGCGCATAAACGCCCGCGTGAATGCGATGTTCGCGCGCGGGCTGGTGGACGAGACGCGCGAATTGCTCAGGCAGGGTCTGGCGGAAAACCAAACGGCGATGCAGGCCATCGGCTACAGGCAGGTGGTGGAACATCTGCGCGGCGAACCCCGAAAGCTTTCGGGTCTGGCGGAAACAATTGAACTGGTAAAAATCCGCACGCGGCAGTTTGCCAAACGGCAATTGACATGGTTTCACCGTCAGCTTGAACCGAAATGGATGGAATTACAGCCGGAAGAATCGCCGGAAAAAATCGCACAGAAAATATGCGAAGCGGTTAATTAGGTTTCCCTCGGCCTTTTGGCGACGACTTCGATTTGGGCCTTGTTCTTGGCAATCATGTTCGCGGGCAGGATGCCACGCCAGAAGACGTTCGGGTAAATGACCGCGCCGCGCCCGATGATGCTGCCGGGGTTCAATACGGCGTTGCAGCCGATTTCCGCGCCGTCGCCCAGCAGCGCGCCAAACTTTCGCAGGCCGGTGTCGAACGGCACGCCGTCCACTTCCACCTCGATGTTGCCGTGGAAGAGTTTGTAGTTGGAGATCTTCACGCCCGCGCCAAGGTGCGCCTTGTGGCCCAGGATGGAATCGCCGATATAATTGTAGTGCGGCGCCTGCGCGCCATTGAACAGCAGCGAATTTTTCAGTTCGGACGAATTGCCGACGACGCAACCGTCGCCGATGATGACATTTTCGCGGATATAGGCGCTGTGACGGATTTTGCAGTTTTTGCCGATGATGGCCGGGCCTTTGATCATTGCGCCGTCCTCGACCACCGTGCCTTCACCAATGGACACGTTTTCGCTGATGAACGCCCGGCCTTCGCATTTGTTGTGCAGTTCGGGTTTTAGATGGGCGACGAGGTAGGATTCAATTTCTTTAAGGGCGTCCCACGCGAATCTGCCGCCGTCAAAGATGGCGGCGTGTTCCGTCTGGCGGAGGTCAAACAAGTCGGCTGGGTCAAACATGCGGCCACAGTAACAAAACAGCTGCGGCGGGAAAGCGTGATTTTATCAGGTATTTCTGTAAACGATCCGGGGAGTCAAATTCCTGCCCGGCGGTTTTCGTCAGGAAATAATCAACCGCGTGGCGGCCCATTTCGAGGACGCGCCTTGAGGCTTTTATTTTTCAGGAGACATGATGCCGGTATGGAAGCCCGTTTCGTCCTCATAGCCCAGCGGCACGTGTGACCGGAGGGTGGTGAGAAACTCTGCGATGATACCGTTCCAGTGCCCGATCTTTCCGGATTCAACATGCCCGGACCTGCCGCCACTGGAGGTTGGCCCGTTTTCCTGAACGTCTCCATCCAATGATTGATAGCCGTCAGTCATGACCTGAGTATCAGTGGCGAAAAGGAAGAAAGCTCGTCATTCTTTGGCCATTTTTTCGCAGAAATTGTACGGATTTGCGAGCCGCAATCCAGACGGCGACGCGTTTTTGGTGGGCGGTCAAGTTCGGACAAGGCCATCAATCCTTGCCCTTGTACCAATTGGCGCGCGCCCAGGCGTGCTGGCGCAGCTTTAATTCGAGTTCGTCAGCCAAGGGCGGCAGGTTGCTGACGGAACAGTTCAATCGGGCTTGCCGGACATTGCGCATGCCCGGGATGACGGTGGAAACGGCCCTGGGTTTGAGCGCAAATTTCAAGGCCGCCGTGGCCAGGTCCGGTTCAGCCGCGCCGATGGTTGCCTTGAGCTGGTCCACCCGCCGGACGGTGCGCGCCAGCCGGTCGCCCGCGAAATAATTATTGCGGAATTCGTCCGGAGCGAACGTGGTTTTTTCCGTGAATTTGCCGGTAAGCGCGCCTTCATCAAACGCAACCCGCACGATGACACCAACGTTGTGTTCGAGAGCGGCCGGCAGCAATTCCGCCTGCGGTTCCTGTTCAAAAATGTTGTAGATGACCTGGACGCTGTCGAGCCAGCCCTGGCGCATCAGCTCCACGAGCGAATTCTGGTCCTGTTCCGGCGTGCTGATGCCAATGCCGCGCAACTTGCCTTCGCGTCGTAACTCGCGCAGCACCGCCAGTGCGGCCGGCCGGCGGTTCCAGGCGCGCGTCCAGGTATGCAATTGTAGCAGGTCAATGCAATCGGTCTGCAGGTTGCGGAGGCTGATTTCAATGCGCTCACGCAGATAATGTTCCGGGAACCGTTCTTTAATGTCGTCGTAAGGCGTCGGCGGCCACTCACCCGGACTTTTGGGTGGGATTTTTGTTGCCACGTAAATGCGTTCGCCCTTGTGCGCCTTCAGGAATTTGCCGATGACCCGTTCGCTGTGTCCGTCGCCGTAGCCCTGGGCGGTGTCGATAAAATTGCAGCCGAGGTCCAGGGCCTGTTTCAAGGCGGTCACGGAATCTTCATCGCGCTGCCCGCCCCAGGCCTGTCCGCCGAGCGCCCAGGCACCGAAACCAATTTCAGAAACCTGCCAGCCGAGCTTGCCGAAGGTGCGATATTTCATGGGTGACGATGATGGGTGGTCCGGGTTGCCCCGCAAGCGACCGGCCCCGAAAACTGAGCCACGGCCGGGGAAAGTCAAGCTCCGACGGAAAACGGAGGCAACGATTTTCCGACCGGCTGAGAGCTTTTGGGGTCGGGATGGCCTGGAGAGTGGAGGGCTTGGCGGCACACGATGTTGATCTCCGGGTTTTACCGCCGGTACTGTCAACGGAATGGCGCTCGAGTGTCCAAATGAAGCACAACGCACAAAATTTTGTGACGCCCCGTCCCGGGATTTTTGGCGGAATTGCCAAGGTTTCGGCGGATTTTCGCGGTTCTGAAAAGGTGAGATTTAAATGGGAACATACCCTTTGAAACACCGCACCAAGGCATGGCAACTGCTGATAGCTTCATGCCATGAACGCGGTATCGGAAGATAGAATTTGGGGCGGTCGAGATCGCGGGTTTGGTAACGGCGCATAACGATATGAAAATTCGGACTCTGCTTGTGGATGACCAGTCAACCGGACTGGCCGTGTTGCGGGACATGCTTCACCATTCCGAGCCGGATATTGAGATCGTCGGAACCGCGGCCGGCGGCCAGCAAGCCATCGAGTCCATCAACGAGCTGGTGCCCGACCTGGTGTTTCTTGACGTGCAAATGCCCGTCATTGACGGTTTTGAAGTGCTGGCCCAAATCAAGCCGCCGCGACTGCCGGTGGTCATCTTTGTGACGGCGCGCGATGATTTTGCGTTGAAGGCTTTCGAGGCGCACGCCATGGATTATCTGGTAAAACCTTGCGGGCTTGAGCGCTTACGGTCGGCCGTGCAACGGGCCAGACAGCAAATCCAAAGCAACCAGAACGGCGACATCCAGCAAAAACTGGACGGGTTGTTGAAAGATTTAAAGGCCGGTTCAAAATATCCCGAGCGTCTGCCTGTCAAATCCAACGGGCGCATCGTATTTCTCCGCCTGACGGACATCGACCTGGCCGAGGCGGCGGACAATTATGTGAAGCTTACCGTTGGCAATGAAACGCATATGCTTCGCGAAACCATGAACGCCTTGGAGGAGAAACTTCCCCCGGACCGTTTCGTGCGCATCAGCCGTTCGACCATCGTGAACATCGAATCCATCAAGGAGCTGCACCCGATGTTTCACGGCGAATACATGGTGACATTGCAGAACGGCATGCGGGTGACGCTCACCCGGGGTTACCGGGAACAACTGCGCCAGCTGGGCGTCATGACCTGATAGTGCCGTGTTGATTCGGGCTGGTCGGTCCTCATTTTTCCACTGAATTCCACCCCTCGACAGGTGTAATTCACCCCTTAAATCCCGCAATGTGTCCCTAACCCGTTCCGTTTCAAGCCGTTTGTGTTAAATAACTCATAGTCTGAAAGCTGAAAGCAAAACAGTTATGAACAAATCGTGGATGCTGATGATATTGGGCGCGCTACTGGCGGCAGACGGTCTGGCCACGTCCGCGCGGGCGCAGAGCAGCGTGGTTTATGCGGCTGAGTACAATCAGCCGACCAATCGTTTCGGCACCATCAATCTTCTGAACGGCAACTTCACCACGATCGCCTCCATTGGCAAGGCGTTGATCAACGATATCGCTTACTGCCCCACCAACGGGGTGGTTTACGGCATATCAAACAGTTCCACCCTGGTGACATTCAATATAACCAATGGGGCCATCACCAAGGTTGCGAATTTGAGCGTGAGCGGCATTGAATCACTGGCTTTCCGGCCCAGTGATGGAACACTGTTCGGAGCCACCCAGAGCAAACTGTACACGATTAATCCGGCCAACGGAACCGCGACTTCCGTCGGAAGTTATGGCAGTCCCCGCAACCTGGGCACCACCGGCCAGAACATCCGCTTTGCGCAGGACGGCAATCTCTATCTTAGCAACACCAGCACAAACACCGACATTTATCGGATCAACACCTCGACCGGCGCGGCGACGTGGATGGGCGAGGCTGTCGGTTATCCCTACCTGATGCTTCAGAACGGAAGCCAATACATGTACGGGGTCTTCGTCAATTTGGGAACCGGAACCGACACGTATCCCGAACTGGCGAACTTTGACTTGACCAGTTTCGTTGCCGGCGGCACCAACGCCGATGGCAGCACTCACCAGATCTCGCTGACGTTGGTGGGTGCCGGCACCAATTTCCCCGCCAATGTCGTCTTTTCCGGCAACGTTCCCCAACCGGTCACCAATCTCACCGTCGCGGTGAGCGCGGCGGGCCCGGTGAACCAGACTGTTTGTCCGGGTGACGGCGCCGTGTTCAGCACGGTGGCCTCCGGCACCGGACCTTACAGCTATGCCTGGATGAAGAATGGATCGGCCCTCAGCGGTCAGACCAACAGCAGTCTGACTTTGATGAATGTGAGCGCCAGCGACGCCGCGACCTACAGCGTCATCGTAAGCGGCGCCATCGGCACCGTGACCAACAGCGCCACTTTAACAATGAATACGCCGGTGACCGTAACCGCGGCGCCTCTCGACCAGGCCAGTGTGGCGGGCGGCAGCGCGACCTTCAACGTCGCAGCGAGCGGAACAGGTTTGAACTATCAATGGTTGTTCAACGGCTCGGTCATGGGGACCGGCACCAACCTGACCCTGAACAATCTGGTTACCAGCCAGTCGGGCGTTTACACGGTGATTGTCAGCGGCACTTGCGGCAGCGTGACCAACAGCGCCACTTTGACGGTGAACAAAGCCGCAGCCTCGATCGCGCTGGGCAGCCTGAACCAGACCTACAACGGGTCAGCCGAAGCGGCGACGGCGGCCACAACCCCGAATGGGCTGGCGGTAATCCTCACTTACAATGGTTCAACCACTGTTCCGACAAGCGCCGGCAGTTACACGGTGGTTGGAACGATCAATGACCCCAATTACCAGGGCAATGCGACCGGCACGCTGGTAATTGCCCCGGCGGCGCTGACGATTACCGCCGCGGCCAACACCAAGACTTATGATGGCACGACCAACGCGGCAGCGGTTCCAACGGTTACTGGTCTGCAAGGTTTCGATACCGTGACCGGACTGGCTGAAGCGTATGCCACCAGGAACGTTGGTACCGGCAAGGCGCTTACCGTCATCACTTACAGCGTCAATGATGGCAACGCCGGTGCCAACTACACGGTCAACACCGTTTCCAGTTCCGCGGGTGAAATTGACCCGGCAACGTTGACGGTGGCGGCCAATAACAAGAGCAAGATGTGCGGACAACCCAATCCGGCGCTGACGGCCAGTTATTCGGGTTTTGTCAGTGGCGAAGATACCAATGTGCTGACTTCAATGGCCGTTTTGAACACGACGGCGACAATTAACAGTGCAGTCGGTGCTTATCCCATCACCGCCAGTGGCGCGGCCGCCCCCAATTACGCAGTCACTTATAATGGCGGAACGCTGACTGTGGCCATGGCTCCGGTGGTGCAATTAAGCTGCGCCCGCGTCAACGTCAGTGGGACCAACCAATTCGTGGTCAGCTGGATGACGAGCACCAATCAAAACTATCAACTGGAGTGCACCACCAATCTCGCCGCTCCCGCCTGGACGCCGGTGGACAGTTCCCTGCCCGGAACCGGTGTTACAATGACTGTGACCAACAGCATGAGCACCGCTCCGCAATGCTTCTTCCGGGTGGAATTGCAATAAGCCGCACCAGGACGCGCTTCAAAATAATCGGGGGTTGCTCAGGCCGGTGGATGAACATTCGCCGGCCTGCAAAGTAATCAGTCACCGTGGACAGGGGCGCGGCCCCAATCACCCCGCGGATTGTGATTGCCATGCACCGCTGGCGGCTTAGAGTGTTGAACGTTCAAATGAAACGTCTCTGGCTCATATTCGGTTTGGCGATGGCGCCCATTTTCAGCATTTCAGCGCAAGTCACCGTCAGCCTGACCCTGGACCAGGATCAGTTTTTGCCCAGTGAAACCCTGCCGGTGGCGGTGCATATTACGAATCAATCCGGCCAGCCGCTGCACCTGGGGGCGGACCCGGTTTGGCTGACGTTCAGCGTGGAAGCAGCGGACAATTTCATCGTCGTTAAAAATTCCGATCCGCCGGTGCAGGGCGAATTTGATCTGGAATCCTCGCAGGTCGCCACCGAGCGGGTGGATCTGGCGCCCTATTTTGATCTGAAACAGTCGGGACATTATAAGATCATCGCGACCGTGCACCTCAAGGATTGGAACACCGACGTTACCAGCGCGCCGCAGGGGTTCGATGTGATTGATGGCGCGAAATTATGGTCGCAAGTGTTCGGGGTGCCGCCGCCCGCCGGCGTGACCAATCGTCCGCCGGAAGCCCGGAAATACACGTTGGAAGAGGCCAATTACCTGCATTCGCAACTGCGCATGTATGTCCAGGTGAGTGATGAATCCGGGACGACGATTTTTAAAGTGCGTGCGATCGGCCCCATGGTTTCGTTCAGCCAGCCGGAGGAGCAATTGGACCGGTTCAGTAATCTGCACGTGCTTTACCAAAGTGGTGCCAGAAGTTTCATTTATTCGGTCGTCAATCCCACCGGCGACATCGTCCGGCAGGAGGTTTACGATTACCTCGATGTGCATCCCCGGCTTCGGGTCGGCGATGATGGCACCGTCACCGTCTTCGGCGGTGTCCGTCGGGTGAAGCCGCAGGACATGCCGTCGGTAAAGTCGCCGGATGAATTAAGTCCGCCCGCCACACCGTGAGCGCGGCGCTATTGCGTCAAGTCCTGTCCTGACAGGACCTGCGCCTGCATTAGTTTGACGATCCCGCGCCCGCGCTCCACAGCCGTATCCTGCGTTTCACCCATAAACGATTTCAACTCCACGCGCACCGCCGCCACCGGATCACCATTGCGGTCGGTCAGGGCCATCGTCACCGCGACCGTGTCTTTGCCGCGCCCGAAATAGACCGTGCCGGCGGCAATGGCGCCCTTCTCCGCGTCGGTGCCGGGCTGGCCGATTTCCTTTTCGTTGTTGCTGGCGATGATTTGCGGGTTGCCCTGGTCATCGAGCGTGTAAATCCGGAGTTCCAGAATGCGGGGATATTTCTGCATCACGCCCTGCACGAGCATTTGGGCCATGGGCACGCGCGGGGTGTAGTCGATGGTGGTGTCACCGAAATAACTGACGGCATCCGATTTTGTCCAAAAGCCGATGTGGCCGGTGGTGAAAGTGTTGTCGACCAGGGGCGGCATTACCAGGCGATCGTCAAGCAGGCAGGTGATTTGATTGCCCTGGCATTGAATGCCCAGGCGATGCCAGACGTTGGTGGCAATGTCCATGTCCGGCCCCACGAGATTGCCGCGCACACCGTTCACCACCTTGTAGAAGCGAAGGTTGTGTCCCAGTGCGCTGGCGCGGATCACGTAAAAATTCGACGCGTTTTGATATCGGAACACGATGCCGGCCATTTGTTCCGCCACGCCGCTGACGATCTTAAACTGCGTCGCCAGCTTGAAATCCTTGAAGGTCTCCTTGTCATAAACCAGCATGGGAAACCGTTCGTCGGTGGGGTCCTGGCTGAGTTGGGCGAGCACGGGGTGTTGGTTCATCGCCGGTGTCCGGCTGGCCTGGGGCGTCAAGGGCGCAAACGCCGACGGTACTTCATCCACGAGGATTTTCCAATCGCCGGGACTGCCGCCCCCGGCCAGCGTGCTGTGAAAACCAGCCGGCGTTTCATTCGTGGAGAAATTACCGAAATTGAGATTTATTTCCGCACCGTGGACAGGCAGGGTCGACGCCAGCGCGAGGCCGAGGAACAATTTACGCATTGCCCGCAGCGTAACAAAAACCGGCCGGACGACAAGTATTTGCGCCCGGCCGGTGTTGTCGCGGCGGTCTGTGACCGCCGCCAGCTCACACTTTATTACGCCTTCCAGATCATGTCGGCCACGGTGCGGCCCGCGGGAATGAACGGGATGACGTGCGTGCTGTAAGGCGTGACCACGTCGAGAACGTAAGGCTCCTTCGCATCGAGCATCCGCTGGATGGCGGCGCGCAAATCCTTTTTGAACATCACGCGCTCGCATTTGACACCGAAGGAATTGCAGACGCGGACGTAGTCGGGATAAATCTCGGGACGATGTTCCGGGTCGCCGAGGTAGGTGTGGCCGCGGTTGCCGGCATAGAAGTTGTCCTCCCACTGCACCACCATGCCGAGGTGCTGATTGTTCAGAATGATGGCCTTGGCGTTGATTTTTTCGACGTGGGCGGTGGCCAGTTCCTGGATGTTCATCAGGAATGAGCCGTCGCCGTCGATGTCAATCACTTCCTTGTCCGGGTGGGCGATCTTGATGCCGAGCGCCGCGGGAAATCCAAAACCCATCGAACCCAGGCCGCCGCTGGTGATGAACTGGCGCGGATGTTCGTATTTGAACCATTGTGCGGCCCACATCTGGTGCTGGCCCACGCCGGTGGTGATGATGGCGTCGCCCTGGGTCAATTCGTAGAGCGTCTCCACCACCATTTGCTGAAGGATGACCTGATTTTCCTGTCCCTGCATGTGGTCTTTCATGTGGTCGCTGCCGGCGATTTCGCTGGTGATGCGATAGTTAAACGGTCCCTTCTTTTTCCACTCCTCGATCTGCGCGAGCCAGGCCGTGTGCTTTTTGTTGAGCGGGCGCTTGGCCAGCATGGCATTGAGCCGCGTGAGCGCGTCCTGGATGTCGCCCACCACGGGGAGGTGCGCCTTCCGGTTCTTGTTTAATTCGGAAGCGTCGATGTCCAGGTGGACAATCGTGCCGCTCTTGCAAAATTCCTCGAACTTGCCGGTCACGCGGTCGTCGAATCGCACGCCGAAGGCCAGCAGCAGGTCTGCGCCGTCCTTGATCTTCACCATGGGGTCGTTGAAAG
The DNA here is from genome assembly GCA_050010675.1 of Verrucomicrobiota bacterium. GTDB lineage: Bacteria > Verrucomicrobiota > Verrucomicrobiia > Limisphaerales > UBA11358 > UBA11358. Next base: position 2,853 of record JBEKKN010000035.1, on the reverse strand, counting down.
ACTTGCGGAGCTCATATTCGCCGTTAACGGCCCAGTTGGCAAAGGCCGCCCCGTGCATGCCCAGCCAGCGCAGCGAGAGCGGATGCGTCTCCGGAAAACCGCCGATGCCCATGAGCGTTGTGGTCACGGGAATGTTCGTCGCCTCGGCAAATTTCTTCAATTCCGCCGCCGCGCCGCTGCTGATGATGCCGCCGCCACAATAAATCACCGGGCGCTCGGCCTTTTCAATCAGGCCCATGATTTCGTTCAACGCCAGATCGTCGGCGCGCAGGTCGGGCTGATGGTAGCCGCGCAATCCCTTTTTGACCTGCGCCAGGGTCGGCCATACCGGCTGGGTTTTGGCCTGCTGGATGTTTTTGGGCACGTCCATTACCACCGGGCCGGGCCGCCCGGTTTGCGCGATGTAAAACGCCTCCTTCACGATGCGCGGAATGTCGTTCACGTCCGTGATGAGGTAGCTGTGTTTCACGATGGGCAGCGTCACGCCGATGATGTCGGTTTCCTGAAACGCGCCACGACCGATCATGTTCTGGTTGACCTGGCCGGTGATGGCAATCAGCGGGCAGGAGTCCAGGTAGGCGTCGGCGATGGCGGTGACGAGGTTGGTCGCCCCGGGTCCGCTGGTGCCCATGCACACGCCGGCCTTGCCGGTCGCCCGGCCGTACCCTTCCGCTGCGAAACTGCCGCCCTGCTCGTGGCGCGGCAGGATGGTGCGGATTTTTGACTTCGTGAGGGACTGGTGGATTTCCATGCTCGCGCCGCCGGGATAGGCAAAAATGACTTCGACGCCTTCGCGCTCAAGGGCTTCGACGAGGATGTCGCGTCCGAACATGGCGGCGCCAACTTCGGCGCGGGCGGTGGCGGGTTTCTTTTCTTGTCGTGCCGAAGCCGCTTTGGCGGCGGCGCTGGTTTCAGTTGTCTTGCTCATAGGTTTGGGAGATTAAGACGACGATTATGATCATGAATAAGATTCAAGCCAAGCAATGGCCGCCTCTTAATCTTAATCTTTTTCTTAATCTTAATCATTTTTGGTTTTGGCCGGTGGCGCGGGTCAAACAAAAAACCCACGACTGTTGCCAGCCGTGGGTTCTTGTTAAAGTTTGGTTATGCTCAACAAGCGCCAACGGCGTCGCTAACTACGACGACCAGACTGACAACTTGTGGAACGTTTTTCAACATTATGTGTTCAGTTTACAGGAGTTATCGGGTGGGTCAAGCCCTGTTTTTGGCCAATTTCAACCCCTTTTTTGGCTTGGGGATGGAAACCCGGCGGGCTCGGGTGGCTGGAACGGGAATTGGGCCAATGAAAAAGCCGCGGAATCATTCCGCGGCTGGTTGAAATGAATGACGCCGTTGACGGCCTATTCCGCCTTTTCCTTCTTATCGGCTTTGGTCGCTTTGGCGGCTTTTTCCGGTTTTTCAGCCTTCTCCGGCCCGGCGCGTTTCTCGCCATGCTTTGCGTCTTTGGGTTTGGCTTCAGCGGCTTCCGCCTTTTCCGGTTTTGGCGCCTTTTCACCTTTGACGTTCCGCTTGGCAAAGCCGCGTTTCTCCGTCCTGGGTTTTTTACCGTCCTCGGTCCGGGCCTCGGCGGGCGCCGCCGCGGCAGTCGCTTCCGATGCCGGCGCGGCCGCGGGCGTGGTGCTTTCCACGCGGACTTTCAGCGTGCCTTTGACCTCGGCATGCAGATGCAATTCGACCTCATAATTACCCAGGGTGCGAACCGGGTGTTCCAGGTGGATTTTCCGTTTATCGAGGGAGATGTCGAACTGATGCTTCAATTCGTCGGCAATCATGCCGGCGGTCACCGACCCGAACATCTTGCCATCCTCGCCCGCCTTCACCTTGATGACGCAGATGAGTTTGGACAGCGCCTTGGAAAGTTCGGTCATGGTGTTGAACTCGTGCGCTTCGCGTTCGGCGCGGCGCTGGCGCAGGGCTTCCAGGTGGCGCCGGTTGCCTTGCGTGACCGGGATGGCCAGCCGTTGCGGAAACAGAAAATTGCGGGCGTAACCGGCGGCAACCTTCACCTGGTCGGACTCGGCCCCCAGGCCGACGATGTTATGGGTGAGAATGATTTCAGTCTTTGGCATACAACAATTAATGGTTGAGAGTTGAGGGTTGAGAGCGAAGGCTCTCAAAATTCATTTTAAAAGGGAACGTCATCGCTTTCCGGCGGTCCGTCGCTGTCAGCGGGTTCGGCGGCGGCGGGCGCGGCCCCGGCGGCCCCGGCGGCCGCGCGCGGACGGGGCGCTTCGGCGGCACCTTCGCCGCGACCAGCGCCGGAGTCCAGAAACTGAAAGTTTTCCAGCACGACGCTGAGTTTGCTTTTCTTCTGACCGCTTTGTTTGTCTTCCCAGGTATCGTAACGCAGGCGGCCTTCGATGAGAATCGGCCGGCCCTTTTTCAGATATTGGCCGATGGTTTCGGCGGTTTTGCCGAAGGCGTCCACGTCCACAAAAGTCACCTCTTCCTTCATTTCGCCGGTTTCGCTCTTCCACTTGCGGTTGCAGGCGATGCCGAGGCGGGCCACCGCCGTGCCCTTGGGGGTGTAACGCAATTCGGGGTCGCGGGTCAGATTTCCGGCGAGAATCACTTTATTGAAACTGGCCATAGGAAGTTAGGGGTTCAAGGTTGGGGATTGACGGATAATTTGGCGGGTTTGGGCTCGGGCGAATGCGTGAAGAAAACGCGGAAAACCTCATCGTCCAGCGCCAGTTTCGTCCGCAGTTGCGTGACAATCGTCGGCGTGCCGGTGAAAATGACATTCGCGTAAAAGCCGGCGTTGTGTTTTTTGTCCGCCACGCGCGCAAAGCTTTTCCGGTCCATTTTTTGCACCGTTTCAACCTTGCCGCC
>JBEKKN010000034.1:0-28657 GCA_050010675.1 Verrucomicrobiota bacterium | reverse complement strand
TCGCCCAGCACCGTCAAAGGCATAGATTGGACGGGCACGCTGAGCGGGCAACATGTTTCGTTCGGAAATAATTTGAATGCGACTCCAACCACCGTTTCCCCCGGCTATACGGGTTTCCCGATAAATCAAGCGATAACGAATGGAGAATCGCCGGAACTCGGCATCAACCAGGAATTGGCCAATTTGGTTAATAAACCGAACCTTGCCGCTAACACGGCCGCAGGTTTTGGATCAACAGCTTTCCTCAATGCTGACGGCGTAAGCGCGGTGCTTTCTTTCTTGAACTCAGACGCGGACGCGCAAACCATCGCCACTCCTCGCGTCGTGACGCTGGATAATGAACCCGCCCATATTGAAGTCACCCGGGCCTCACCTATCTTTGCCACGACTGCTGGCACGCAGGGCTCGCCCGGCGGTTCACAAGTGACTTATACCAATTTGGGAACCATCCTGGATGTCACTCCGCGTATTTCCGCCAATGATTACATCTGGCTCACGGTTCAGCCGGAAGTTTCCAGTGTGGCTGATACCGTCACAAAAATTGTCGCTGGTGTGGAAAACCAGGCGGATGAATATGACGTACGCAGAGTCACCACCCAGGTTCTAATTCCCAACGCCAACACACTCGTCATGGGCGGCTTTATCAAGGATAACACCCAGAACCAATATACCAAGGTCCCGGTGTTAGGCGATATTCCGGTATTTGGATATGCTTTCCGATCTGAAAGCAAAGGTATCGTCAAAGACAATCTGTTGATTTTCATCACTCCAACGATTGTCAAAGACGCGGACTTCCAACCGACATCAACGGAGTTTTTGCAATCCAGCTCGTTGGGGCCCAAACCGTCCATGAATCCTACCACGATGTGGAATAGTGCCAAACCTCGCGACTGGAGCAATCCGAAGAATACGGATCCTTATTACAACGTCGCCAACCAGCCGGCGACCGATTGGCCAACGACACCCAACAGCGCGGCCGGGTCGTCAACGGCGACAAACACAACGATTAATATGAATCCTTAATCGTAATTGGATTCTTCAAAGGCGCGCCCGCCCGGGCGCGCCTTTTTCGTTTTCAATCCGGTGCATTTTCGTCAGCCACCCGTTTCAAATAGTCAAAGGAATAAATCCCCGTTGCTTGTCCGTCTCCCCAAACCGGTTGAATGGCATAACCGCCCACAGCGACAAACCGAACCCACTGGAAAGCCGGCGGGGTCAATGGCCGGTCGGGATGCTGGTACACGTTCCCCAACAGGTCCGCTTCGCCCTGGCACCCGGCGCAGGGACAACTTCGCCTTAATACCTCCAGCGGGATGAAACTTTCACTGTCGTTTTCCCATTTGATGGCCAGCTCGGTACCAATGGCTTGAATGTCCCGCGGTCGCATCAGCGCCTCTTTAAACGGCGCTCAAAGGCGGTCAGCGTTTCCGGACTGACATGATGCTCGATTCCTTCGGCGTCCATCTCGGATATTTTCTCCGGAATGCCCAGCGAACGCAAAAAGGCCACAACAGTTTCATGCCGTCGTTTGCACTCGGCGGCCAGCCGGCGGCCGGCGTCGGTCAGGAAAATAGCCCGATAAGGCCGGGTGGTCACGTAGCCGGCCTGTTGCAACCGGAAGAGGGTTCGATTGACGGTCACATGGGTAACGCCGAACCTACGCGCCAGGTCCACCACCCGCGCTTCGCCCAGCGAGTCCGCCAAATCGGCGATGGCCTCGACGTAATCCTGCGCGACCTCCGTGGCGCGGTCGCGCCGCGACCGGCGGAAGTTCTCGGCCTGTTGCGCCGCCAGCCCGGGGGACGATGTGGATTTACGAACGGCACGCCGCATAACGAATGAGAATAGATCCCCGGGCGCTCTTTAGTCGAGGTTTTAATTTGTACCTCAGGCTACATTGGGGTTGACAATGGGCCGATTAAAATGTATCCAAAGCTACATGTTTTTGTTTAAGCTAAAAAAGACCCGACTTGTGCTGGTGGCGGTTCTGGGGGTCGCGCCGGTGTCCCGCGCGCCGGCGCAGGACACGCCCCTGCCGGATAAAAGCGGTTACAATCTTTTCCACCCCGTGCCGGAAGCTTTGATGCGCGAATTGAGTCCTGACCGGCCCGACGAGACGGAGTCCGCTTATACGGTGGATGCCGGCCACTACCAGTTGGAAATGGATTTTGTCAATTTCACTTACGACAAATTGAGCGGCACGACCACGAAGGCGTGGGAGGTTGGCGATTTCAACTTCAAGGCCGGATTGCTCAACAACGTGGATGTCCAGCTCGTCTATGACAATTACCTGAACGTGCAGACGACGGACGGCCTGGGTAACGCCGCCACACAGTCCGGCTTCGGTGATTTCACCACGCGGCTGAAAATCAATTTGTGGGGCAATGACGGCGGGGCGACGGCCTTTGCGCTTCTGCCTTACGTCAAGTTTCCGACCAGCACGGACCACCTGGGAAACAACGCCGTGGAAGGCGGCGTGATTTTTCCTTTGGCGGTGAGTTTGCCGCATGATTTCGATCTGAGTTTGGAAACGGCGGCCAGCTTGATGAAAAATGACGAGAACGGCGGGTACCATGAGGAATTCATCGCTTCCGCCAGTCTTGATCACCAGATCATCGGGAAGTTAAGTGGTTTTGTGGAATGGTTCAGCGACTTTACCACGGAGAGTCACGCCGGTTGGGTGGGAACCGTGGATACCGGCCTGGAATACCTGGTGACGAAAAACATCCAGTTGGATTGCGACTGCTACTTTGGGGTGACGCCGGCGGCGGCCGATTACAATCCGTTCGCCGGAATCACCGTGAGATTTTAACGCGGGAATAGGATTTTATGAGCGCAGACAATAATGCACCAAAGGACTTCCATGAACCTGCGGTGGCCAAAGTCACTGCGGTTTCGCATCCCGGTGCCATGTCTCTGGAAGGAATGCATGGCAGTGTGACGGTGCCTGACCATAAAGCCGGCTTCTGGAAGCAAATAGCGGCCTACTTTGGCCCGGCGGTTTTGGTCAGCGTGGCTTACATGGATCCGGGCAACTGGGGAACCGATCTCCAAGGCGGCGCCCAGTTTAAATACGGACTGCTGTGGGTGGTCGGTCTGGCCAGCGTGATGGCGATTTTCCTTCAAGTTATCGCCGCGCGGCTCGGCATCGCGACCGGGCGCGACCTGGCCCAGTGCTGCTATGATTGGTATCCCAAATGGACGCGCGCGCCGAACTGGCTCATGGCGGAACTTGCGATCGTCGCGTGCGATTTGGCCGAAGTCTTGGGCGGCGCTGTGGCGCTGAATATGTTGTTCCACATCCCCATTTTTTGGGGAGTCATTATCACAGGCGTCGACGTGCTGTTGCTGCTGTCGATGCAGCGTTTCGGGATGCGGACTATTGAAGCCATAGTGCTGCTGCTGGTGGCGACGATCGGTGGTTGCTACTTCACTGAGATTTTTATTCTGCCGCAGACGCAGCCCAGCTTTCTGGAAATGGGCCGGGCAATGATTACGCCCACTCTGAGTTCGGCTAGCATGGTTTATGTGGCTATCGGAATCATCGGCGCAACGGTCATGCCGCACGTGCTGTACCTGCATCCCGCATTGGTGCAGAGCCGTAAATTCCAGAAGGATGACGAATCAATCCGAAAGGCGATCCGCTTCAACACCATTGATGTCACCGCCAACCTGTCGGTTGCTTTCCTGATCAACGCTGCCATCCTGGTGCTGGCGGCGATTGTCTTTTACGGCAAGACCAGCGTCACCGCCGCCGGTGGGCAGGTGATCCAGTTCAACGATTCAACCGACTGGATCCAAGCGGCCAATCTGACTTTGGCGCCGTTGATGGGCACGGCGGCTGCGAGCGTCCTGTTCGCCGTTGCCCTGCTCGCCAGCGGGCAAAGCGCCACCATTGTCGGCACATTGGCCGGCCAGGTGGTCATGGAAGGCTTTATGCACTGGAGAATCAAGCCGTGGGTGCGGCGGCTGATTACCCGCTCGTTGGCCATTATCCCCACGGCCATCTATATCGGCATCCGCGGGGCCAATAACATCAACGATCTGATCGTCCTGAGCCAGGTGGTGCTGGCGCTCCAGCTTCCGTTTGCGATGTTCCCCCTATTGCACCTCGCCAGTTCCCGCAAGCGGATGGGACAATGGCGGCTGGGCTGGTTTCTACTCATCGCCGGGTGGGGTTCGGCGTTGCTGATTACGGCCTTCGACTTTTACGGTCTGCCGGATGCCGTGAAACAGGCTTGGCAGGTTCTCAGCGGAGGATAGACTACAAAAGGCTGACCCATGTATAAAACGATTCTCGTAACGTTGGATGGCACATCGACCGACCGCGCCATCATCGAGCACATCAAGCTGCTCGCGAAACTCGCGCAGAGCCGCGTTGTGCTGCTGCACGTTGCGGACGGTTGGGCGGCAAGAATTTTTGGACCGGACGCGGTCAGCCCCGAGGTCACCGAAGATACCGCCTATTTGAACAAGGTTCGGTCGGAATTTCAATCCGCCGGTATTCCCGCCGAGTCAGAGCTGGCTTATGGTGATCCGCCGAAGGAAATTGTCAAGTGGGTGGATCAAAAGGGATGCGACCTGGTGGCGATGAGCACGCACGGACACCGGTTCCTGGCCGACGTGTTTCTTGGGTCTACGGCAAGGCATGTCCGCCACAGCATTAAGGTGCCTGTGCTCCTGCTTCGGGCAAAGTGAATCATTTGCACCATCGCGCGAATTTTTCGGCATGGGCGGGCGCGCAGAAAAAATAACCGGCTCAGCCTTTCCCGGGTGGAGAATCTGCCGGGCGCTCGACCAGATGCAGCAGATTGCCTTCGAGATCTTCAAAGAACAGCACGCGCCCCCCGCCGGCTGCCGGCCGGATTTCTTTCGTAAAGGAAACGCCGCGTTTTTCCAGCTCGGCTTTGGCCGCCTCGATTGAATCCACGCGCAACGCGACGTGGCGAAAACCGGCCAGCTGGTTGTTGTCGCGTCCGGCTGGCGCGGATTCAGCCGCATAAATTTCAAACCAACCGCCCCGGGGCAGGGCAATCAGGCACGTCGGCGGATTCTGCCCGTTGTTCCAGATCTCCCGCGCGCCCAAAACGCGCAGATACCAATTTTTCAGCGCCAGGGGATTGCTCGCGGGAATGGCAAGGTGGTCGAGGGAAATGTTCATGACGTTCGATGATTCTGCGTTGGCGGAAGGGATTGGTTGGGCGGCATATTCCGTGGCTTGAATTGGTTTGTGAGGATTGCCGAACTGCCTGCAACCGTCTCCATGGCCTGCTCGTTAAGGGTGCCGGCAAATTCCGTCGGGCCGCTGCCGCTGGTTCTGGTGTTCAACTCATTCACGTTGTTGTAGCTGGCCAGGCTTTCTCATATTCCAACCGTAACTTGTTGGCCATGCCTCCCAATTTCCCCAAAACACCAGCAAAGTGTCAAGATGCGCCCGACTGACCCGTTTAAGCAGGCCAACGAGCCGGAGTCTCCGGTACGATTGACCTTTCCTCACCTGCGCCGTCGTTCGCCATAGTCCATGTAGATGAATTGCAGGCTGCAGCCATACCAGAAGCCATAATAGAAGAACTTTATCCAGTCCTTCAGCGGCACCTTGACCTTGTTTCGCAGCAAGGGATTGCTGAGGGCGCCGAGCAGCCAAAGCGACGCCAGCTTGCGGTAGAACTTTTTCATGGGCATTTTCGTTGGCAGCAGCGTGTGCATGCCGTCATAAAAGGCATGTGGATCCGGGCAGCAGAATTCGCCCCGGTGCTTCTTCCACAGGTCGGTGCCTGGGGACGGCGAAAAGACGGTGAACGACACCTCCGCCGGGGCCACCGCCTTGACCGCCTGGCGCACCAGGTCAATGTCTTCCTCCGTATAGTCCGGGTTGAGCATCAGCGAGGCGTGCAACCCGATGTCCAACTCGCGCAGGATGGCGACCGCCTGCTGGTTTATTTCCGGGCTGGTTTTCTTGTTATATTCCAGCAAAATGTCCGGTCGCATGGACTCCAGCCCGACATAAACCAGGGATAGTCCCGCTTCTTTCCAAAGCTTGAACAGTTCCGGGTGGTTCACGATGGTGTCGGCCCGCGCCCAACTGGTGTAATGTTTGTGCACGCCCCGTTCCAGCAGCCGTCGGGCAATTTCGCCCGCCCGGTTGGCGTCAATGAACATCTCGTCATCGAGAAAATACACGTAGTCTTCGGGAATCGCCGCGATGTCATTGACGGCGTCGTCCGGTGTCCGCCGCATATACTGTCCGCGGGCGAGGTGATGGACCACACAGAAGGAACATCGAAACGGGCACCCCACGCTGGTGCGTGCGGCCGCCACCCGGGGAAACAACGTCGGCAACCTCTCCCCGCGCCGGCCGTGCCAGATGCAGTAGTAGGCGGAGCGGTCCACCAGGTCCAGGCGGGCGCGCGGGACCGTGTCGTACGGCGGCAGTTGCGGGGGCAAAGTGGCGGCCAGCTCATCGAATCGCGGCGAATTCGTCGGCAGGAACGCGTCCGATTCCGGCCAGGGCGCCTTGGCCTCCAGCAGCGGTACCAAAGTCCGCATCGCCGTGCCCCCCTCGCCGCGCACCACCAAATCAAACACGCCCGGCAGACGCAGATCCTCCGGCGCGAGCGTGGCATGTACTCCCCCGACCATCACCACCACGCCAGGCCGATGCGCTTTTGCCATCCCCGCCAGCCTCTTTACCGTGGCGGCCTCGTTGGAATAGGCTGTGAAACCGAGGACGTCCGGCCTGAATTCCTCGAGCGCCCGTTTAAACGCCCTCTCCGGCGACTTCTCGCAAGCCAGATCCAGGATGCGCGTTTGGTGCCGGGATGGAATACCTCCGGCGACAATTTCCAAGGCCAACGGTTCCAGGTGGAGGAAAGCCTTGAGCCGCCGGGCGATTTTCAGGGTGACCGGCGGGCGGACGAGCAGGAACTTCATCCCGGCACCGCTCTGACTGTTACGGTTGGTTGTCATCGGGAGCAGTGTTCCTGGACCCTAAGGTTCCGAGGCGGCCTTGCCTCCGCAAGGCCTGGCAAAACCAAAGCCGGGAGCCACGGCCATCCGTCTTCGCCCGAAAGCTATGACGGAAAAGGCCGGCGGCTGACTCACTAATGCAATCTGAACTCTCAATTTTCACATCTCAATCCAAAACTCAAAGGTTAGTCGCATGCCCGCTCTCAATGCAGCTATCGGGGTTGGCTTCGGCCTGCGGGGCCGTATCTACCAAGTCGAACTTAACATGAACAATCTGGCGGACAATCCACCAAATTTGCTGCGAGAAAGGCAAAAGGAGTCTGTCGTTCCCAAGCTAATGGGGTAGCGGCCACCCCCGCTCGCGATGTCGTTTATCGGCTCCGGCGGGCGAGCCGTGGCGCAACCAAGGCGGACGTGGGTGAGTTGGAAACGACGGACGGAGCAGTTTTCATCGGCAGACCACATCACCCAACGACAATGCGATCGCATTGCCGAACAGTTAAATAGTGTCCCAATTTGGTGGTAGGGACATCGCGCTGCGATGTCCTCGCCCGCGTAGCAGCGGGCGAAATGAATCACATCCCCCACGCAAATTCCACATCTCACCGCTAGCGCCGCTGAACGCGGCGCGGACAGCGCAGCGCGCCGTCCCTACCTGATTTAGGACGTTATGGGAAATGACGTTTGCTTGACGATGAAGCGGCCGCGGTTTTTACTACCTTGCGAAAGCACATGGCAAAATTATTTCTCGGACTCGATTCCAGCACGCAAAGCCTGAGTGCGGTGGTCATTGATTACGACCGCCGCAAGGTCGTATATGACAAATCGTTGAACTTCGACCACGCGTTGCCACATTATGGCACGCAAAACGGCGTGCTGCCCAATTCCGATCCATTGGTCAAACACAGTCCGCCTTTGATGTGGGCCGAGGCGCTGGACCTGTTGTTTGCCGCGATGAAAAAGGATGGCGTGGCGTTGGGCGAAATTCTGGCCATCAGTGGCAGCGGCCAGCAACATGGCTCGGTTTATTTCAACCAGGGCGCCGCCGCGGCGCTGGCCGGACTGGATTCTCAAAAAAGTCTGGTGGAAAGTCTGAAGGGAATTTTCTCGCGTTCGACCTCGCCGATCTGGATGGATTCCTCCACCGCGCGGGAATGCGCGGAAATCCGCCAGGAACTGGGCGGTCTCAAGGCGACGGCGGAGCAAACCGGTTCGGATACATTCGAACGATTTACCGGGCCGCAAATCCGCAAGTTTTACAAAACCGAGCCGGAAGCGTACGCCCGGACCACGAACATCGCGCTCGTCAGCTCGTTTATGGCGTCACTGGTCGCCGGAAAAATTGCGCCGATTGATCATGGCGACGGCGCGGGGATGAACCTGATGGACATTCACCAAATGACCTGGCACCCCGGCGCATTGGAGGCCACCGCGCCGGAGCTGGCAAAGAAACTGCCGCCGCTGGCTGATTCATCAAAAATCCTCGGGCCGGTCAGCCCCTATTTTGTGAAAAAGTACGGGTTGAATCCCGCGGCGCTGGCGCTGGTCTGGTCCGGCGACAATCCGTGCAGCGTCGTCGGCCTGGGTCTCATCCAGGAAGGCCGGGTGGCCATCAGCCTCGGCACGAGTGACACCTATTTCGGCCCGATGAAAAACTGTTCCACGGATGAACACGGCGAGGGCCACGTGTTTGGCTCGCCTGCGGGCGGTTATATGTCGTTGATTTGTTTCAAGAACGGTTCGCTGGCCCGTGAAAAAATCCGGGACGCTTACGGCATTAAAAGCTGGAAGGAATTCGGCGAATGGATGGCCGCGAAACCACCGGGCAACCACGGCGGGATTTTGTTGCCCTGGTTCGAGTCGGAAATCGTCCCGCGCGTCAGCCAGCCCGGCATCCATCGCTTTGACCTTGATGAAAAGGACGCCGCCGCCAACTGCCGTGCCGTCGTGGAGGCTCAGATGTTGTCCATGCGGCTGCACTCGCAATGGATGAAGGTCGCGCCCGATTGCATTTACGCCACCGGCGGCGCGTCGAACGATCCGGCGTTGCTGCGGGTGATGGCCGACGTGATGAACTGTCGCGTGCTGCGCATTGAAGTTTCCAAGAGTGCCGCGCTGGGCGCCGCCCTCCTGGCCGCGCACGGCTGGCTGGTTCAAACCGGTGAAAAGCCGCAGTGGGAACAGGTTGTAGCCGGTTTTACCGACCCGATTCCCGGCAGCGAGATCCGCCCGAATCCGGAAGCCACTCGCGTTTATGACCGGCTCCTTGAAAAATACGCCGCGTGCGAACGCAGGGCGATGGAGCAGCTTCACTGACGGTCTTCTCAAGCTGAAATGAACTTGCCCCGCAGCTGATAGTACCGTTTCAAAATCGCGGTCGTGGCTTTGGCGCGGCCGGAATTATTTCAAATTCCCGAAGACCTCCACTTCCGCCAGCGCGGCGGGCTGTCCGGCTGGCAGGCCGGTGAAGGTCACACGCAGAAATCGACCGGTCGCACTTGACGGCGCGGTGTCGTTCCGAACCTTCTCACTGCTTGCGGTTTGGGTTTGGTCGGCAACGGGCTTCCAGGCACTGCTGCCGTCGTCGGAAATTTCGATCCGGTAACGCCAATTGCCTTCCGCCGGGAACGTCAACCGGGTGTTGCCGACCGTCACGATGCGCTCCAGGTCCACCTGCCACCAGGCGTTCGAGTCGTTGGCTTGCGCCTGCCAGAAGGTCGTGGGGTTGCCGTCGTTGCCGAGGCTGGCTTGGTGGCTGGGTGCTTCGCTGCTGGCGAGCGTCGGATTTTCAAGACCAAAAACCGTATTCGTCCGCGTCGCGCCACTCGCTCCGGACGGTCCCTCATAGCGCACATACGGACGCGGCTTCACCGGCGGAGTGACCCCGGGAACATATCTGGGTTCGCCCAACGACGTGAGGGTGATGGTCGCATCCTTGAGTCCGGGCGATGTGGCACGGATCACCGTCTGGCCGGCATAATAGGACCGAAATTCCATCGCCGCCGCGCCGTCGCGGATGGTGATGTCGGAATCCGGCGCGAACGTGATGGCCAGGCCGGTTGGAAATTCCCCCGGGCCGGAGACAACCGCCAGCGTCACTGGCGGCGAATTGCTCAACGCGCGCCCCGCCTGGTCCACGACCTGGACGATGAGCTGGGCATCCTCCGTGCCATCCACGGCTTTCAGCGTGGTCGTGTCGGCGGTGAGTTGCAACGCGGCGGGCGTGCCGCCGACGGGCCATTCCGGCGGAGGAATGTGATGGTATTCGTTGCGATACCAATACCACATGCGTTTCGGCAGGCGGAAGTAGTCCACCATCCCCATCGCACCGAAGCGCTGGCCGGCAATGCTGCCATGATCGAACGCGCACCAGAGCGATTCGCCGCTGCGCCAGGGATAGCGCCAGAAAAACGGCTGTGACCGGTCACCCGGACTCGTCACCAGGTCGCCCCAGCCCGGCTCGTAATTGCCGGGCCGGCTGGCCATCGTCGAGCCGTATTCGGTGACCACGTTGGGGATGCCGGGATTGATGAAGAGCCGCGCGCCATCGCCGTTGTAACCGGCAATGTCGCCGAGCCTGTCCAAGTCGCCCCGCTGGCAGCCGCCGATGGCCGCCGGCCGGGTGGGGTCCAGGGCGTGCGAATACGCCACCAGTTCCTTCAGAAACGTCTGGACTTTGGGCAGTGTGGACCGGGCGGTAAAAAAAACTTCATTGTCCATGCTCCAAACAACGATGCTCGGATGGTTGCGGTTGATGCGGATCATGTCGCGCAAGCTGTCCCGCACACTCTGTTCAAATCCCGGCTGATCCTCCGGCTTCGGCGGATAGGCGCTGCTGCCCCAGGGATTCTTGAAGCCGGCCGTGCCCCAGAAACAATTTTCCGACCAAAACAGGACGCCGAGCCGGTCACACGCATCCGCAAACGCCGGCGCGTGCGGATAATGCGAGCCACGAATGAAGTCAAAGCCCGCGTCCTTCACAAGCTTCACGTCGCGCTGGAAGCCGCTGTCCGCCACGGCATCGCCCCAGCCCGCATGATCCTGGTGCGCGTTTGCGCCCTTGAAATAGTAATGCCCGCCGTTCAGGAAAAATCCCTGGTCCGCCGTCCATTTGAACCAGCGGAAACCAAACGCCGTGGTAAAATTATCGGCGATTTCGCCGCCCTCAGAAACCCGGCTCACCGCAGTATAGCAAAACGGATGGTCGGGATGCCAGAGCCTCGGCCGGGGAATGGGCTGGCTCGTTTGATCGAACGTCACGGTTGTGCCCGCCGGCACGGATTGTTCGGAAGAAAAGCTCGACACCGTTTTTCCGTCGGGATCAAGAATGTCCGTTTTCAGGATGCAGGTTTTCGCCGCCGGGCTGTCATTGCGGACTTCCGTTTTCACATTGACCGTACCGGAAGCCGGGGAAACTTCCGGCGTGGTGACGAACGTGCCATACCAGGTGACGTGCAATGGGTCGGTGACGACCAGCCGCACGTCGCGATAAATGCCGCCGCTGAACACATGTTCGCCCGCGCGCGGAGCGAGTTGTGGGTTCCATTTATTGTTGAGCCGCACCGCCACCACGTTGTCGCCGGATTGCACCGCGCCGGTGATGTCGAAGGAGAATCCGGTATAACCGCCCTGGTGTTCACCGAGGCGCCGGCCGTTCACAAAAATTTCCGCATCCTGAAACGCACCGTCGAATTCCAGGAAGAGCCGTTTGCCGGACCATGGCGGTGGCACGCCAAAATGTTTCCGATACCAGCCATAGCCGACATAGAATTTTGGCGACGCGAAATAGGGGATGCTGAACGAGTGCGGCAGCCCGACATCCTCCCATGCGTCGTCGTCGTAGGCGGCCGCCTGCGCTCCGGGGTGGTCGCCCAACTGAAATTTCCAATCGCGGTTGAAGTTGAGCGTCTGGCGCGGGCCGGGAACCGGACCGGCCGCCCGCGCGGAATCGGGGACAAGAAAAACGATGCTCCTGCCGCAAATCAACAGCGCGGCAAAAAGGACCTTTCCCATCCGGAAACCTTTATTGAAGCTCATCATTGAGATGCATCACTGAATTTTCTGCGATGGTTGCGGACCGGGTGATTTCACCGTAGCGCAGGCGGACGGGATTTCCGGCGAGCGATTTCACGGTCGCGGAAACGAGTTTTCCATCCTTCCAGCGGATGTCCACCTCGAAGCCTCCGCGCGCGCGGAGACCGGTCACGCTGCCGTCCGGCCAGGCTTGGGGCAGCGCCGGGAGAAATTCAATTTCGCCGTTCTCACTTTGCAGCAGCATTTCGGTGATGCCGGAAGCGCCGCCGAAATTGCCGTCAATCTGGAACGGCGGACACGAGTCGAACAGGTCGGGATAGGTCCGTCCGGGGCTCAATAGGAATTTCAAGATGTTGTACGCATGGTCGCCGTCGTGCAGGCGCGCCCAGAGATTGATGCGCCACGCGGTACCCCAGCCGGTGGCCTCGTCGCCGCGAATCTCCAGCGATTTTTTGGCGGCGGCGGCGAGTTCCGGGGTGCGATGAAAGTCAATCTGGTCGCTCGGAAACAAGGCGTACAAATGCGAGACGTGCCGATGATGAATTTCCGGCGCCGCCAGGTCCCAGTCCTGCAACCATTCCTGAAGTTGTCCCGCCTGGCCGATCTGCAAGGGCGCGAGGCGCGCGCGGGCGGTGGCGACCTGCGCGCGGAATTCCGGATCCACCCCGAGAATTTCCGATGCCTGGATGCAGTTGGTGAACAGGTCGCGCAGAATTTCCATGTCCACCGCCGGCCCGGCGCAGATGCTGGTATGGCCGTCGGGATGCGTGTTCTCCGGCGACAAGGAAGGACAGGTCACCAGCCAGTGGTTCGTCGGGTCTTCCACCAGCGTGTCGAGGAAGAATTGCGCCGAGCCTTTCATGGCGGGATAAATCTGATCCAGGAATTTTTTATCACCGGTGAACTGGTAATGTTCCCAGAGATTCTGGAGGAGCCACGCGCCACCCATCGGCCACATGCCCCAGGTCGGCCCGTCAATCGGCGCGGTCGCGCGCCACAAATCGGTGTTATGATGCGCCATCCAGCCGCGTGCGCCATACATCATCCGGGCCGTGTGCGCGCCCGTATGGCTGAGGTCCATGACCATCGCGGTGAGCGGGTCGATACATTCGCCGAGGTTGCACGGATCGGCCGGCCAGTAATTCATCTCGGTGTTGATGTTGATCGTGTATTTGCTGTCCCACGGCGGGTGCATGGAATCATTCCACAGGCCCTGCAGATTCGCGGGCTGGGTGCCGGGACGCGAACTGGAAATCAACAGGTAGCGCGCAAATTGAAAATACAGCGCGGCGAGCTGCGGATCGGCGCCCCGGTCAAAGTTGGCGACGCGTTCGTCCGTGGGCAGTTTCGACGCGGCGGTGTTGGCGCCCAGATGAAGCGAAACGCGGTCGAACAATTGCTGGTGCGCCGCCACGTGCGCGGCGAGCAGTTGATCAAACGGTTTGATGCTTGCGTCCGCGATTTGATGTCCGGTGATGGCTTCCGGGTCGCCGCTGACGTCGTGATAATTTTTATAGCTCGTGGCGGCGGCGACCAGCAGCGTCACGGAATCGGCATGGGCAATAGTAATTTTGTTGGTCCCGGCAGATGTGTTCCCGCCCTGCGCCAGCACCCGGACGCGCGCCTGAAACGTCAGCGCGCCTTTGATGCCTTCGCTGGAACCATTGACGCCGCGCAGAACGAGCGTGTCGCCGTTTTCAATTTCGTTGGTGGCCCGTTGCGGCGTGGCCACGCCGGCGGTGAAGGAAATTTGCCCCGGTTGATCGGCGGTAAGGCGGACGACAAGAACCTGATCCGCCGGACTCGAAAAAATTTGCCGCAGATAGTGAACGCCCTGTACCGTATAGCGGACACTGGCGACGGCCGTGTGGAGATCCAGGTCACGCCGGTAATCCGTAATCGCGCCGTTGGTGGGAAACGTCAGGAACAGATTGCCGACCGTTTCATACGGCATCTGTTTCAAGGGTTTCCCCATCATTTTCGCGGAGATGAGATGGGCTGCCGCGTCGTATTGGCCGGCGAAAACCAGGCGACGCACCTCGGGCAATGCCGCGAGGGCATTGGGATTGACCGCGTCGTAGGGGCCGCCCGCCCAAAGGGTGTCTTCGTTGAGTTGCAGCCGTTCGCGTCCGACGCCGCCAAAGACCATCGCACCCAGCCGGCCGTTCCCAACGGGCAACGCCTCGGTCCAGGCTTGCGCCGGCTGCCGATACCACAGCGTCAAATCATCGGCGGAAACGGCGGCGCAACCCATCAGCACCATCAGCGCGGCCGGAAGAATTTGCTTCATGACGGCCTACTCGACCACGCGCCGGCCTTGTTTGCGTTTGTGGTGTTGCTCGTGAATCCACTTGTAGGTGGCGGCCAGCCCCTTGTCCAGGGGAGTGTTCGGCTCCCATTTGAGAACCTTTTTGATAAAGGTGTTGTCGCTGTTGCGACCGGCCACGCCGCGTGGCGCGCTCAGATCGTAATGCCGTTTGAGTTTTACCCCGGCAATCTTTTCAACCCGGGTCAGCAGTTCATTGATGGAGACCAGTTCACTCGAGCCCAGATTGATCGGCGTCGCGATCAGTTCGTCGCAATGCATGATCAGGTCAATGCCCTTCACACAATCGTCAATGTACATGAAACTGCGAGTCTGGTGGCCGTCGCCCCAAATCATGATGTCCTTCTTGCCGGAGTCCATCGCCTCGATGACCTTGCGGCACAGGGCGGCGGGGGCTTTTTCCCGTCCCCCGTCCCAGGTGCCGTGCGGGCCATAGACGTTGTGGAAACGGGCGATGGCGGTTTTCAGGCCGCGTTCGGCCCAGTATTCCTGGCAGAACATTTCGGAGATCAGTTTCTCCCAGCCGTAACCGCGTTCGGCCATCGCCGGGTAGGCGTCGGATTCCTTGAGTGCGCGCACGTGGGGGTCCTGCTGGAGCAGCGTGTTGTAGGCACAGGCCGAGCTGGAGAAAAAGTAACGGCGCGCGCCGGCCCGGTAAGCCGCCTCGACCATGTGCGTGTTGACCAGAATCGAGCGCAGACAATCAATGCGGAAACGCTCGATAAAGCCCATGCCGCCCATGTCGGCGGCCAGGTTGTAAACTTCCACGGCGCCTTCGCAGACGCGTTTGCAGTTGGCCTCCTGGCTCACGTCCAGGCAGAGGTTCTGGACGCCGGGGGCGTGCAGATACCATTCGTAAAGCGGCTTTCGGTCCACGGCCCGGATGTTGGTGAAGCCCTTCTTTTTGAAATACAGGGCCAGGTTACCCGCAATGAATCCACCCGCGCCGGTGATGACTATCAAATCATCCTTCTTTAAAACCGGATCTTTTTCCACCAGCCGTTTCGTTTCCATATCACCTTTTCTGTTTACGTTAAGCATTAACCTCTGCCATCAGGCTGAATTCCCTGATCGCGCGGACCATGAATGAACCCGCCGCCCGCAACCGCAGATTTATTTTGCAGGGGCGTGATTAGTTTGCCCGATAGGCGGCGCCGTGACAATCCGATTCTCGACTTACTGGCTGGGGAGTCATGGAAATTCCAGCCTGCCTCCTGCAGACATTTACGGTCGATAAAACGCATCGTGATGTCACAGACGGTTCCACCAAACGGCGGTTGGCCCGGAGACATCAAATTGAACACGTCGTTCGGGGCTTTGCAGCGTATAAATCGAATAGCTCGTGGGTTTGAGTGAAAAATGGCCGGCGGCCAGCCGGCGTAACCGGTGGTGCGCAATCCAAACGGGTTTGAGCAATCGAACCCACTCCGGGATCATCGCCCGGGTCTCCGCCTTTTCACGAATGGCGTTTGGTTTCAGGTTCATGTTTTCGCCGGTATCGACAAAGACGGAAGTGAAACAGTCGCAAACCGCCATGGAGACATGGTTTTTGAGCAGGGCCAAAATCCAGTGAAAATCGCCGAGATCACGCCAGCGGGCATCGAAATAGATGCCGCGTTTTTCAAAAACCTGCCGGCGGATGAACAGCGAACTGGTCAGGACCGGAAACCGAAACCAGATGTGCCGGGGGTCGGGCACCATGGAATCCCGGTGACAAATGTAATCGCCGTTTCCGTCCACAATAATGGTGCCGGCCAGTGCGATTTCAACCTGCGGGTGTGCCTCAAAAAAGTCTTCCACACTTTTAAGCGCGCCGGGCAGATATTGTTCATCACAATTCAAATAGGCCAGGATGTCACCTTGAGCGCGCCGAAAACCCCGATTGACGGCGTCGTACATGCCCGCATCTTTCTCAATGAACGCCCGCACGCGTGGATCCTGGGGGAGCCAATCCAGCGTTCCGTCATCCGAACAGGAGTCCTGGATGATATGTTCCAATTCAACGCCTTCCTGGTCAGCCACCGAGGCAATGCAAAGCTTGAGCCATTTGGAACTGCGGAAACTGGGCGTAATAATGGAGAATTTCATCAGCTGGATGGGTTGGTGGGCCGAGACATTTCAGGATTCAAAAACTCAAACGGTCGCCCGGAATCTTTGCGCAATGGGAATCCGCCGGCCGATGCCAAAGGCGCGCGGCGACACCTTCAATCCAGGCGCGGCCTGGCGGCGCTTATATTCACTGAAGGTGACTTTGTTGATGACATCGTTCACGACCGCGGCGTCAAACCCACGCGCAATGATTTCCGGCTTGCTCAAATTTCGCACCACATAAGCCTCCAAAACCTGGTCCAGGATGTCATAGGGGGGCAGGGAATCCTGATCTTTTTGGTCCGGACGCAACTCGGCGCTCGGCGGTTTGGTGAGGGAAGCGGCGGGGATGATTTCGCGTTCGCGGTTCACCCACCGGGAAATTTTGTAAACATCGGTTTTACAAACGTCCGCAATAACCGCCAGCGCGCCGCACATGTCGCCGTACAATGTGCAGTAACCGACGGCCATCTCCGATTTGTTGCCGGTCGTCAGCACCAGCGCCCCGAATTTGTTGGATAACGCCATCAAGGTCACGCCCCGCAGCCGCGACTGGACATTCTCCTCGGCTTCGTTGGGCTTGGTCCCCGCAAAAACCTTGGCCAGCTGTTTTTCGACCGATTGAAAAGCCGTTTCAATCGGCAAAACCTCGTAACGAATGCCGAGATTTTTTGCCAGTATCTCAGCGTCGCTCAAACTGCCTGCGCTCGAGTAACGCGCCGGCATGGAAATGCCCATGACCCTGTCCGGGCCAAGCGCATCCGCAGCCAGCACGGCGACGAGGGCGGAATCAATGCCGCCGGAAAGTCCGACGAGGGCCGATTTAAAACCGCATTTGCCGATGTAATCGCGAATCCCCAGGGACAACGCGGCGAACAACTGCTGTTCCCGCGGTGGCCACTCGACGGTTTGGGCCGGCGAACCGATTTCCCAATCCACGACCAAAAGGTCCTCGGCAAACCCCTTGCCCAGGGCCAGCGGTTCGCCCCGTTTATTGAGCACAACGCTGTGACCGTCGAAGATTAATTCGTCGTTCGCGCCGACAAGGTTTACGTACGCCAACGGCACGCCCTCGTCCCGCGCCACCCGCTGGAGCATTTCCAGTCGCACGCGCTCCTTGCCATCGTGCCAGGGCGACGCGGAAATATTGATGATGGCTTCAGCGCCCTGGGCGATGAGTTCCTTGATGGGATCACGGCGATACAAACGTTCCGGCCAGAAATCCTGGTCGTTCCAAATGTCCTCACAAATCGTGATGCCCAGCTTGCGCCCCTTAAACTCGAAGGGCGTGATGTTTTTCGCGGGTTCAAAATAGCGGTCTTCATCAAAAACGTCATAGGTCGGCAACAGACATTTGTGTGTGTCCCAGACGATTTTTCCGTTTTGCAGGACCGCGGCGGAATTCTGAAGCGGCCGCCCCGGACGGTCGGAGTTTTGGGCCACATGCCCGACGCAAAGGGGAATGCTGCCAATGCTTTTGGCCGTTTCCGTCAGGACGGCGAGATTGGTGTCAACGAAATCCGCT
This sequence comes from Verrucomicrobiota bacterium, assembly GCA_050010675.1. GTDB lineage: Bacteria > Verrucomicrobiota > Verrucomicrobiia > Limisphaerales > UBA11358 > UBA11358. The sequence continues at coordinate 10,718 of JBEKKN010000034.1, read as the reverse complement.
CGCAGCAACAAATCGCGTGGCGGGTAGCCGCATAAAAATAATTCCGGGGCGAGGACAAATTCAGCGCCGCGGGCGCAGGCCATCTCATAACCCGCGAGGAGTTTCCGGCGATTTGCCGTAAAATCGCCAATCGTCGAGTTGAGTTGAAGCAGGCCGATTTTCAATGCCGTCAGGATAGGGATTGCCGGTGATTTCGCAATGAGTTTGGGTGGAACGGTGGTTTTATTAGCGCGGATGGCGGCTGCGCTAGACGAGGCGCACGGTGGCGTTGTTGCGTCCTGTCGCCAGATTTGCCGGACAAAAACGCGATTTCCCTGAAACCGTATCGTTTCGGAGGCCACGAGTTTTCTGGCATTTTGGCTTTCGCCCTGTATCCTGCCTGCGCACTTTTTAAAGTTCATGGCGATTCAGCGTGTCAATGTCCTGGGTGTCGGCATCAGCGACATCAATTTACAAACGGCGCTGGCGGCCATTACGGATGCGGTCGGCCAGCGGCGTAAAGGCTATATTTGTGTGACCGGTGTGCATGGAGTGATGGAGGCGCAAAAGGACGAAAAATTCCGCCGCATTTTGAATCAAGCGTTTCTTTGCACCCCGGATGGAATGCCCATGGTCTGGGTGGGAAGGGCCCGCGGCCACCGGGCCATGCGCCGGGTCTACGGTCCGGACTTGATGCTGGAGGTGTGCGCGTGGAGCGGCAAGCAGTCATGCCGTCATTTTTTTTACGGCGGGGCCCCCGGGACGGCGGAGCAGCTGCGTGACCGGCTGACCGCCCGCTTTCCGAATTTGCAGGTGGTCGGGTGCCACGCACCGCCTTTCCGCCCGCTGGATGACGACGAAAAAAAGCAGTTGCAGGAAATGGTTCGTGCCGCCCGACCGGATGTCCTGTGGGTTGGATTGAGTACTCCGAAGCAGGAGAGGTTCATGGCGGAATTTTTGCCGCAATTGGAGGTGACCTTGATGATCGGAGTTGGCGCCGCCTTTGATTTTCAGGCCGGACTGGTAAAACAGGCTCCGCGCTGGATGCAACGGACTGGTCTGGAGTGGTTTTATCGGCTATGCCGGGAGCCACGGCGGTTGGCCGGGCGTTATTTGCGAAATAACCCGTTTTTTTTGCTGAAAATTGCCGGTCAATTCCTGGGTTTCAAAAAATATCCATTGGAATAAAGCAGTTTTCATGCTATTTTTCCGGGCGTTGTTTGGACAAAACTTGCCACGATTACCATCAATACCGGAAAATCGCCGCCGCCAAAAATTTGTTTGAGTCCGGACGGGGCTTTTGTTATCTCAACATTGAAAATAAGTGCAATGAACGACTCTTCCATCAGTGAAACTCCACGCGACTGGTGGATGGATGTGCAGGATTGCTGGCGGCGCCTGCCCAACAAAGGGTTCTTTTTCGTTTTGCTGGCCGCCTGGCTGACCTTGTTCCATTTCTGGGGCAATTCGGTATTTGGTTACATCCATAGCCCGTCGTTGCTGGAATGGATGTACAATGCCTACAACAGCCAGGGTGCTGCCAGCGATGACGGTTACGGGAATCTGATCCCCTTCCTGGTGATCGGTTTGTTTTGGTGGAAACGCGACGAACTGCTGGCGCTGCCATTGAAAATTTGGCCGCCCGCCCTGTTCTTTGTCGTTTTGGGGCTGGCGCTGCATATCACCGGATACATGATTCAAGAACCGCGCCTTTCCATTGTGGCGTTGTTCACGGGCGTCTATGGATTGATGGGGCTGGCTTGGGGGCCCACCTGGTTGCGCCACTGCTTCTTCCCGTTCTGTCTTTTTATTTTTTCCGTGCCGATGAGCGTGGTTCTTGAACCGATTACCTTTCCCCTGCGCCTGCTCGTCTCCGCACTGGTGGAATGGATTGCGCACGGTGTGCTTGGGATCGGAGTGATGCGCATGGGCACACAACTGTTCGACCCGCTGGGCACCTATCAATACGATGTCGCGGCGGCGTGCAGCGGCATCCGCAGTCTCACGGCGATTTTCCTGTTCGCTACGGTTTGGGGGTTCATCGCGTTTCGCACGCCATGGAAACGCGGGCTGATGATGGCGTTGGCGATTCCTTTTGCCATTTTGGGAAACCTCCTCCGGATGCTCCTGATCATCTTGGCGGCGGTGATGGGGGGACAGAGTTGGGGCAATTACGTTCATGAAGGTTGTCCTATTCACCTGCCATTCAGCCTGCCCTTGATTGGCAACGAAATCGCGATCGTAAACCTTTTGCCGTACGTTCCCGCCTTTGTGGGATTACTGTTGGTGGCGCGGTGGCTGGAGGAAAAACCCGCCGCCAGCGGGGAACCGCAACCATGAAAAGCAGCAAAATCCTGATTTTTATCATGGTGCTGGCACTGATAGGCATCGGCGCGGGGATTTTGACATGGCTCAAAGAAAACCAAAGGCTTGGCAGCCCCGCCATCAAGGCTGCCGCCATCCCCGGAAGCATCCGAATGCGTTTTGATTTGCCGGAGCGCGTGCTTGATTTCACTTCGACGAAGGAAGCCGAGGATCAAACGGTTTTGGACTTGCTTCCCAAAGACACCAGTTATGCCCAGCGCCTTTACCAGGCCACGAACGGATTTTGGGTCAATGCGAACATTATTTTGATGGGCATGGACCGGACCAGCATTCACAAACCGGAGTATTGCCTGCCCGGCCAGGGCTGGCGCATTGATCAAAAAACCACGGTCGATCTTCCCATCGAAGGTCCGCACCCGTATCACTTGAAGATTGCAAAATGGACGATCACCAATACTCTGAAAAATGCCGATGGCCAGGAGCAGGAAGTACACGGACTGTATGTTTTCTGGTTTGTGGCCCGGAACGAACAAACCGACAGTCATTGGCAGCGGATTTGGTGGCTGACGCGGGATTTGCTGACGACGGGGGCTTTACAGCGCTGGGCGTACGTTTCTTATTTTTCCGCCGGTTTTGCGCCCGGTCAGGAGGACGCCGCGTTTGACCGGATAAAAAAACTCATTGTGGCTTCGGTGCCGGAATTTCAACTGCCACCGAAGGCTGAATAAAGTTGTGTGCCGCCAGATGATGAAATCCCGGAGCATTGAATTCCTTTGTCGTTTGAAGATTCCAAACGGCGCCTCAACTTTCAAGAGCCATGCTGCGACGTGATCGTCAGATTCGAACGGTGATTCATCAACTGGCAGACGCCAGTTTGTTTGCCGTTGCCTTTTGGGTGGCGTATGCCTTGCGTGCCAATCCGGACATTATTGCGTGGCTGAAACTGGAGCCTCCCAGTCCGTTCGCAAACTTCGCGTGGCTCTATCTCGTGTTGATTCCCGCCACGCCCCTCGTTCTCGAATCGCAGGGGTTTTATGACCATTCCCCATTGTGCACCCGCGGGGCCATTTTGTGGCCGCTGTTCAAGGGGTGTCTGCTGGTCACGGTGGGACTGATGTTGACGGTTTATGTGTTTCATCTGGTCGTGGCGCGGGCAATTTTTGTCTCGTTCGGGTGCATCGGCTTTTGCCTGGTATATTTGAAAGAGGAAGGGATCCGCCTGGTGCTCAAAAGTAAAATGGCCCAGTCGCAATACAAGCGCCGCTTCATCCTCGTCGGCACCGAACGGGAAATCGCCAGAATGCGTGAGGAATTGAAGCAACACACGGACGAAAGTGTCGAAATTGTCGCTGACCTCGATCTCCTGGAAACGCCTGTGCAGCAACTGGTGCCCATGCTCCATCAATATTCCGTGTATGGCGTAATTTTCAGCGCCAAGCATACCTATTTCGAACAGGTCGAATATGTCATCCGGGCTTGTGAACTGGAGGGCGTGGAAGTGTGGTTGGTCGCCGACTTTTTCTCGACGCAAATCTCCCGCACGAGTTTCGACGAACTGCTCGACCGTCCGTTGTTGGTCTTCCGCACCACGCCGGAGGCCTCCTGGCAAAGTGTCATCAAGCAAGGTATGGACGTGGTCGGCGCGTTTTTGCTGCTGGTATTGCTGATCGTAATTCCGGTGATTCCGCTCGTTGCGCTGCTGATCAAATTGACCTCGCCCGGCCCGATTTTCTTCAAACAGCAGCGTTCCGGCCAGAACGGCGCACCGTTCACGCTTTATAAATTCCGCACGATGATCTCCAATGCCGAGCAGTTCAAACACGAATTGGAGGCCATGAACGAAATGAGCGGCCCGGTCTTCAAAGTGACGAACGACCCGCGTATCACCCCCATCGGCAAATGGCTCCGCCGTTACAGTCTCGACGAGTTGCCGCAGCTCTTCAATGTCCTGCGCGGCGAGATGAGTCTGGTGGGCCCGCGACCGTTGCCCGTGGATGAAGTCAAACGCTTCAGCGATCTGGCCCATCGCCGCCGCCTCAGTGTCAAGCCCGGCCTCACCTGCCTCTGGCAGATCAGTGGGCGCAACCAAATCAAGGATTTCAAGGATTGGGTGCGGCTGGATCTCGAATACATTGACAACTGGTCGCTCTGGCTCGATTTAAAAATCCTGCTCCGCACCATTCCCGCCGTGTTCGCAGCCACTGGCGCCAAGTGAAACGGTCCGACTGTTTAATCATTGAATCGGCCTTCCGTTTCGTTACGCTTCCTTCCCGCTGGTCAGAAAACCGCCAGCCAACCGGTCTTTAATGAAAAAGCCACAACCCACGTCCGTCGTCACCGGCGCCGCCGGCTTTCTCGGGTCGCATTTGACCGATTTGCTGCTGGCGCGCGACCACAAGGTCATCGGCATCGATAATTTTGTCACCGGCACGGTGGACAACATTTCGCACCTCGGCGGCAATCCTCATTTCAAGTTCATCCAGCAGGACGTTTCCGAATTCATTTTCCTGGACGAACCGGTGGATTACGTGTGGCACTTTGCCTCGCCCGCCAGTCCGGTGGATTATCTGGAACTGCCAATCCAGACGCTCAAGGTCGGCTCGCTTGGCACCCACAAGGCCCTGGGCCTGGCCAAGAACAAGCAGGCGCGCTTTCTGCTCGCCTCCACGTCGGAAATTTACGGCGATCCGCTCGTGCATCCGCAAACGGAGGATTATTGGGGCAACGTCAATCCGATTGGTCCCCGCGGGTGTTACGATGAAGCCAAGCGGTTTGCCGAGGCTCTGACGATGGCCTACCACCGCGAACACAAAGTCGAAACCCGCATCGTCCGGATCTTCAACACCTACGGTCCGCGCATGCGGCTGCATGATGGCCGGGTCGTTCCGTCCTTTATCAGCCAGGCGCTCAAACACAGACCGGTCACCGTTTTCGGCAAGGGCCGGCAGACGCGCAGCTTTTGTTACGTGTCGGATTTGATTGAGGGCATTTACCGGTTGATGATGAGCCGTTACGACTGGCCGATGAACATTGGCAACCCCAGCGAACTGACCGTCCTCGATTTCGCCCGGGAAATCATCCGCGCCACCGGCTCGCGCAGCCGGATCATCTTCAAACCGCTGCCGCAGGATGATCCCCGGCAGCGCCGGCCGGACATCACGCGTGCAAGGAAAATTCTCCGTTGGGAGCCGAAGGTTCAACTTGCTGACGGCTTGGCAAGAACGATTGGATATTTCCAAAGTAGGCTCTAGGGTGTTGAAACCACGATGTCACTCAGCATCCATACTATTTACCGCCAAATCTTTAAGGTGTGGCGAAGGCGGCGATTCGTATTATTCCTCTTCCTGATGAAGCCCAATCCCTCAGATATCCTGCTCGACATCGGCGGGTATCCTGGGTTTTGGACCTCGCACCCGCAACCCGTGTAACGAATTGATACGCTCAATGTGCATGAGGTGCAATGGAACGGAGAGCAAGCTCCGAATCATAATATTAAAATACTGGTTGGTGACGGTTGTTGCCTCACCATGTCTGACCAGAGCTACGACATCGCCTTTAGCAACAGCGTCATCGAGCATGTAGGCTCGTGGGAACGGCAACAGCAGTTTGCCGGAGAGATTCGTCGCGTGGCGAAACATTTATGGGTGCAGACTCCGGCATACGAGTGTCCCATCGAACCGCATTACCTGGCTCCTTTTGTCCACTATCTACCGTGCTCATTCCAGAAGCGGATTTTGCGGTGGTGCACGCCGTGGGGGTGGATCGAACGTCCAAGCCGCGACCAGATCAACTCAATGGTCGAGACCACCCGACTGCTGCGGAAATCGGAAATGCGTCAGCTATTTCCCGACTGCGAACTCATCACCGAACGGTTGTTCTGGATCATCCCAAAATCTTACATCGCCATCCGACGGGTGGCCTAAGAAGTTGGGCAACTGCGCCCTCCTGAAGTTTCGTCCTTGGCACCGGCCGGTGCATTGTTGGACTTTGCGGATTTGCCGGAATCCGTTAACAATGTGTTTGTGTCCGCCGCCCATAAAATCAGCTTCCGCGCGCGTCAATTTGAATTTGTGTTTCCGCGCCCGGCGCTCGTCATGGGCGTGGTCAATGTCACGCCCGACTCGTTTTCCGACGGCGGAAAATTTCTGGATGCCGACGCCGCCGTGGCTCACGCGCTGAAACTTGTCGCCGAGGGCGCGGAGATCCTTGACCTGGGAGGTGAATCCACCCGCCCGGGCGCCGAACCGGTGGTCGAGACCGAGGAGCTGCGCCGCGTCCTGCCCGTCATCCAACAACTGGCCGGGCGCGTGAACATCCCCATTTCCATTGATACCCAGAAACCGGCCGTGGCCCGCGCCGCGCTTGCGGCGGGCGCAAGTATCGTCAATGATGTTGCCGCCCATCGCGAAGACGGCGCCATGTGGCGTGAAGTGGCGGAATTTCGGGCCGGCTATGTTTGCATGCACGCCCGAAACCCGCCTCCCACGATGCCGGGAAATCCGGCTTGCGGCGACGTGGTTCGCGACGTCGTCGAATTTTTCCGGGAACGGTTGGGACGATTGAACGCCGCGGATGTGACCGCTGACCAGGTGGTGTTGGACGTCGGCATCGGCTTCGGCAAGACGATGGAGCATAATTTGCAGTTGCTCGCAAACCTGCGGAGTTTTACAACGATGGCACGACCGCTGCTGATTGGGGTCTCGCGCAAGTCGTTTATCGGAAAATTGCTGGGTGCAGGTTTGACCGAACGGCTGTCCGCCTCGCTGGCTTGCGCCTGTCTGGCGGTTGAATCCGGGGCCCAAATCATCCGCGCCCATGACGTGGCGGAAACGATCCAGGCGGTGAGAATGACGGAAGCCCTGTTGGCTCGGAGAAAGAAATAATGTGGATCTACCTGCAGGAAGGCTGGCGGCCCGCGTTGGAAATTTTAATCCTCGCGGTGATGATCTATTATATCTCCCGCTTTTTGCGCGGCACGCGCGGCTGGCCCGTCGTGGTTGGGTTTGTGGTCCTGCTGCTGGTCCTGGCCTTCGTTACGACCCTGCTGAAACTCAAGGTGCTGAGCTGGTTGCTCGGCACGTTTTCGGCGTTTTTTGCCATCGCCGTGCTGGTTATTTTTCAACCCGAATTGCGTCGCATGCTGGCCGAACTCGGCAACCTCCCACTGTTTACCACCGCCCGCGAACAACGCGAAAATATCGAAGTCATCATTCAAACCGTCGAACGCCTCTCGGAGGTCCGCATCGGCGCGCTCATTGCCATCGAACAATCCATCCAGCTGTTCGAGGCCGTTGAATCCGGCGTTCCGGTGGATTGCGAAGCCACGCCGGAAATGCTCGAAACCATCTTCTTTCCGAACAACGCCATCCACGACGGCGGGGTCATTATCAAGGGCGACCGCATCGCCTACGCTGCGTGTATTTTCCCCCTGACCCAAAGGCAGGATTTGAACAAATCGCTCGGCACCCGTCATCGCGCGGCCATTGGGTTGAGCGAGGAAACCGACGCGGTGGTCGTGGTCGTTTCCGAGGAAAATGGCAAGATTTCACACGCTTACAAAGGTCAGCTGGTGCGGGGTGTTTCCCTGGAGGAATTGCGGGCGTTCCTGACCTCCCTGCTGGTTCAGCCGGCCAAGTCCCGCAGCGTCGTCGAATGGCTGCGTTCGCACCTCGGCGAGCGGGTCAAACCCGGCCCCGCGGTCATCACCAAAAATGAGTCCCGCCCGGAGCTCAAACAGGCGGGCCATTGAATTTATGGCGAAACGCGAATGGATCACGCGGGATTTGACCTGGAAATTGTTCTCGCTGATTTTGGCGGTGGCCCTGTGGATCACCATCCATAATCTTCGCGAAACCCCGGAAGCCGTCGCCCCGTTTGCCACGGTCACCGCGATGACGTACACGAATCTGCCGGTGCTCGCGGTTTCGGCCGGCGCGGATGTGCACAATGCCCAGATTGTTCCCAATCTCGTCGCCCTCAAAGTCAGCGGTCCGGCCGACATCATGGCGGGCTTGCAGAAAAGTGATGTTCACGTGTGGATCAATCTTACCGGCCTGGATTCCGCGCGCCAGCTGCGCCGGAATGTGGAGGTTTCGCTGCCGCCCGGCGTGACGCTCGACCGGGTTAGTCCCACGGAAGTCAATGTGACGATGCTGCCGGCCACGGAATAAGCACCATGAACCTGCCTCAGAAAATATTTGGGACCGACGGAGTTCGCGGCACCGCCAACGTGGAGCCGGTCACGGCCGAAACCGCGCTCAAACTCGGACGCGCCGCCGCGCATGTTTTCAAAAATCTCGAATCGCAGTCCCGGGGCCGCGGCCGGCACCAAATCGTCGTCGGCAAGGACACGCGGCTTTCCGGTTACCTGCTCGAAAATGCAATTTCCTCCGGGATCCTTTCCATGGGCGTGGACGTGCTGTTCATCGGCCCGTTGCCGACGCCGGGCGTCGCCTATGTCACCCGCAGTCTCCGCGCCGACGCCGGCCTGGTCATTACCGCCTCGCATAATCCCTATGCCGACAACGGCATCAAATTCTTCCGCGCCGACGGTTACAAGCTCGACGATAAAATCGAGGATGAAATTGAAAACCTGGTTTTCAGCGGTGAAATCGAAAACCTCCGCCCCACGGCCGATGAAATTGGCAAGGCGGTGCGCATCGACGATGCGTTGGGACGTTACATCGAATTTGCCAAGGCCTCCTTTCCGCGGGGCATGACCCTGGAGGGGGTGCGCATCGTCGTGGATTGCGCCCATGGGGCGGCTTACAAATCCACGCCCTGTGTTCTGCGCGAATTGGGTGCGGAAGTCATCGTTTATGGCAACCAGCCCGATGGCATGAACATCAACCAGGATTGTGGCTCGATGCACCCGGAAAATCTCTGCCGCCAGGTGGTCGAGCACCGGGCCCATCTCGGCATCGCGCATGATGGCGACGCCGACCGCGTTCTGCTCTGTGACGAGTCCGGCGTGCTGATTGACGGCGACGACATCATGGCCATGGCGGCGCTGGACATGCTTGCGCAAAGGACGCTCGCGGAAAAAACCCTGGTGACCACGGTGATGAGCAATGCCGGTCTGGAAGCGGCGGTCCAATCCGCCGGTGGCCGGGTGGTTCGCACGGCGGTTGGCGATCGGAACGTGATTGATGAAATGCTGCACCACGGTTTCAACTTCGGCGGCGAACAGAGCGGACATTTGATTTTCCGCGACTTCAGCACCACGGGTGACGGCCTGGTGGCCGCCTTGCAGATTTTGCGGATCATGCGCGCGAACGGAACACCGCTTTCCAGACTGGCGAAATGCTGGACGCGCTTTCCGCAACTGGTCACGAACGTTCGCGTGCGCGAGAAGAAGCCGTTCGACCAGCTGGACGGCCTGAATCAACTGGTGACCGAGGCCGGGGCGGAACTGAAAGGGCAGGGCGGGCGGGTCTTTCTGCGTTACTCCGGCACGGAACCGAAGGCCCGGCTGCTCCTGGAAGGCCGCGACGCCGGGGTTCTGGAGAAATGGTCGCAGAAGATTTGCAGTGTGATTCAGAAACAGATCGGCGTATAAATTTCACTGGACGGTCAAAACTTCCGCCGGCAGCCTTCCGACCCACTGGCCCGGCAAACGTGGGTCCATCGATCCCGGCACCGGTTTTTCCATACCCACGTGACCATCGCAAAAGACCATGTTGGCTTTCTGGTCATGGCGGAAGTGGCCGTTCGGATAACTCGTGTTCGTATCCACATAATACCATTCTTCCAGCATCGGATTGGAGGGTGACGCGGGGGCCTGGAAGTCGTTCACCTGGGCGGCGTCGGCGAACAGCAAGGTCCCCGACGGGTGCGAAATTTTCGTGGCGCTGACCGGCGGCCGGCTTGAGGCCGTGGAAAGGTAAAAATTGTAACCATAACTGAACACCGTGCCGTCGCCCTTCAATTTGAACTGTGCCAGCGCATAGATCCAGCCGAACCAGTAAATCTGCCCATAGTTCGTCGTGCCGAAAATGTATCGGAAACAGTTTCCCTTGTTGTCGTCCCAGTACATTTCCGTGCCCATGCCCAGCTGGCGCAGATTGCTCGTACATTGGGTGCGCCAGGCGGACTGCCGGCCATGGCTCAGCACCGGCAGCAACGTCGCCGCCAGAATCGCAATCACCGCCAGGCTGACCAGCAGTTCAATCAGCGTAAAGGCGTGACGCGTGACGCGTGACGCGTGACGCGGAAAAGCCAGCTCCGCAAGCGGCGCGCGTTGTGTCGTGTCACTTGTCACACGCCACGTGTCACGTTTTTTCATGGTCTTTGGGCGCTGATTCGATAAAACGCCGCGGCTCCCGGCGGATTGATATCCGGCAAAAATAAATTTGTCGCATTGCCGGGCGTGATGGATGAAATATTTGTCCACGATTGAAAATCTGTCGAACGTT
>JBEKKN010000033.1:0-59044 GCA_050010675.1 Verrucomicrobiota bacterium | reverse complement strand
CCGTGCGCCACCATGATGAACTCCGCGCCGGTCACGCCGATGAGGTTCAGGCTCGCGATGCCGAGGAAAACAAATCCCATGTGCGCCACGCTGGAGTTGCCGATGAGCAGGTTGAGGTCCTTTTGCCGCATGGCCACCCAGCCGATGTACAGAATGTTGCCGAGGCAGAGCCAGGCGAGGATTTGCATCCAGCTTTGCGCGGCCTGCGGCAACAGCGGCAGCGCGATGCGGATCAAACCGTACAGGCCGAACTTTTTCAGCACGCCCGCGTGCAGCATGGAGGTGGGTGACGGCGCGGAACCGTAACCCAGGGGCGCCCAGGAATGAAACGGCCAGAGCGAGACCAGAATGCCGAAGCCGAACAATAAGAGCGGAAAGATGAAATGTTGGTCGTGCGCCGACAGCGGATTTTGCCGGATGTATTCCGTCAATTTCGGAATATCGAACGTGTTCGCGCCGGATTGGACGTACAGTGCAATCAGTCCGATCAAGGCGATGAGCGCACCCAGGCTCAGGTAAAGCGTGATCTGGAACGTGGCGTAGTTCTTCCGTTCGCCGCGGCCCCAGACGCCAATCATGATGAACGTCGGCACCAGCGCGAGTTCATGCAGGAAATAAAAGAAGAACAGATCCAGCGACGCGAAGGCTCCGAGGATGCCCCCGCTCATCACCAGCAGCAGAATGTAAAATTCCTTCTCCCGTTCCTTGATTTCCCACGAACAACACGCCGCGGCAAAGGCGACGATGGCGCCCATCAAAATCAGCCCGACATTCAAGCCGTCCACGCCGACGTGATAACTGATGCCGAGGGATTCGACCCATGGAATCTGCTGCACGAAGCGGTAGCCGTCGGCGTCCACCGGCGCGTGGCCATAGGCGCAGAACATTTTTACGGCGAGCACCGCCGAAATGAGGGTGGCGAGCAGGGCGATGGCGCGGATGATGACGCGGTAATTGCCCGGCACCAGGACCAGTGCCAGCGCCGCCACGAGCGGCCAGCCCAAAATGTAGGTCAGAATGGACATTTTATTTTCCCAAAACGAAATACATCACCACCGCCACGCCGAGCACGAACAGGAAGGCATAGGTCTGGAGGTTGCCGGTCTGGACCAGCCGCAACGCGCGCCCGGTCAAATCCGTGCCCCCGCGCACCAGCCCGATGCACATGCCTTCCACCAGCCAGCGGTCGATCCAATCCATCACCGCGGCAATGAAATCGTGCGCGCGAACAAAGGTGGCCTCGTAAAATTCGTCAAAATAGAAACGGTTCTTCATGGCGGTGGCCAGGCCGCCGAGTTTCGCAGGCAACGGATCGCTGACGGCGTCGCGATACAACTTGCGCGCGGCAAAAAAGCCCGCCGCAACAAAAGCCAGTCCCACCAATGCGCCGACGGGCGAATGCACCAGCGGCTCAACCAGGCTTTGCCCAAACGAAAGCGCGGCTTCGCCGGGTGAGAATTGCGCGGCATAGGTCCGGCTGACGCCGATGACGCCGCCGATCACCGCGAACACGGCCAGCACCCGCAGCGGCCAGGCCATGACGGCGGGCGATTCGTGGACATGTTCGGCGGCTTCCGTCCGGGGTTTGCCGAGAAACGCGACGTAAAACAGCCGGAACATGTAGAACGCCGTCAGACCGGCGACAACTGCACCGAGGAGAAAGAGCAGATAATTTTTCTGATCCAACGCCTGGCCGAGGATGCTGTCCTTGGAGTAGAAACCGCTGAACGGCGGCACGCCGCTCAACGCGAGCGTGCCGATCAAAAAGGTCCAGAACGTGACGGGCATTTTCTTTTGCAGGCTGCCCATTTTCCAGATGTCCTGCTCGTCGTGCATGGCATGAATGACCGAGCCGGCGCCGAGGAACAACAACGCCTTGAAAAACGCGTGCGTGGTGAGGTGGAACATCGCGGGCGTCGGGCCGGCCAGGCCGACGGACATCACCATGTAACCGAGTTGCGACAGCGTTGAGTAGGCGAGGATGCGTTTGATGTCGTTTTGCTGGACGGCAATCAGCGCGGCGAGCAGGGCGGTGAACCCGCCGATCCAGGCGATGACGTGCAGCGCGTCGGCGTTGAGCAAAAACAGAATCCGGCAAAGCATGTAAACGCCGGCGGCCACCATGGTGGCGGCATGGATGAGGGCGGAGACCGGCGTCGGACCTTCCATGGCGTCCGGCAACCACACGTGCAGCGGGAATTGCGCGGATTTGCCGACCGCGCCGCAGAAAACCAGCAGCGCAGCGATCGACGCCATCGTGCCGAGCGCGGCGGGATTGGCCGTGAGATTATTTTGCAGTGCCGTGAAATTGAGCGAACCGAGCAGTCCCCACACCATCAAAATGCCGAGCAGAAAGCCAAAGTCGCCGAGGCGGTTGACGATGAACGCCTTTTTCGCCGCGTCACCGGCGCTGGGTTTTTCGAACCAGAACCCGATGAGCAGATAGCTGGAGACGCCGACCAGTTCCCAGAAAATGAACAGCTCGATGAAATTGTTCGCCAGCACGATGCCGAGCATCGAGAACGTGAACAGGCTCATGAACGCGAAAAAGCGCGAGAAGCTTCGGTCGGCATGCATGTAGCCGAACGAATAAATGTGGATCGCGCCGCCGACGCCGGTGACAATGAGCAACATCATCATGCTCAACGCGTCCAGTTTTAGTCCGAAATCCACATGCAGGCTGCCAATGGTCAGCCAGTCGGTGATGGATTCGCCGGGCGCCGGTTGCCAGCCGTTGGCGTGGATGAAGACGAGGGTGAGCATGAAGCCGGTGACGATGGCGCCGATGGACAGCAGCGCGCTCACGGTGCGGTAGTGCAACGTGAACAGCGTGATGCCAACCGCCGCCAGAAGCGGCAGGAACAGGATGAGCCAGGGCAAAATTTCGTACTTCATCAATTGAGCCGGTAACATTCAACATTCAACATCGAACTCCCAACCTTCAATGCCGCCGCGCGCCGAAAGTTCGGCGTTGGACGTTGAATGTTAAATGTTGAATGTTTCTTCATTTCTTCAAAGCTTCATCGAGGTCAGGTCTTCGACGTGGGCCGACTGGCGTTTACGGTAGAGTGCGACGATGAGCGCCAGGCCGACCGACACCTCCGCCGCCGCCACGGTAATGATGAAGAAGACCAGGATCTGGCCGTTCAGGTTGTTATTGAACCGCGAAAACGAGACGAGCGCGAGGTTCGCGGCGTTGAGCATCAGCTCAAGTGACATGTAAATCACCAGCAGATTGCGCCGCATGATGACGCCGAGCAGCCCCAGCGCAAACAGCAGGAAACTGACGGTCAAATAATGTTCCAATCCCACATGCATGTTATTTCAGGTCCTTTTTGCTCAATAAAATCACGCCCACCATCGCCACCAGCAGCAGGATGGAGATGACTTCAAACGGCAGCACGTATTGCGTGAACAGGAGTTTGCCGAGCGCGTCGGTGCTGCCTTCGGTTTGCGGCGCGGGCAGCTGGGCGCCCGGTTGCGTCGCGCGCAGCGCCTTCAGGGCGATCGTGATGATGGCGCCGACGGAAACCAGTCCCGCCACGAGGCCGAACCGTTTGATTTTGCGCCGTTGTTCCTCCTTCAAATCGAGCAGCATGATGACGAAGAGAAACAGGACGATGACCGCGCCGGCATAGACGATGATCTGCACCGCCGCGAGGAAGAACGCGTGCAACAGCACGAACAGGCCGGCCATCGAAATGATAGTCAGCACGAGAAACATCGCGCTCGTGACCGGGTTGCGGCTGAACGGATTGGCGACGACCAGCACGCCGCACAACAGCGTCAGCGCCGCAAACAGGTAAAACAAAATGTCAGGCAAAATATCGGGCGGTGCCATGTTTCCCTTGCATCAAACTTTGACCGGAAAAGTCTCCTGCGCCTTCGCTTCTTCCAGTTTTTGTTTCCATTTCTGAATGCCGCCGTGAACGCCGCCGAGGGCCAGCAGCTTTTCCTTGTCGTAAATCATTTCCGCCCGGGACAGGCCGGTGAGCGAATAATCCTTTTGCAGGAAGATGGCCTCCTCCGGGCAGACTTCCTGGCACAGGCCGCAAAAGATGCAGCGGAGCATGTTGATCTCAAATTCCTGCGGCATCTTTTCCGCGTTTGGCCGGTCCGCCAGCGGTCCGGCCGGGCCCGGCGGAATGATTTTGATGGCCTTGGGCGGGCAGACGAATTCGCAGAGCTGGCAGGAGACGCATTTGGTGTTGCCTTCCTGATCCTTTACCAGGTACGGCGCGCCGCGATAATCCGCGGGCACGGCCCATTTCTGTTCGGGATATTCCATGGTGACGGTCCGGCCGCCGAACAGCGAACGGAGGGCATGCCGGATGGTGACTTTGAATCCGCCGACAATCGCCGGCAGATAAAGTTTTTCCCAAAACGTCAACGGTTTGCGATTAACAATCATTTCAATTCCCGGACACCGCCGGGACCGGTCGGCGGACAAATTCAAAAACCCGCCCCGCGTTTGGACCAACGCGGGAACGGATCAACTGATCAGCCACAGCACCACGGCGGTGACCAAAATGTTCACCAGTGCCAGCGGCACGAATTTTCGCCAGCCCAGGTCCATCAACTGGTCATACCGGAAGCGCGGAAACATCCAGCGCACCCAGATGAACAATCCCATGAACAACAGCATTTTCGCCAGAAAAACCAGGATCTGCACGAGTCCCATCACCAGACCCGTCGCCGGATGATCCAGTCCCCAGAACGGCAATGTCCAGCCGCCAAAGAACAGCGTCACCATCATGCCGGCCGACGCGATCATGTTGGAATATTCGCCGAGAAAAAACAGCGCGAATTTCATCGAGCTGTATTCGGTGTGATAGCCGCCGACCAGCTCGGTTTCCGCCTCCGGCAGATCAAACGGCAGCCGGTTGGTTTCCGCGAACGCCGCGACCAGGAAAATAATGAACGAGACCGGCGAGTAAAGTGCCAGCCAGCCGTGTTGCGCCTGCCAGCCGATGATCTGGTTCAGGTTCAAATTACCCACGATCAGAAACAACGGAATCACCGACATGCCCATCGAGATTTCGTATGAAATCATCTGCGCGCTCGACCGGATGCCGCCCAGGAACGGATATTTGGAGTTGGCCGCATAGCCCGCCAGCACGATGCCATACACGCCGAGGGACACGATGCCGAACGTATACAGGATGCCTACGTTGAGGTTCGCAATGACCATTTGTTGATGGCCGAGCTGCGAGCCGAATGGAATCACCGCAATCACCAGCATCGAGGGAATCACCGCGATCGCCGGCGCCAGCCAGAAATACACCTTCCGCACGCCGGCGGGCGTGAAATCTTCCTTGAGCATGAATTTCAAGCCGTCGGCCAATGGCTGAAAGAGGCCGAGCCGGATCATGAATGGTCCGAGGCCGGGAATCGCCTTGACGAAGGGAGGGGCGCAGCGGTTTGGCCCGACGCGGTCCTGGATCCACGCCGAGATTTTGCGCTCGGCCAGAACCGCATAGGCCACCATGCCCTGCACCACGCCGATGACGATGGCGATTTTGACCACGCTGAAAATGATGAAATTCCAATGCATTTTAGATGGGCACCGTCACACCCGTGTCGCCCAGGCCTGCCCAAGTCAAGCCGCTGAACGCGGGCACGTCCTTCGCCATTTCGTTGAACAAACCTTCGATGGTCAGAAATCCGTCCTGGCCAGTCACGTTGTAAACCAGATCGTGCAAAAACTCCCATTCCGGGCGGGCCTCGCCGGGCGCCTCGACCGCCTTCATGAATTTCTGGACGCGGCCCTTGATGTTCGTAAAGGTGCCGCGTTTCTCGACGTGCGCGCAACCGGGCAAAAGGTAATGCGCCAGCTTCGTCGTTTCGTTGGGCAGAATGCCGCTGACAATGAGCGTGTCCAGTTTGCCCAGCAGTTCGGCGTCAATGCCGTTCTTGGTCACATCCTCGCCAAAAACGAGCAAGGTTTTGACTTTGCCGACCTTGATGCTGTCGGCGATTACCATCATTTTGATGCCCACGTTCGCCTGACAGATGCCGATGAGCCGGGCACCGGTCCGGTTGGGGCTCCGGTCCACGTTCAGCAACAGCTTGTCCCCTTCGCCGAAATGTCCGATTGAATCGGTGAGCGCGCCAAATTTATTCGCCAGTTTTTTAAGCAGCCAGAGTTCCTCATTCGTCTGCCGGGCCGAAGCGACGATAGCCACCGAACCGTGCGGCGCCTTTTTCAATTTGTCGGCGATTTCGTTGAGTGCCGCCGTCCAGGTCGTTTTCTGGCCGCGGACGAGCACGTCCTTCAAGCGGTCTTCCCGGCCAATCCACTTGTAGTTCAAGCGACCGTGATCGCACATCCAGCAGGCGTTGACGGCGTCATTCTCGCGCGGGGTATAGCGGTAAACCTTTTCTTCGCGCGAGCTGACGATGATGTTGCAGCCCGTTGCGCAGCTCGTGCAGAGGCTCTTGGTTTCCTTGAGGAACCAGACGCGCATCTGGAATCGGAAATCCTTTGACGTGAGCGCGCCGACGGGACAGATGTCCACGGTGTTCAAGGTGTAATTATTGTCGAACACCTTGCCGGGATAGGCGGTGAGGGTGTTGTAACTGCCACGATTGATGATGCCGAGCGCGTCGTCGCCCGCAATGTCCTTGGTGAACCGGATGCAACGCGTGCACAGAATGCAGCGTTCGTCGTCGAGTACGATGCGCGGGCCGAGGTCCACCGATTTCGGTTTGTGGACCTTTGGTTCCACGAACCGGCTGGCCGACTGGCCGTAATCCACCGAATATTCCTGGAGCTTGCATTCGCCGGCCTGGTCGCAAATCGGACAATCGAGCGGGTGATTGATGAGCAGGAATTCCAACACCCCTTCGCGCAGTTGTTTTACGCCGGGCGTATTGGTGTAAATTTCCATGCCGGGCGAAATGGGCGTGGCACAGGCAATGGCCGGGCGCGGCGATTTCGCGATCTTCGGCGTGCCATCGGGATTCAAAACCGGCTTGCGGTCCGGACCGAGCGCCGGGGTGCCAAATTCAACCAGACACATGCGGCAGTTGCCGGCCACAGGCAGCTTCGGATGATAGCAATAATGCGGCACCTCCGTCTTCACCTGTTCGCACGCCTGAATCATGGTCGTTGGCGTCAGCTTGCCGGACCAGTCTGGTGTCAGCTTGGGCACCTCAATTTCGCGTCCGTCCACCTTCACCTTGATCTTTTCGATTGCCGGGGCGGCGGGCTTGGCTTCAGTTGTGGCGGTGGTTGACATGGCAATCAATGAGGCGCGGCGGCCAGTTTCGTTTCTCCCACAGGCACGGGGGTTTCCTTTGCGCGGCGCGCTTCGGCGGCGGCGCCTTTGGCGACAAATTCGTCCTTGAACTTCGCCACGAAACTTTGCACCGGCCACGAGCAGGCTTCGCCAAACGCACAAATCGTGCGGCCGCCGGGAATGTTGTCGGCGATTTTAACCAGGTAATCGGCGTCGCTGGCCCGGCCTTCGCCGTGCGTGAGGCGATGCAGCGCCTTGTTCATCCAGAGCGAGCCTTCCCGGCAGGGCGTGCACTGGCCGCAGCTTTCGTGCGCGTAAAATTCGGAAATGTTCGCCAGCGCCTCGACGATGTCCACACCGTCATCCATGACAATGATCGCGCTGGAACCGCTCATCGAACCGGCGGCAATGAGCGAATCGAAATCGTAAGGCAGGTCCAGCATGTCCACTTCCTGTTCGACCATCTGGCCGTCCGCGCCCTTGCGCTTTAGTTTGAACTTTTCGCCCGCCTTGAAAACCTTGGCCGACGATCCGCCGGGAATGACAGCTTTTAATTTGCGTGGTGGCCCGCCCGGCTCGGGCTCGCGCAGGCCGCCGCCAAAGGCCGGGTGATTGATGAGTTCGCCGATGGTGACCTTGCCGACCTCGATTTCGTAGTAACCCGGCTTTTTGACATGGCCGCTGAGGCTGACGATGCGCGTGCCGGTGTTGTTGGGCGTGCCGAGTTTGGCAAATTCCGCCGCGCCCATGGCCACGATATGCTTCACGTTGCAGAGCGTCTCGACGTTGTTGACGATGGTCGGGCACATGTAAAGGCCCAGGATCGCCGGGAAATACGGCGGCTTGATGCGCGGGTAAGGACGCTTGCCTTCGAGCGACTCGATCAGACCGGTTTCCTCGCCGCAGATGTAGGCGCCGGCGCCGCGATGAACGTACATCTCCAGATCGTAGCCGCTGCCCAGGATGTTTTTGCCCAGGAGATTTTTGGCGCGCGCCTCGGCCAGGGCCTGTTTCAAGAGCTTCGCGCCTTCGGGCATTTCGCCGCGGATGTAAATGTAGGCCAGATGCACGTCGTTCGCAAAACACGCGATGATCATGCCCTCGATCAGCTGATGCGGATCCTTGTACATGATCTGGCGGTCCTTGAACGTGCCCGGCTCCGATTCGTCGGCGTTGCAAATCAGATAAATCGGCTTGCCGCTTTTGCGGTCCACGAAACTCCATTTCAGGCCGCACGAAAAGCCCGCGCCGCCGCGGCCGCGCAGGCCGGAAACTTTAACGTCCTCGCGGAGTTGCTCCTGGGGCGA
Organism: Verrucomicrobiota bacterium; assembly: GCA_050010675.1. Lineage (GTDB taxonomy): Bacteria > Verrucomicrobiota > Verrucomicrobiia > Limisphaerales > UBA11358 > UBA11358. Next base: position 50,496 of record JBEKKN010000033.1, on the reverse strand, counting down.
CAGGATTTTGCCGTCCGGCAGGGTTTTGGGCCTCAGCGCGAGCGCCTTTTTGAGCGGCTCGTAGCCGCCGTGGCGCAGATAGCATTCGAGGTCGGGCGTGTAACCCGGCTCGTCGGCGTATTTCAAAATCAATTTGTATTCCTGCGGCATCGGCTTGACTCTTATAACAAAAACTTTAGTTTTCTAACACGCCGGCCTGCCCGATGGTGTAACGGTAGCACAGCAGACTCTGAATCTGTTTGTCATGGTTCAAATCCATGTCGGGCAGCCAATTCATTTGCAATTCTTCACAATGTCGTCCGCCTTCGCGTGGCTGACGCCTTCGTAAAAGGCGTCGTTGCACATCATCACCGGCGCGGTGCCGCAACTGGCGAGGCACTCGACAAATTCGACCGTGAACTTTCCGTCCTTCGTGGTTTGCGGGCCGTGCGCCTGCGCATCCAGGCCCAGCTTCCCGCAAAAATGCCGGTGCAGTTCATGCGCGCCGCCCAGGGCGCAGCTCAATGTCCGGCATACCTTGATTTGATACTTGCCCATGGGCTGCTGCCGGAACATGGGATAAAACGTCACCAGCTCATAGACGTTGATGGGCTGCAGTTCGAGTTTCTTTGCCGTCCATTCGACGGCTTCCTGCGAAATCCAACCGAACTGCTCCTGAATCGCGTGCAGCACCATCAGTGACGCGCTGCGCTTTTCGGGATAATGCGTGACCAGCTCGTTCACCTCCGCTTCCAGCGCGGCGGACACGGCAAAACCGCCCTGGTGCTGGAGTGGATTGGGAATGGGCTCGGTGTGCGTGGCGTTCATCGGTCACACTCTCCCATCACGAAATCGAGCGATCCCAGGATGGCCACCGTGTCGCTGATCAGGCAGCCGGGGAAAATTTTGGGAATGATGCTCAGGTTGACAAAGCTGGGCGAACGGATCTTCATCCGGTACGGCGTGCCGCCGCCGCGGCTGTTGAGGTAAAAGCCGAGTTCGCCCTTCGGATTTTCATGGCCGAAGTAAACCTCGCCGGGCGGGCAGTTCATGCCCTGCGTCACCAGGATGAATTGATGAATCAATTCCTCCATTTTCGACATCACCTTTTCCTTCGGCGGCAGGAAGATTTTTCCGTCGGCGAAATTGACCGGCTCCTTGGTTTTATTGTCCGCGCCGCCGGGGATTTTTTTGATGCACTGCAGCAAAATCCGGACGCTCTGGCGCATTTCCTCCATGCGAACGAGGTAACGGTCGTAGCAGTCACCGACCGAGCCGGTGGGAATGTCGAATTCCAGGTCCGGGTAGCAAAGATATGGCTGTTGCTTGCGCAAATCCCATTCGACGCCGCTGCCGCGCAGGTTCGGACCGCTCAACCCGTAGTCAATCGCGTCGGCCTTGGAAATCACGGCCAGATTCCGGACCCGGTCCACCCAGATGCGATTGCGGGTCAGCAGGACTTCTACCTCGTTGAGCGCGGGAATGAATTCTTCGCAGAATTTCTGGCATTGGTCCAGCCAGGTCGGTGGCAGGTCGCGCATCACGCCGCCGATGCGCGTGTAGCTGGTGGTGAAACGCGCGCCGCTGATGGACTCGGCCAGATTGTAAATTTTTTCGCGTTCGGTGAACGTGAGCAGAAACACCGTGACCGCGCCCATGTCCATCGCGAACGCGCCGAGCCCGAGCAAATGCGCGGAAATGCGCGCCAGTTCCGCGCACATCACCCGGATGTACTGGCAGCGCGGGGGCAAATCCTTTTCGATGCCGAGCAGTTTTTCCACCGCCAACGCGTAGGCGACGTTGTTGGCCAGCGGCGCGAGGTAATCCAGCCGGTCCGTGTAAGGGATGAACTGGGTGTAGGTCATGTTCTCGGCGATTTTTTCATCGCCGCGATGCAGATAGCCTATGTCCGGGTCGGCCTTGGTGACGATTTCGCCGTCCAGTTCGAGCACGATGCGCAACACGCCATGCGTGGCCGGGTGTGACGGCCCCATGTTCAGGACCATCTTTTCGCCGACGGAATCCTGAAGCTCGTCCGCCGCCTGCGCTGCCCGCGCGGCGGAATCACGAATCTCAATGTCTTGAACCGTGGCCATGAAAATTATCCTTCCGGGGTCCGCACGCGTGGTTCGCGCTGGATGGCGTCCTTGCCACCGGCCACCGTCACAAAGGGTCCGCCTTCCAGCGGCGCGGGTTTGGCGAAGGCGACGCCGGGTAAATCCGTGGGTTTACCGGCCAGCGGAAAGTCCTTGCGCAGAGGGAAATACGGATAGCCTTCCCACATCAGGATCCGGCGCAAATCCGGATGTCCGCTGAACCGGATACCCATCATGTCGTAAATTTCGCGTTCGTGCCAGTTGGCGGTCTTCCAGACCGTCAGCACGGTGGGCAGCTCGGATTTTTCCTCGCTGACATCGGTTTTGAGCCGCAATTCGCTGCCATGTTTGAGGCTGCGCAAATGATAAATCACGGTCCAGCGCGGGTCGTCCCCGTAATTGTCCACGCTGCTGACATCCACCAGGTAGTCTAAACCCAGCTGGTTTTTGGCGAATTCACAGACCTCGGCGATGCGCCCGGCGTCGCTGAGGTGGAGGGTGATTTCGCCGCGAAATTCCGCCGGCTCGGAGATGACCGGGCCGAATTTGGTTTTTAATTTTTGGGCGAATTCGAGGGGAGGCACGGCGATTTGAAATTATGATTTGAGCGCGGCCACCGCCGTGAGTTCGTTCAAGACGGGCAGCTGGCCGATTTTGTTCTGCAATTTCATCAGCGCGTCGAGCACCGCTTCGGGCCGGGGCGGACAGCCGGAGACATAAACGTCCACCGGTATGATATTATCCACGCCCTGCAACACGGCATAGCTGCGATACATCCCGCCGGTCGAGGCGCAGGCGCCCATAGCAATGACCCAGCGCGGTTCGGGCATCTGGTCATAGATGCGTTTGACGCACATGGCCATTTTGTAAGTGACGGTGCCGGCCACAATCATGCAGTCGGCCTGCCGGGGCGAAAACCGCATGACCTCGGAGCCAAAGCGTGAAATATCGAACCGGCTGGCGCCCACGGCCATCAGTTCAATGGCACAACAGGCCAGACCCATCGGCATCGGCCAGACGGAATTTTTGCGAAACCAGTTGAGTGCGGCATCCACCCGGGTGACAATGACATCGCCTTCAATCTTGGAATCGTATCCCATTTCGGTGTTGGTGCGCATAAACCTTAATTGCGAGAAAACTCGCAAAATCAGCGTAATCGGTGCCTGCGGGCCGGGCAAGCAAATTTGTGATTTTTTTCACAAAGATTCACCGGAATTTAACAAAGTGAGTGGCGGCAACTGTGTTACAACTTGCGCTTGTGACCGGCCGCGGCTTGCATAGAATTAAGAAACGCAATATACAAATGCATCGCAAATGATGAAAACTTTTGCCGAATTGAATTTTCCCGGGCGGCTCATCGCCGTCGAAGGCCTCGACGGCTCGGGCAAGTCCACCCAGATTTATCTGCTGAAACGCTGGCTGGAAGCCGAAGGCATCAAGGTCTACTTCAGCGAATGGAATTCCTCCGAGCTGGTGAAATCCGCCACGAGCAAGGGCAAGAAGCGCGAGCTGCTGACGCCGACGACGTTCAGCCTCATTCATGCCACGGACTTCGCCGACCGTTACGAGCGTCACCTGCTGCCCTTGCTGCGCGCGGGCTACGTCGTGCTGTGCGACCGGTACATCTTCACCGCGTTTGCCCGCGACGTGGTGCGCGGTTGTCCGCCCGAATGGGTGCGCGGCATTTACAATTTTGCCGCCCTGCCGGACATCGTGTTTTTTTTCAAGGCGGATCTGGAGGTGTCGCTCAACCGCATTCTGGAAGGCCGCCCGAAACTGAAGTTTTTCGAGGCGGGCATGGATTTGCGGCTCTCGACCGATCCCTACGAAAGCTTTCGGATTTTCCAGGGCCGTATTTTGGAGCAGTACCTGGGGATGGCCAGCGAGTTCAAATTCATGGTGATGGACGCCAACCAGCACGTGGAGAAACAGCAGACGTTCGTGCGCAAGGTCGTGGGTGAGCGGATCAATCTGGCGCGGTTCCGGCGCCGCCGCCCGCTGCCCCTGCCCCCGCCCCTGCCGCCGGACAACAAGGCGAAGGAATCCGAGGAGGATCTGGCCGCATGAAAAAGACCGGGATTAATCCTGAAGGCGTCAAGAAGTGCCGCCGTTATTATGGGCACGGCATTCCCCGCGTGCCCCTCGAGGATCTGGCGGGCCGGCTGATTGCGGTCGAGGGCGCGGACGGTTCGGGCCGTTCCACGCAGATCGCGCGGCTGGTGGACTGGCTGGAGACCAGCGGCCACGCGACGGTGCAGGTGGGTTTGAAGCACTCCACGCTGGTCAGTTCCGAACTCGCCAGGGCGCAGGAAGGGAACATTTTAAGTCGGACGACGCTGAGTTTGTTTTACGCGACCGACTTTGCCGACCAGTTGGAAAACATGATTTTGCCCGCGCTCAAGGCCGGGTTCATTGTGCTGGCGGACCGGTACATTTACACCCTCATGGCGCGCGACATGGTGCGCGGCATGGACGAGGCGTGGTTGAAAAATTTATATGGCATTGCGCTTGAACCCGACGCGGTGTTTTATCTTTCCGTCGAGCCCCAGGAACTGGTGCAGCGCAATCTCGCCAAAAGTGCGGCGTTGGATTATTGGGAAAGCGGCATGGATCTGGGTTTTTCGCGCGACATGTTTGACAGCTTCCTGAAGTATCAGACGGCGATGCAGGTGGCGTTCCGCCAATTAAGGAAAAATTACGGCTTTACCGTCGTGGACGGCAACCGGCCGGTCAGCGCCATCACCAAGGAACTGCGCAAAAAGATCCGCGCCCTGCTCGTGGACAGATCCGTCTAAGGATGATGGGTTCCATCCGGCGACGGCGGACCTCGTCAGCGAACCGGCATATCGTTAAGAATGGGGGCAGGATTATTGGTGGCGGGTGGCGAACCCGGCTGGTTCTGGTGGTGCGGCGCAAATTGTCTGGTCAACGCTGCAAACTGTTTTTGCTGTTCCGGCGTCAGTTCCTCCCGGATGCGTTGCTGGACCAGTTCCATTTCCTGGTGCATTCGCGGGGCGATGTTCGTCCAGATTTCACGATTCTGTTCCTGGCCTTCCGCGATGATTTTGGAAATGGCCGCGTGTTGTTCGGGCGTCAGCTTGAGCTTTTCGTCAAGGTGCCCCAGAAAATCCTTCCGCCACATTTCCGGCGTGCGGGGCCGGGACAACTCTCCGGGTGGTGCCTGCGTCGGATCACCCATTTGCGACCGGGGGTTTGCCCTCCAGAACGGGATGCGGCCATTTTCCCGGTGTCCCTGGTCAACGTAATTGACCAGCAAACCGCCCGTCAAAACGCCCGCGCCAAAAATCACCAGGACCACCGGGATGATTTTCCAGGAATTCATTGGGCTTGCGCGTTTTGGTCCACCGCAGCCAGCAGCGTGCTTTCAAAACTCTGCGAGAGATCCACGGCATTGGTGTTGGTGGCCGGGCCGAAGAGGGCCCAGGCGCCAATCATCAGCGCGATGGCCACGCACGAAACCGCCGCGCGCCAGAGTTCGCGCAGCCACAAAACCGGCTGGCCGTGGGTGGCGCGCGCCGCCAGCAATGCCATCACGCGCTTCTCAAACGCGTACGGCACGCGGTCGCCGGGCGGGTTCGCGCGGGCGGCGGCGATCAATTTCCTTTGCAATTCAACCGGGTTCATAAACACCTGATTCATCAGACGCCCGCTGGCAGGATGGGGTTACAGATACTTGTCCTTGGGCAATCTGGCCAGAATCTTCCGCATTTCGGCCCGCGCCCGGAAGGCGCGGACCTTCACCAGCGGCACCGACCAGCCGGTCAGCGCCGCAATCTCCTTGACCGAACGATCCTCGATTTCCAGCAAGGTGATGATCAGCCGCGCCGGCGGGGAAAGCCGTTCCAGGACGCGGGCGACCAGCGAGCGCGCCGCCTCGGCGTTTTCCGAAACAGCCTCCGGCTGCGTCACAAAACGTTCCAGCCAGTCGCTCTCGGGTTCGGTCAAATCCGAGAACGTCGACTCGCGATTGCGCTGGTGGCCGCGCAAAAAGTCGTAGCAGGTCCGCACCGTCAACCGCATCAGCCAGTGTTCAAACGGCGCTTCGCCGCGGAATCCCTTGAGCTTGTCAAACGCCTTGAGCCAGGCTTCCTGGGCGATGTCTTCCACTTCGCTTTCCCGCCGGGCATAACGGCGCGCGGTGGCAAAAACGCGCGTGGAATATTTCTGGACGAGCGGTTCGAAGCTCGCGGCGTCTCCGGCCAGCACGGCGGCGATCAATTCCGCTTCGGTTCGTTCCATTGAACGCGCAGTCTGCCAGAGGAATTTCCGCGGCTAAAGCCAAAAGCCGCTGGCGCGGTTCACGGCCGGGTGATGTGGAGCGCGGCTTCCAGATCGCTGGAGAACTGCTTGATGGAGGCGATGATTCTGGGAGGCTGGTCCATCAGGTTCGTCATCATCCGCTCGGCGGTTTCGGGCCGGCGGCGGAGCAATTCGGCGCTCGCCAGAATCAGGGAGGCGTAATTGTTGATGTCATGGCGCAAGTCGGCGAGTTTCCGATTCAACTCGCCAATCTGCTCGACGCCGAGGGTGACCGGTTCAGTGGGCAGCGACATTGGCGGAATAATCGCGCAAGGACGGTCGAAAGCAAGCGGCTTTCACGCCGGCAAAAGACCGCGAGGGAAAAATTGGAGCGAGCGAAGGGATTCGAACCCTCGACACTCACGTTGGCAACGTGATGCTCTACCAGGCTGAGCTACGCTCGCATCCAGAAGACGGAAGGGCAGCTTATGAGAATATCCCGAAATGGCAAGCCCGATTTCAGGCCGGCTTGGGCTTGGTGTCGTCCAGGGTCGCGCGGACCACCTTGATCAAATCATCGTGATTGAGCGGTTTGTGAAAGAAGGCCACCGCCCCGCTCGCCAGGGCGCGGTCCTTGTTTTTTATGTCCTCGCCGCCGGTGATGATGATGATGGGAATTTTTCGCGATTCGTCCACCCGGTGCAGCCATTCCATGATGCGAAAACCATCCCAGGGCACGCCGGCAACGTCCGGCGGAAAAGTGATGTCGAGCAGAATCAAATCCGGCTTTTCCATGCGCACGACGGACATGGCTTCCGCGCCGTCCTGGGCTGTCGCCACGTGGTAACCCGCCCCCTTCAACTTAAGGCAGATGGTTTTCACAACCACCTCGTTGTCATCCACCACCAAAATTTTTGCCGGGGTACCCGTTGGTGCGCCTGCCGACGGTGTAGGGGCATTAACACTCATACGTGACCTTTTCGTTTCTTGCGTTTTTTCAGCCAGGAACGGTAATTTAAATTTCACACCCGTGTTGTTAGCAGGGTCTGTACCAAAATTGGCCATAAACGCAAAGCAGAATTTATGGGCTTTGACTTTGGCGCGGGTCCCTCTGCTAGACTGTGGCCGTGAGCAATGTCTTCTACGCCCCGGGCGAGCAGCGCGCCGCAAAGGTCGGCGACCTCTTTGCGGCCATTGCCCGGCGATATGATCTGCTCAACGACCTGCAGAGTTTCGGACTGCACCGGCGCTGGAAGCGTCGCGTCGTTGAACTGGCCGCCGTCCGTTCCGGCCAGCGCGCGCTCGACGTCTGCTGCGGCACGGGTGACATCGCGCTGGCCCTCGCGCAGCGCGGCGCGGATGTGACCGGCCTCGACTTCAGTCCGGCCATGCTCGAAATGGCCAGGGCCAGAAGCCGGAAGTCGGAGGCCGGAGATCAGAAGTCAGAAGTCGGCACGCCGTCCTCCGTCCTCCGTCCTCCGGTCTTTCTCCAGGGCGACGCGCAGCAACTTCCCTTTCCCGACCACTCGTTTGACGCGGTCACCATTGGGTATGGCTTGCGCAATCTGTCCAGTTGCGAGACGGGCCTGCGGGAAATGCGGCGGGTCGCCCGGCCCGGCGGCCGGCTGGTGGTGCTGGATTTTGGCAAGCCGCCGAACCCCCTGTGGCGCGCGATTTATTTCGCGCACCTGAAAATTTCCGTCCCGCTCATGGGCTGGCTGTTCGCCGGCAATGCGGATGCCTACGCCTACATCCTCGAATCCTTGAAACATTATCCGGCGCAGCAGGGGGTCGCGGAGAAAATGCGGGAACTGAACCTGTCGAATGTGCGCGTCATCAACCTCCTCGGCGGCGCCATGGCCATCAATTACGGGGAAAAGCCGAAATGATGTCGCGCGAAGGGCGCGAAGTGGGAGAAGCCGGGAGTGAAGGCGGAAAGGACGCAAAATTTTCAGCCTATCCTCATGTCATGGTTTTGCTGTTTATCTTTGATGCGTGGAGACGGACAAAGCGCCACAGCTACGAGCGCCATGAATATAAGCGCAGTCAAAATCTCCTCTTGGTGGTTTAGTTCACGAATGATTTGTAAAGCACTCTGAAAATCTGTCGGAAGGTGGCTTCCATACAATTCGAGGGCACGGTCTTTAACCGAATGAGCCTCGGAGTCCAAGAATACAAGATGTAGAATGGCCTGAAACCCGAGCAATAAAACACACAAAGCGCGCAACCAGTAAGCCCTGCGAAAAACAAAAGGCAACACCGCCGTCAAAACTACAATTGTATAGACGAAAATAATCATGACGCTTGATGATGCCTAACAAACAATGTACGGCTGGTTTTGCAGCCTATCCTGTTTCATGAATTGCACCCTATTTTCCGAGAAATGGTTTGTCCACAGAAATTTGCGGGTCGAATTGAAGATGGTCGCGGTTTGAAATGTTGCCGACCAGGTTGCACAAAGACGGAGCGCGGATTGTCCTCAATCCGCAGCAGTTGGATTGTTTGAAGGCGCTGCGAGTTGGAACAACTCGCGCTCCGGGGCAGCGCAGGTTGCCCCATTTATGAATGTGATCATCAGCCAAAGACTGCATATTATCACCGTTCTCCTCGCGCAAAAAATCCGTCAACCTTTCCCGCCGAGCCGGATCACCATTCCTTCGCGGGCGGCGTCCACTTTCAATTTCGCGCGTTGCGCGGACACGAGCTGGCGCGCGTGCTGGAGCAGCGCGTCCAACTGTTTGTCGCTGCGCTCCGGGTCGTGATGAAACAGGCACAGGCGTTTCACCTTCGCCGCCAGCGCCAAGGTCACCGAGTCGTCCACGCAACCATGACCCCAGCCTGCGTGCCGCTTGTATTCCACGGCGTCATATTGCGAGTCGAGAATCAGCACGTCCGACCCGTTGAGAAATTGGATCATTTCCCGGTCCTCGCCGCCCGGCCGCGGTTCGCTGTCGGGAAAATAAGCCACCGACCCGCGCGGGGTGAGCAGCCGGTAACCGACGCAGACGCCGGGATGCTGCGCGCGTTGCGCCCGCACCCGTACGGAACCGATTTTGAAATCGTAGTCTTTCAGTTCCTCGATTTCGATGTTGCTGGGCAATTTGTCGAACGGCACGGGGAAGTAGGTGCTTTCCATCTGGCCGGTGAGCACGCTGACCAGTCCTTTGCGGGCGCCCTCGCAACCCAGAATCCGCAGCCGGCAGCGCGAATCATAAATCGGCCCGAAAAACGGCAGGCCTTGAATATGGTCCCAGTGCGTATGGGTGAGGAGCAACGTGAGGTTGAGCGGCTGGTTTTTGAATTCGGACAGCAACGCCTGGCCGAGCGCCCGCAACCCGGTCCCGGCGTCGAGGATGATGATTTGACCATTGCTGCGGACTTCCACGCAGGAGGTGTTGCCGCCATAACGCACCGTATTCGGTCCCGGTGTCGGAATCGAGCCGCGCACGCCCCAGAATTTCACAGTGGCGGTTTTGATGAATCTATTTTAGCTCAAATGCTGAAAAAGACAAACTGCAAAACGCCCAAGTGGCGGCCATAACCGGGCCATTCAAACCGCCACCGGCCTTTGACACCGGAATAATCTTGCGTGTTGGGGCGGCTTTTTTAGGATGATGCCCTTTGAGGGGTTGGTAGCTCAGTTGGTAGAGCAGTGCCCTTTTAAGGCATTGGTCCAGGGTTCGAGTCCCTGCCAACCCACCAGCCTTCGCTCGCCGCGAAGCCAGAGCGAAGGCTGCCGCGCCGTAACGCAGTGGAGGCGGGCTCTACGGCTCGCTTATTTAAAGACGCGGCGAGCTACGGCTCGGCAGGCCAGTAGACTGCCGCGTCGAAGCTCAAAGAGCGTAGACGGGCGGATACAAACTTAACCCTGCGCGCTCCGAGCTACGACTCGGCAAGCCAGCAGGCTGCCGCGTCAGGCGGTGATTTCGCAATCGGCTTATGGGCCGCATATATCTCTTCGAGTGTTCCAAATGTGGCTATCGCGCGCAGGTGTCGGGCGGTGCGGATCGCGGCTGGCACGTTGCCATCCAGACCATCTTCTGCGCCGACTGCAAGGAACTCTACGATGCGGTGATTGAATTCAGACCGTCGTCACAAATGGAGAGCAACCCCAAAACCGCGCCCAGGTTTGCGGCCTTGTTGAATCGCCTTCCGCGGCGCGGTGGGCGACGTTGGGTCAAGCTCAAGCCGGCCTGTCCCGCCTCCTCCCGGCACCGGATCCGCTTCTGGAAACGACCGGACAAATGCCCGAAGTGCGGAACTTTCCTGGAGTCCGGCGCGATACCGTTTCGTCGCTGGGATTAAACGGTTCAGGGGATGATCACGCGCAACTGTTCGCGAGCGATGGAAAAGGTGGCGGGCAGGTGGCCGGCCCACTCGCCATCCAGTTCGAAGGCCACCGCGTCGTCGCTGGTCAATTCAAAGGTGGGTGCGGAGAAACGTTGCACGGCGTTGGCAGGCAGTTTTCGCCGGGCGAGCAAGCCGGGCGCGCAGCGCAACAGCGTCAACCAGTTTGCCCGCGGTAAAACGCACAGGTCCAAGAGTCCATCACACAAATTTGCCCCCGGGAAAATTTCCAGCGGCCCGCCGTAAAAACGGCCATTGCCGATCAGGACCAATTCACCGGTGGCGCTTTGTCCGCCGCCGCGCACGGTGATTTTTGGCGGCCGGCCGCGCAATGCCTTCAGGCCCGCGACGACATAGGCCAGCGGGCCCAGCTTCCGTTTGAGCGTCCGGGTTACCAGTTCGATGGTGCGCGCGTCGAGGCCGGCGCCGGCGAGCTGGATGAAGTATTGCCGCCGACGAACGCCGTTGGCCAAAAATTCCACGCAGGGCAAATCCAGACGGATTTCACGCCCGCGTTGCAACGTGGCCCATGCCGGTTCGATGCGCAGAGGCAGGCCAATTTCGCGCGCGAAAACATTGATGGTGCCGAGGGGCAGCACGCCGAGCCGCGCCCGCGCAAAACCGTCCGGTGCGTCGGCGAGGCCATTGAGAACCTCGTTCAGCGTGCCATCGCCGCCGGCGGCCACAATCAGTTCAAAACCGTCAGCCACCGCTTCCATCGCCAGCCGGCGGGCATCACCGGGTGCGACCGTGGCCTTCAACGCGCCGTGCGAGGCGATTTTGTCCAGGTGACGTCGGAAGTGCCGGGCCTTGTCGCCACGCGCTGCCGGATTGAAAATGACGCAAGTCCGCACGCGTTAAATGATTTGGGCGTGCCGGCGGTTAGTCGAGGAGAAAGCGAGGCGTTTGCTTGCGCTGAAGGAGGGATTTCGCGAAGCTGGGAAACATGAACGACGTCAGAGACTGGAAGATTCCCAAGTGGCCGTTCTTGCTGGGCGACGGGCTGCTCCTCGCGTTCGCGTATTTAATCGTCTGGAAATCGCCGCATCCGATTTCCCAGTGGGAAATCATTGCGTGTTTTGCCGCCGCCGGGCTCGGCGCGGTGCTGGGCATACTCCCGTTCCTGCTGGATTACCGCGCGATGGGCAAGGCCCTTCAGATCAACGCGCTCGGCGCGGTGTCCGAAAAAATCCAGGATCTGGAAAAGCTCGCCGCGCAAATCGGCGCCGCCACGAATCAATGGGACGTCGTCCAGGGCCAGGCGGAAAAGACCGCCGCCGGCGCCAGGCAAATCGCTGAAAAAATGAGCGCCGAGGTCCGCGAATTCTCCGGGTTCATGCAGAAGATGAACGACAGCGAGAAGGCCGCGCTCCGGCTGGAGGCGGAAAAATTGCACCGGGGCGAGGCCGAATGGCTGCAAATGCTCGTGCATGTTTTTGATCATATTTTTGCCCTGCATGCCGCCGCCGCGCATTCCGGCCAGCCAAAGCTCACCGAGCAAATCACCCTATTCCAAAACGCCTGCCGCGGCACCGTGCGGCGCATTGGCCTGACGCCGTTTACCGCCGAGCCCGGTGAAGCCTTTGATGCCGCCCGGCACCAGGTGGCGGATGCCAAGGAAAAGACGACCACCGACGCGGTGGTCGCCGAAACCATCGGCTCAGGCTACACGTTTCAGGGAAAACTCCTGCGCCCGGCCATCGTGCGCCTGCGTCAAAAAAATTTGCCGGCCACACCGCCGCCGGAACTCGACCCGGTGGAACTGCCCGATGAGGAAAACGTGGAGGGCCAGCTCCCGCTCGGCTCGCCGGATTAAACCCGAATTCGGAAGTTGCCGGTGGTGGCGGGTTGGCTTAGGCCACCCTGGAGTGCGCCCGTCCCCGGGCGCGGCCACCGGCTTCTTTTGAGCCACAGAATAGTTTCCAACAGCTCACTCATCCCACGTTGCTGCGGCCGCGATGGCCGCACTTCGCTCACGTAGAAATTTAACTTCGGTTTTCGGATTAAATTTTGATGTCCACCGTTTGGCGGGCGGCCAGAAAATGCAGCCAACAGTTTACCGCCGGGCGCGCATAAATGCGCGACAGTGCACCCGCATAAAGCTTCAACTGCCGTTCATAATGGCGCTTTCGCTCCGTTAGTTCCCCGGGTTTGATTTCATCCGTTTTGAAATCCACCAGCCAGATTTTCCTGGGAAGCACCACCACCAGATCCGCCACGCCCTGCACGACCACGAATTCGCTCTCTAGAGCTGGTGGGGTTTTCGCGCCGGTGATGGCGTCCACTTCCGCCGGGCTGAACCGTGCGGTAAATGGCAATTCGCGTTTGACACATTCCGGCGGCTGGGCGCGAATTTTCCGGCCTGGGGCTGATTGCCAAAACGCCGCCACCGCGTCCAAATCCAGCGCCGCGCGCTCGTCGGCGGTCAAAACACCGGCGGCTTCGAGTTGTTTGGCCTCCGCGTTGAGCGCGGCGAGGTCATCGGCATTTTCCAAGGTGACGTGCTGGAGGAATTTGTGGTGGGCCGTGCCGGTTTCCGCTGCGGTCAACGGCAGATTAAGGCGCGAAGGCCCGGGTCGCCCCCGGGAATGCGGTTCCGTAAAACGGGCTGAAAGCGGAAACAGCGGCTCTGCTTCGTCGTCCGATTCCTCCGCCTGCCGGCTCAACGCCGTGACTGATGATTTCGCCGCGCGCTGCGTCGCCGCAGCGAACGGGTATTTCCTTGCCAGCACGTCGCGCAGTCTTTCTTTGGTTTCTTCATCGAGCGGAGGGGGGCCGATTTCTGATGGCCGGCTGGCGATGTCCAGCTTGTCTGCCCGCCCTTCGTCTTTCACAATACGCCAGCGCAGATGGGGCAATTCGCCGGCGATGGCCCCCGGGACCGGAGGCCCTGGACTTTGGGCTTGGAACCACAACCCCAGCCAGTCCGCATATGATTTTGCCGAAACGATGGTTTGAGTGGTAAGAGTCTCCGGATGGGGCCCGGGCGATTCCCATTGCTTCTCCGAAACGCTGGCGGTCAGGATCAACGTGTCACGGGCGCGCGTCATCGCCACATACAGCAGCCGCAATTCCTCGCCGCGTTGTTCGCGGCGTTGGTGTCGTTGCGCGAGCCAATACGGCAGGCTCGGGTACCGCGAGCCCGTCGCGGGCGGTTTGACGCGCGGGCACAGACCCAATTGCTCGTCAAAAATGATTTCACCGCGCAGATCCTGTTCGTTGAACGGCTTGGCCAGATCGGCCACCACCACGACCGGAAACTCCAGACCCTTGCTCTGGTGGATGCTCATCAGCCGGACGGCGTTTTCCGCCGCCACCGCCGCGACCTCCGGCTCGGCCTCGGCGGCCTGTTGCGCCTGGATGAATTTCAAGAAGCGAAACAGGCCCTGCCGCTGGAATTGATCAAATTGTTGGGCCAGGCCCAGAAACCGTTCGACGTTGGCCTGCCGTTGTGCGCCGCGGTGTCGCGAACGGAGCCACTCGGCGTAATGCGTCTCGGCGAGGACGCTTTCCAGGCATTGCGACAATGACGCCTGCCGCGCCAGTTGCCGCCAGCGGGAGAACCGTTCGAGGAATTTGGAAATCTTCGCTGTCGTGTCGGCTGCGACTTTGGGCTTTGAACCTTGAATCTGATTCAACGCCGTCCAAAAATGCCCGTCCCGGGCGGCCAGCCGGATGGTCGCCAGTTCATCCAGAGAGAAGCCTGCAAGGGGTGAGCGCAACACGGCAATACCCGGCACATCTTGGAGCGGATTATCGAGCAACTTGAGCAGACTCAGTAAATCGGCAATTTCTACTTTATCGTAAAAGCCGCTTCGTTCGATGATAAGTGGTACGCCAGCCCGCTCAAATTCCTTCGCATAGGCTTCAGCCTTGTTTGTTGGCGCGCGCAACAGGACGGCCATGTCACGCCATTCGACCACGCGCCCGGTGCCTTCCTTGCCATTCCAAACCTGGTGGTTTTGTTCAACCAATTCACTCAGCCGGGATGCTACCAATCGCGCTTCCTTTTCACTTTCTTCCAGCGCCACCAAATCAGCGTCTGTGGTATCGTCACCCGTCAGGTTGTCATTGCGGCCGCCTTTAAATCGCAACAACAGTTCCGCGCGCGGCGAAGGGTTTTGGGCCAGGCCGAGGGCCGCGCGCTTTTCCGGCGCGCCAAATTGCAGTCGCGCTTCGGCATTATAATCCACACCGCCGACGTCCCCGCGCATAAGCAGCTCAAAAACCGAATTGACCATGCCCAGCAGTCCCTCGCGGCTGCGAAAATTTTCGGTGAGCGGTATCGTCCGGCCCTCGCGCCCGTGCCAGGATCGGGCATACTCGCGAAAGATTTTTGGGTCGGCCAGCCGGAAGCGGTAAATGCTTTGCTTCACGTCGCCGACCAGAAAGCGGTTCGCCGCCGCCCCGGTCCGGCTCAACGCCTGGATGATATTATCCTGCGCGGCATTGATATCCTGATACTCGTCCACCAGGACGAACCGGATTTTTTTGCGCCAGCGTTCGGCAGCGGGTGTGGGTTTGTCGGCGGCGGGATCCCAAAGCAGCTGCAAGGCGAATTGTTCCAGGTCGTGAAAATCCAGAACGCCGTCGGCGCGTTTGCGTTCGGCGAATTGTTCTCCGAATTCCTGCGCCAGTTGCAGGAGCGCGGTCATGTGACCGCGAACCCAATCCCAGTCCTCGGCCAGTGGATCGCGGGTGCTCTCCGAGGGTGTCAGCGAATGCAGAAACGCCGCGTCGGCAAAAAAAGCTTTCAGTGGTTTGCGAAGCGCGGTTTTTTTGCGTGCCGTATAATTCCCGTCGGCCACCAGGATCATTTCCGAAACCGAGGCTGCCTGTTCGAGCGAAAAAGCTTCCGGTAATTTCAGCAGGATTTCCCGGCATTCGGCGGCCTTCTCGTTGTCCGACTTCAGCTCGTCGAGCGCGGTCAGCCATTCCGCGCGCCAGCCGGTGATGGCATCGCGCAGCCATTCGTGCCATTCCCGCGGCTCCGGCGAGTTGAACCGCGTCACTTGCGCCCCGAGCCAGCGATCGGCATCCGACCGCGTTTGGGTGTAATGATGCAGTCGCAGCAGCATGGCGCGGATGGGTCGCTCGTCGCCGCTGCCGTAAATTTGAATGAGATCCTGTGTCGCCACGGAAAGCCCGGTTTGCCCGGCGTAATGCGATTGAAACTGTTCGTCCAGGGTTTCCTCCGCGAGCAGGCGGGCCTCGCCGGCGTCGAGCACGGCCAGTTCGGGGTCCAGGCCGAGTTCATAGAAATGTTCGCGCACCAGCCGCAGGCAAAAACTGTGCAGCGTGCCGATGGGTGCGGTGTCGAACAACGCCAGTTGCTCGGCCAGGTGTTGGTTGATGGTTGAGCCGCCTTCTCCCGCAGAGACGGGATTCGTCGCGCCAAGGAGTTGAGAGTGGAGAGATTGTTCCAGCGCGGTGCGAAGCCGCTGCTTCAATTCCGTGGCGGCCGCTTCGGTGAAGGTGACCACCAAAACTTCCTCGAGCGCCGCGCGCTCCCGGCAAAGGCAGTCCAGGCAACGCGTCACGAGCGTGTGGGTTTTGCCCGTGCCCGCGCCGGCCACGACCAGTACGTTGCCACGCGCAACGACCGCCTGCCGCTGCGACGGCGTGAGCAGATCACTTTGGGTGCGCGCGGATTCCATCCGGCAAATTTTAGCCACAGATGGACACAGATGAAATACAGATTTGGGAAAACCACGCTGAGTGTTTGTCGTTTCGTTGCAGCGGTAATTCTAATTTGCCTTCATGGCGCGACGCCAGTGCCGGCAAAGTGGGAATTTTTCTGTGTAATATTCCGGGCACTCAGGATAATGTGTGCTGATGTCCAACGGCCTCAGACTGAAGGACCAGCCCGTCAGCGAACGTCCGCGCGAACGGCTGGTCGAGCACGGCGCGGACGCCTTGAGCCATGCGGAGTTGATTGCGATTCTGCTGCGCACCGGCTTGAAGGGCGCCAACGCGGTCGAGATCGGGAGGCAACTGATGCAGAAGTACGGCACGCTACAGGCGCTGGCGCAGGCATCGGTGGAGGATTTGCAAAGTGTCAAGGGCATTGGGCGTGACAAGGCGGTGACGTTGATGGCGGCGTTCGCGCTGGCGCGGAAAATGGCCGGCGAGTTGCGCCATGAAGGGCCCGTGCTCGACACGCCGGAGGCGATCGTGAATCTGTTGCGCGAGGACAACCGGTTGCGGCAGGTGGAGACGTTCCAAATCATTTTGTTGAACACGCGACGCCGGCTCATCCGCGTGGAGGAAATCGCCGACGGCACGCTCGACACGATTCTGGTCCATCCGCGCGAGGTGTTCAAAGTCGCCATTGCCGCCAACGCCGCCGCCGTGGTGCTGGCGCATAATCATCCCAGTGGCGACCCCACCCCGAGCGAGGCGGACATCAAGGTGACGCGCGATTTGATCCGGGCCGGGCAGCGCGCGATTTGATCCGGGCCGGGCAGCTTTTGAAGATTGAAGTGCTCGACCACGTGATCACCGGCCGGGCGACCGCGGAACGGCCGAAGGATTACGCGTCGTTGCGCGAACTGGGATATTTTTATTCGTAAGGGAGGAGACCGGCTATTTTCCGATCTGGCCCCGGGTAACCCCGAGTTGATTGAACAATTTCAACTCACGCCAGAGTTGGGTGCCGGTGATTTCGCCGCGCAACAGCCGGCGATATTGGCAGATCGTCCGCGTCACCTGCTCCGGGGTTTCGTTGAGGAATTCCATGCGGAAATGCCGCACGCCCAACTCCATCATCCGCGAGACATACTCCGCGCCGGTCTGGGCCAGTGCGTTGAAGACCGTGTTCCGGCAACCGACGTCCGCCTTCACCGGATGCTCCGCGCCCACGCGATCGCGCAGTTTCAGGTCGTGCCGGTCGCACGGGCGGCCGCAGTTCCGGAAATCCGTGCCGTTCGACAAAAACGCACAGAACACGCAATGCTCCATGTGAAACATCGGCATGTGCTGGTGGATCGTGACTTCGAACCACTCGGGCGGCGCGGCTGTCAACAGCGCCTCAAGTTGCTGAAAGTTCAGATCGTAACTCGCCGTTACGCGTTCCAGGCCGAAGCGGTTTTTAAAGTAATCCGCCGCCAGCCGGTTGGCCACGTTCAGTGAAAAATCGCCGATGCGACGGCAGTTGGCAAAAAACTTCAGGTGATCGTAGTTGCGGACCAGGTAGCCGTCCGCGTTGCAGGAACGCACCTGTTCCAGCGTCCATTCCTCGCTGGCCTTGAAAATGCGCGGAGGCGCCACGAAGAGGGTCGAGGGTCGAGGGCCGAGGGTCGAGAGGTTGTCCGCGTTTGGCCCTCGACTTTCGACTCTCGTCTCCCGACACATCCGAACGGCTTCGCGGTATTTTTTGGGGTCTTCAAACTCACAATAGACCGTCGTCACGTCGCAGCGCAGCGCGGCTTCGAGTTGCGGCAGGTTGCGGACGAGGACAATCAATTCCGGATTTGTAGCAGCCGACGTGAGGAGGCTCTGACCAAGTGGAGTTGAAGATTGAGCGTCGTTGCCTCGGTTGCTGCCATCATTGAGTTTCCACCGTTTCGGCTGAGCGCGTTGTCGTTCCAACTCCCCGACAATTTCGCGGCGCAGGCGGTTCAACTCGCTTACCGGCAATAAAACGTCGCCGGCCAGATGGTTCTTGAGGTCGCCCAATTTGAAGGGCGTTCCACCCAGTCGCCCGAGCTGTTCGCGCAAACGTTCGGTGGTCAGGGGTTGCTTCCCAGCCGGGACCAGCGGCATGGTGGATTCCGCTTTGGCCACGTTCCCCCGTTCGTCGCGGGCAATCAACGTGAGTCGTTTGCCGTCCAAACCGTGAATTTCGACCTCGATGGGCCGCTGAAATTTTGGCGTGTCACCCGCAAAACTTTGACGCAACCGCCGGTCCAGTTCCGGATCGTCGGTTTTCCACAATTTGTTACCGACATGGACGCGTGAGAAATCGATGTCGCCGTGGCCGAAGCGAAGCTCAACGGGTTGGGCCGTTTGGACTTTCGACTTTGGACCCTGGATTTCATAGACCCGTCCGCCTTCCTCCTGGTTCTCCGGCTTCCCGGCATCGAACACCACGCCATCACCGGGTTTCAGCGGCGCGGCAAGTTCGATCATCACGGCGTCACGCAAAACCTGTTTTACCTCGCCGAGGAACACGCCGCGTTTTTTGCCGAAGCGCGCGTGGACGAGTTGCTGGTTGTTGGTGCCGCCGAACCAGCCGGTGTGAAGGCCGCGCGAAAAGGCCATCTCCATTTCATATTTATGGTTTACGATTTGCGATTGACGAGCCGGCTGGCCTGGCGCGCGTAAATCGTCATTCGCAAATCGTAAATCATCGACCGCCTTGCGGTAAATGCGTGTGATGTTGGCGACGTATTCAGGTGACTTGAGCCGGCCTTCAATTTTCAGCGAGGCGACGCCCGTGCGGATCAGGTCCGGCAAAACTTCCAGTCCGGCCAGATCCTGCGGGCTCAACAGATATTTCCGGTCCCCGAGCGAAACCGGGTTGCCATCGGAAACCAATTCATAGGGCATGCGGCAGGCCTGGGCGCATTCGCCGCGATTGGCCGAGCGTCCGCCGAGCGCTTCACTGGTCAGGCATTGGCCGGAATAGGCAACACACAGCGCGCCATGGACGAAGACCTCGAAGGGAAGTTCGAAGGGCGCAGTTCGAAGGGCGAAGTTAATTTTCTCAATCTCAGCAATGGAACATTCGCGGGCGAGCACAACGAGGTGGCAGCCCAGTTCACGGGCGAACTCCACGCCGGCGGCGCTCGTGATGGTCATCTGGGTCGAGGCATGAATCGGAAAATCGGGCGAAAGCCGGCGGATGAGCCGGCAGATGCCGACGTCCTGCACGATTACGGCATCCACACCGGCGGAAATCATCGTGCACAGATATTTTTCGGCGTCGGCAAGTTCATTTTCAAAGACGAGCGTGTTCAGCGTCACATAACCGCGCACGCCGCGGCGGTGCAGAAATTCCATCAGTTTCGGCACATCGGTCCCGGTGAAGTTATGCGCCCGCATCCGGGCATTGAATTTTTCGAGGCCGAAATAGACCGCGTCCGCGCCGTTCTCGACCGCGGCCCGGACGCAATCCCAATCACCGGCAGGCGCGAGCAACTCCGGCAGCTTGCGGATTTTTGATTCCGCCCCCGGTCTGTCAGGCGGCGGCGATGGAACTGAAACGTTCATTGCAACCCGTCAAATTTACCATGAAGGCGCGGGGGCACAAAGCCTCTTCGTCCCGGCGGCATTTTGAACTTGGCAATCAGGCTGAATCCGCCACCTTGAATTCGTGATACATCCAACGGCCATCGTTCACCCGCAGGCGAAGCTGGATTCCACGGTCCGGGTTGGGCCGTATGCCGTGATTGACGGGGGCGTCGAGATGGGCGCGGATTGTATCGTTGGGCCACAGGTATATCTCACGGGGCGGACCACGATCGGTGTGGGCAACCGTTTTCACGCCGGCTGTGTCATCGGCGATGCGCCACAGGACTTGAAATACCAGGACGAGCCGACGCGGTTGCGCATCGGCGACCACAATGTGTTTCGCGAACATTTTACGGCGCATCGTTCAACCAGGCCGGATACAGAAACCATCATCGGCTCGCACAATTTTTTCATGGCCACCGCGCACGTGGCGCATAATTGCATCGTCGGCGATCACGTCATCATAGCCAATGGTGCGATGCTCGGCGGGTACGTGGTCGTGCAGGACCGTGCGTTCATTTCCGGCAACTCTTGTGTGCATCAGTTCTGCCGGGTCGGCACACTGGCACTGATGCAGGGTCTCTCGGGCATCAGCAAAGATTTGCCGCCCTTCACCGTGGCGCTGCGCGTGAACGAAATCTGCGGGTTGAACAGTGTCGGCTTGCGTCGCGCCGGATTCACCGCCGAGCAGCGCCTGGAACTGAAGCGGCTGTATCATCGGCTGTTTCGAAGTGGGAAGAATCTGCGCGCGGTGCTGGGCGAGGCGCGGGAGAATTTTCCCGGCGCCGCGTCCAAAATTCTGCTGGATTTTGTGGCCGGTGCGAAACGCGGGGTTTGCGCGGATTTGGGACGCGGGACCTTCAAAAGCGAAGAGGAATAGATGAGCATGTATCAAATCGTTGGCGCGGATGGCCGGCAATACGGCCCGGTTTCCGGGGAACAGTTGCGGCAATGGATTGCCGAGGGCCGTGCGAATGCGCAGACGCAGGCATTCGGGGAAGGCGCGGCGGAATGGAAACCGCTCGGCGCGCTGCCGGAATTCGCGGGCCTTTTTGCGCCGCCAGTTCCACCGACGATCCGGCCGCCGGTTTCCGGGCCGGTCCGGAAAACCAATGCCTATGCGATGGCCGGGTTGATTTTCGGCGTGCTGGCATTTTTTTGCTGCTGCAAATTTCTCTTCGCCGTGCTCGGCATCATTTTCTCGCTCATCGGTCTTTCGCAGATCAACCGGCATCCTGAATTTTACGAAGGCCGCGGCCTGGCCATCGTCGGGCTCGTGGTTTCCATTTTAAGCCTGTTGTTCGCTGCGGTTCTCATCCTGATTGCCGTGGCGACCGGCAATTTTCACTTTCATTGGAGCCTTAATCATTCCTGACCCGTATGCCGCCCGCCAAACTGCAAACCGCTCCGCCCAAAATCTCGACGCCGCCATCGTTGACGTGGTTTGTGGGCGTCGTGATGGGCGTGACCATTGTCGGGGCGGGCGCGGTGTTGTATTTTTTCAATCCCAGTTCGCATGGGTTTTATCCGGTCTGCGAATTTCACGCACTGACCGGGTTGAACTGTCCGGGCTGCGGCGGAACCCGTGCCGTCTATCAATTGTTGCACGGGCATGTTCTGCAGGCGTTGCATGACAATGCGTTGTTGGTGTTATCGCTGGCGGCCCTGGCGGGGCGCGGTGCCTGGTTGGCGGGGCGCAAGCTTCGGAACCAACCCACTGCGGACTTTTTGCCGTCCAAGGCAGTATGGACGTTTTTGGTCATCGCCCTGGTCTTTACCGGGTTGCGAAATCTGCCGGCTTTTTCCTGGCTTTCGCCTTAAGGCGCGGGAACTTTTTCGCTTTTGCCGACGCGCGTTCTCGTGTTCAATCGTTGACCTATGAGTCTGACACATCCTTTAACCACCACGACCTTTGAGCTGCCCGGTTACCGGGTGATCAAGTCGTTTGGTGTGGTGCGCGGCATCATGGTGCGGTCGCGCTCGGTCATCGGCAACATCGGCGCGAGCATCCAGAGTATTTTCGGCGGGAACATCTCGCTGTACACCAATCTGTGCGAACGCGCGCGCGAGGACACCTTCAACCTGATGTTGACGCATGCCGGTGAGCTCGGCGCCAACGCCGTCATCGGCGTCCGCTACGACGCGACGGAAATTGCGCCGGGCATCACCGAGGTGCTGTGTTACGGCACGGCGGTTTACGTGGAGCCGTCACATTAGTTGATATGGCTGGACACAGCAAATGGGCGAAGGTCAAGCATTTCAAGGGTGCGATCGACGCCAAGCGCGGCAAAATTTTTTCCAAATTGAGCCGGGAAATCACCATCGTGGCGAAAATTGGCGGCGGCGACCCGGACATGAACCCGCGTCTGCGGATGGTGCTCCTGAAGTGCCGCACCGCGAACATGCCGCGTGAGAACATCGAACGCGCCATCAAAAAGGGCACCGGCGGCGGCGAAGGCGCGAATTTTGAGGAATTAACCTACGAAGTTTATGGGCCGCAGGGTGTGGCGCTTCTGGTGGAAGTGAGCACGGACAATCGGAACCGCACGGCCTCCGACATTCGCAGCATCGTCACCAAAAGTGGCGGCAGCATTGCCACGCCGGGTTCGGTCAGCCGCTTGTTTCAGCGCAAGGGGCAGATCATTGTTTCCCGGGAAGCCGCGGACGAGGATCAACTGATGGAACTCGCGCTGGAAGCCGGCGCGGAAGATTTCAAGGCCGAGCCGCAGGGGTACGAAATCCTGACCGAGCCGGCGAATTTTGAAGCCGTCCACAAACAAATCGAAGCCAAGGGCATCAAATACGAAGCGGCGGAAATCACGTCGTTACCCACCCTCCTGGCGCCATTCGCCGATGAAGCCGGGATGGCCGCCGTGAATAAATTGATCGAGACGCTGGAGGAACACGACGATGTAAAAGAGGTCTTTTCGAATGCCGACTTTCCCAATGAGGCGGTGAAGGGGTGAATCCTGCCCGGCCTGAAGTATGAAGGCGTTAAGTGCCGATTCTGTTCTGGCGCGGCTGCTGGGCAAACTGACAGCGGCCATTCTTCGTCGACCCGGCTGGTTTATCTATCCGCAGGTGGTCCTGTTCGGGGTGTGCGTCCTTTACACCATCGGGTTTTTAAAGGCGGACATGAACCGGGACAATCTGGTCGGTCCGAATCATAAAAACCACGAAAATTATCTTCGCCTGCAAACGGAATTTCCCCAACAGGGCAACGATTTGGTGGTGGTGGTGGAAAGTGAAAACATCGAGAAAAACCGGCAATTCGTCGAACGCATCGCGGCGAAAATGTCGGCAGAAACCAACCTGTTTCGCGACGTTTTTTACCAGAAGGACCTGGCGGTCATGGGAGCGAAGGCGTTGCTGTTCGCCGACAAGGAGGATTTGGTTGAACTAAAAACGACCCTTAATGATGATTTGCCATTCATCCTCCAGTTCACGCGGACCACAAATCTCGTTTCGTTTTTCGATCAGGTCAACACGGCTTTTCGTACGGCACCCCAGGAGACCAACGCCCAGACGGAATCACTGGTCCAGGCATTGCCGGCGCTCACCCGCATCGTGAACCAGGCCACCGCCGGCCTGCAAATGACCGGCACGCCGCCGTCCCCCGGGGTTTCATCCCTGTTTAGCGCCGGTAGTGAAACGAACATTTACATCAATTACGCCCGGGGCCGGATTTTTCTGGTGACAACGCATGCGCCCACCAGCGACCTGAGCAGTGATGCCATCGAACGCCTGCGTCAGCTGGTCCGGGAAACGCAAGCGGAGGTGCCCGGCCTAAATGTGGGATTGATCGGCGAGCCGGTGCTGGACTATGACGAAATGAAGCAGTCGCAAACGGATGTCACTTTGGCGAGCATTGTATCACTGGTTCTCTGTGGATTGATCTTCGTTTACGGTTACAATGAAACCGGGCGTCCGATCAAAGCCAACATCTGTCTGGTCATCGGGCTGGGTTACACGCTGGCCTTCGCCACTCTGGCCATCGGGCATTTGAATGTCCTGACGATCACGTTCGTGCCGATGCTCATCGGCCTGGCGATTGATTTTGGCGTGCATCTCATCACGCGCTACGAGGAGGAACTGCGTCATGGGAAATCGGCGGAAGCCGCGATGACCAAGGCGATGGTCTTTACCGGACAGGGCATTTTCACCGGGGCCTTGACCACGGCGGGGGCTTTTCTAGCCATGGCCTTCACCCACTTCCGGGGCATCCAGGAAATGGGCCTCATTTGCGGCGGCGGTTTGCTGCTCTGTTTCGTGCCGATGATGACCATGTTGCCCGCACTGTTGTTGCGCGGGCGGCAAAATGTCATGGACCACCAAACCACCGAGGACGAAACCCGCGCGCGCATTGAGAATATCTGGCTGCAACGTCCTCTGGTGGTTACGTCGATCACCGTGGCACTCTGTTTGTTGGCGCTGGTGCTGGCCCGGAAGGTCTATTTCGATTACAATTTGCAGAAATTGCAGAGCGTCGGATTATCGTCGGTCGTCTTTGAGGACAAGCTGTTCGCCGCCGCTGACAAATCCCTGCTCTATGCCGCCATCAGCGCCGATTCATTGACGAATGCCATCGACCTGGAGGAAAAATTGAGAACCATGCCGACCGTGGCCGATGTGGAACCACCGGTCAGCCTGCTGGAGGATTTTCTCAATTCCAGCAACGCCGAAAAACTGGGGTTGATCGGCGAGATCAAGCAGGAGCTGGCGCCATTGAAGTTTGGCACGCCGGATCCAAGTCCCGTGGATGTGCATGCGTTCAGCCGGACGCTCTATTCACTGTACGGTTACCTGGGCGCGGCCCTGGATGCCGTCGGGAACAGCGATCCGGAGCTGACGAAACAATTTGTCGCCTTGCGCCAGGCGATCGAAGAATTGCGCAAGACGATGTTGGAAGGCAACCCCCGGGCACTGACGGAGCATGCGGACAAACTGGCGCAGTTCCAGCAGGCGCTCTTCACCGACATGCGGACCACGTTCCAGTTGTTGCAAAACCAGGATGACCGTGCGCCGCTGCATGTGGACGATTTGCCCCAGGCTTTCCGGGATCAATTTGTGGGCGTGACGGGAAAATATCTGCTGCAGATATTTCCCAAGGACGATGTCTGGCAGCGCGATAATCAGGAAAAATTCATAGCCGACCTGCGAACCTTGGATCCGAATGTCACCGGAACGCCGGTTCAACTTTATGAATTTGAAGAGCTGCTCAAGAACAGTTACATCCAGGCGGCCTGGTATTCCCTGATCGCCATCACGCTTTTGGTTTTATTCCACTTTCGCAGCTTCGGTTCGGTGATTCTGGCGTTGCTGCCGGTTGGCATCGGCACGCTTTGGCTGGTGGGGGTGATGGGATGGCTCGGCATTCCCTTCAATCCCGCGAACATCATGACGCTCCCGTTGGTCATTGGGATTGGTGTGACGAATGGCATTCATGTTTTGAATCGTTTTGCTGAAGAGCGCACGCCGGGCATTCTCGCGCGCAGCACGGGCAAGGCGGTGTTGGTGTCCGGGTTGACGGCCATAGCCGGGTTCGGCAGTTTGATTCTTGCCAAAGATCGCGGCATCCACAGCCTTGGCTGCATCATGTCCATTGGCATCGCCACCTGTATGATCGCGGGATTGACCTTCTTGCCGGCGCTGCTGAATTTGCTGGGGCGCTGGCGTCCGTTGATAAAAACAAATCAACCCAGTGCCGACAATTCAACGCCGACACTGGGTCAGGAGGAACCGAGGTCAAAAACCTCAAGTGGAAGGCAAAGTTAAAGCAATTCATCGAAATGTCAACCTCAATGTTAAAAATAGCTTTGAAATGATTAAAATCCCAAGATGCGACCGTCCAATAACGATAACGTAAAATGATTTCATGTTAATTGGTCTTTCAAGTTACAGAAAATTCCTAGCCTGCCGGCGAATTTGTGGGTTGCTGCTCGCCCTAAGTTTTTTCCCCAGGGGTCTTTTCGGTGCGGATAATTTTGTCGCCGGACCACTGTTCAGTCAATTTGCGCTGACACTCGATACCGGTTATCGCACCGAAATCATGGGACCGTTCTTTTACGACGAGAAACGGGATTCGGAAAAGACCTGGGGCGTGGCGCCACTCTTTTTACACGGGACCGATCCCGGCGTTGAATCGGAAGAGGACGATGTGTTTTATCCGGTGTTCACCTACCGGCGTTTTGGCACGGAATATCGCTGGCAGCTGGGTCAACTGCTCAGCCTCGCTGGTGGCGAGAGTCCGCAGGGGGGGGGGCAGAAACGATTCACCGTGTTCCCGCTCTACTTCCAGCAACGTTCGCCCATCAAGGAGGAAAACTACACGGCGCTGGTGCCCTTTTACGGCCATCTCCAGAACCGATTGTATCGTGATGACATCTTCCTGGTGATGTTTCCGATCTTCAGCGAGACCCGCAAAAGGGATGTCATCACGGACAATTACTTGTTTCCCTTCTTTGATTTGCGACATGGTGACGGGATGCACGGCTGGCAATTCTGGCCGCTGGTGGGCACCGAGCACAAGGATGTGACCGCGCAGACCAACGGCTTTGGCGAAATTGAAACGATCCCCGGTTACGACAATTTTTTCGCGCTCTGGCCGATTCATTTCCGCCAAAACACGGGCATCGGCACCGATGATCCGGCCAAATTCCGGGCCGATCTGCCGTTTTACAGCATGGAACGTTCTCCCCAACGCGATTCGACCTCCGTGTTCTGGCCGTTCTTCACCTGGGTCGACGACCGCGGGGAACACTATCGCGAATGGGAGGGGCCGTACCCGTTTGTGGTGGTCGCGCGCGGCACGGGTAAAACGGTGACCCGCTTCT
The DNA here is from genome assembly GCA_050010675.1 of Verrucomicrobiota bacterium. Taxonomy (GTDB): domain Bacteria; phylum Verrucomicrobiota; class Verrucomicrobiia; order Limisphaerales; family UBA11358; genus UBA11358. The sequence continues at coordinate 23,747 of JBEKKN010000033.1, read as the reverse complement.
GGCCGCTGTTCAACCGGGCGCACAGCGACACGCTGGAAAATGACTATTACCTCTGGCCGCTTTACCGGTACGATCGTCTGTCCGGCAGCACATTGGATGAGCGGCGTCTGCGCATCTTGTTGTATTTGTTTGTGAACGTGACGGAAAAGAACCTGGACGCTGGAACCCAGCGGCATCGGGTCGATTTGTGGCCTCTGTTTACCTATCAGCGGGACTTCAACGGAAACAACCGGTTGCAAATCCTGGCCCTCATCGAGCCCATGTTGCCCGGCAACCGCAGCGTGGAATACAACTGGTCGCCGTTCTGGTCATTGTGGCGCTCGGAAAACAACCCCCGAACCGGGTCCGCCAGCCAGTCGCTGCTTTGGAATTTGTACCGTCACGAGACGGCCCCCGCTGCCAAAGAATACTCGTTCATGTTCGGCCTTTTTCAGTATCATTCCAATGCGGCAGGTAAATCCGTGAGATTGTTTTACATTCCCATCGTCAAAACCAAACCCGTGATCAGCAGCCAATGAAGCCGGAAGCCGGCAAGGTGTAGAAAGGCGCATCCGCGACTGGTAATTGCTCCTGCCCCATTCTACCTTCTGCCTCTGCGAAACGTTATGTTTGAAAACATCGGCGAGATTATTCTGTTGTTCTGGCGCACGATGCTGGCCCTGCCGCTGGCCTGGCGGCAGCGTCAGAAGGTGATCGAGCAGTTTTTTGAAATCGGCAACGCGAGCCTGCTGATGGTCTGCGTGCTGTCGTTCTTCATTGGCGCCGTCATCGCGTTGCAAACCGGCCCGGTGCTGGTGGAGCGCAGTCTTTCCAGTGCCGTGGGCGGCGTGGTCGGCATCTCCATCGCCAAGGAACTGGCGCCGGTAATGATGGCGATCCTGATCGCCGGACGCATCGGTTCGGCCATGGCGGCGGAGATCGGCTCGATGCGCGTGTATCAGGAAATTGACGCCTTGCGAACCATGAACATTGACCCGATCCACTACCTGGTCTTGCCGCGCTTGGTGGCCATCGCGATCGGGCTGCCGATGCTGGTGGTCATTTCAATTCTCGTGGGCTGGTTTGGCGGCGCGGTCGTCGCCGACATGAACAGCCACATGAACATTCCCTATCCGGTGTTTTTCTCCGACTTGCGGGAGATTGTCCAGCCGAAGGACGTGGCCAACGGCGTGTTCAAGAGCTTCTGCTTCGCGCTGATCATTGGTGCGGTCTCGTGCCACCAAGGCCTGGCGACCATCGGCGGCCCGCGCGGCATTGGCCGTTCGGTGACCAAGGCGGTGGTTAATTCCATCATCCTGATCGTGATTTTCGACTACGTGCTGACGCGCATGCTTTTGAAATGATGAACGACCCGACGAACCATGATTCCGGTGTGGGCCTTCAGGTGCGCCACCTGCGAAAAAGTTTCAACGGCGAGGAGGTGCTCCGGGGCATTGATTTCGAGGTCCAGCCTGGCGAGATTTTCGTCATTATGGGACCGAGCGGCAGCGGCAAGAGCGTTTTGCTCAAGCATCTCATCGGTCTGGAAGCCCCGGACGACGGGGAAATTCTCATCAACGGTGAATCCATCCAATCGTCCGAAGTCGCCGCCAAATACCGGATGGCGCTGGTCTTCCAGTCCGGTGCGCTGCTCAGTTCACTGACCGTGGGCGAAAATGTCGGTCTTTATCTGAGTGAACATCGCCTGAAGCCGCCTGAAGAAATCGCGCGCATTGTCGCTGAAAAGCTGGAAGCGGTCGGCCTCAAGGATACCGTGGATAAAATGCCGAACGAGCTTTCCGGCGGCATGAAAAAGCGCGTGGCCATTGCCCGCGCACTGGTCATTGACCCGCAACTGATTCTTTATGACGAGCCGACGAGCGAGCTTGATCCGCTCTCCGCAGCGGTCATCGGACATGAAATTATGAGGCTCAAACAGCGTATTCACGTCACCTCGCTCGTGGTGTCCCACGACCGTGACCTGGCCTTTGGCATTGCCGACCGCATCGCGGTCATCAATGAAGGCCGCATTCTCACCATCGGCACGCCGGCGGAGATAAAGCAGTTCAACGACCCGATCCTTCAGAAATTTTTGCACGCGGACTTTCAACACGAATCCCCATCAAGCTTATGAAAAATTCACTCGAAACCCGTCTGGGCGTTTTTGTCGTCTTTGTGGTCATTGCCGCCGTGGTCATCGTCGAAACGCTCAACGGCTGGCAATTTTACCAGCACGGCTACCGGGTCAGTGCCCTGTTTGACGCCGTGCAGGAATTGAAGGTGGGCGACAGCGTCAAAATGGCCGGTGTGGAAGTGGGGCGGGTCGAAAAAATCGCCCTCGAAAATGACAAGGTCCGCGTCACGATGAAGCTGAACAGCGGAACCGTGGTGAAGACGGACAGCCAGGGCACCATCCGGTTCACGGGATTGATGGGCCAAAATTTCGTCTCCCTGGATTTTGGTTCACCGGACGCTCCGAAGGCGGTGGACGGCGCCGTGCTCACCACGATTGAACAACCGGACCTGAACGCCATCATGTCCAAGCTCAATGATGCCGCCACCGGCATTCAAAACCTGACCAAAAGTTTCACCGGCGACACCATCAACAATTTGCTGGGTCCCTTGACCGATTTCATCAGGCAAAACAGCGGTCACCTGGGCGGCTCCATCTCGAACATAGAATCCATTTCCGGCCAGATTGCCAGCGGACAGGGAACGGTCGGCAAACTGATTTATACGGACACGCTTTACAATTCCGCGCTGGCCACGGTCACCAATCTGCAGGACACCGTGGCGGCCGCGCAACAGGTCATTAACGGTGTCAACGAGGGCCGGGGCACCATCGGCAAACTCGTGACGGACGAGACCCTCTACCGGGCCACCACGGCTTCCATGACGAACCTGAATCAAATCCTGCAGAAGATCAATCAGGGACAGGGTTCGGTGGGTAAACTGGTCAACGACAAGGAATTTTACAACAACGCTAAATTGACCCTGCAGAAGGTGGACAAGGCGGCCGACAGTCTGGAAGACCAGGGACCGTTGAGCGTTCTCGGCATCGTAGCGAGCAACCTGGGATTGTAACCCAACCAACTCCCGGCCGCGTCATCCTTTACGCCAGGCCGAGATTTTTCACGACCTGTACGGTCGAGTGCGCCTTGTTGAGCGTGTAGAAGTGCAATCCCGGCGCGCCGGCTTGAAGCAGTTCCTCACACTGGCGCGTCGCGTACTCGATGCCAAACTCGATGGCCGCCGCATCATCGCTGCCCAGCCGGTCCAGTTGCACCCGCAACGGCGGTGGAATTTTCGCGCCGCAAAGCCGGGTGAATTTCGTGATCTGGGTTGCGCTGAGAATGGGAATGATTCCGGGCACGAGCGGGACCTTTACGCCCAGCTCGCCGGCCACATAATCCCGGAATTCAAAGTAATCGGCATTGTCAAAAAACAACTGGGTGAGGACAAAATCCGCGCCGGCGTCCACCTTTTCCTTCAAATGCCGCCAGTCGGCGTGTTTGCCTTCCTGGCAGGCCACGTGGCCTTCGGGAAATCCGGCGACGCCAACGGAAAAATCGCCGGCTTCGCGGATGAATTTGACCAGCTGTGAGGAAAACTCGAAACCACCGGGTGTGGGTACAAATTCGCCGCCCGCGGGCGGGTCGCCGCGCAACGCGAGGATGTTATTACAGCCCAGGGCGCGGATGCGTCCGAGCAGCTCCCGCACCTGTTCGCGGGTGTGGTTGACGCAGGTGAGATGCGCCAGCGCCGTCAGGCCATGCTGGCGCTGGATGCGGTCCACAATCATCAATGTCTTGTCACGCGTGCTGCCGCCCGCACCGTAGGTCACGGAACAGAAATCCGGTTTGACCTGAAGCAGCGCGGGAATGTGCTTTTCAAGGAGGGCCAGGTCGCCTTCCTCCGTCCGGGGCGGGAAAAATTCAAAAGAGATGACCGGCCGCCGCGCGGCGTGTCGGGTCGCGTAAATGTCGCGGATGAATTGCATTATGGACGGCGGATTATTGCGCAGAAGCGGGAGCGATGCCAAGTTTTGTTACTGCCGCCGGAAGGTCCCGACTGGATCAGAACCGAAAAATCAGGTTCAATGCCAGCATGAAGTCGTTGGCGCGGTTGGCCGTGATCGGGGTCTGATTGGCGCCGAAGGAGTTTCCATGCTCAACATGATCCCAACGGAATTCCACACGGCTCAAGACGTTCGCCCACAGTTTGTACTGGGCCGTGGCCGTGATTTCCTCCGCGGTATTATCGCCGTAAAGGTTGACGGGTGAAAGCGGACCGGCGTCCGTGTTATTCAGGTATTCAGCGCGCAGGTTGAAAGACAGCTTGTCCGTGGCTTGATACGAGCTGTAAACCGCGGTGGTCCAAATGCTGTCGTTGCTGGGATTGCCATTGTAACCACCATTATGCTCGTCAATGTAATCAAACGCCGCGCCAAACTTCAGGGTCGAAACCGGGGTCGGGATCATGGCGCCGACATACCAGCCGGTAGAGCCGGGGGTTTGGGTGGTATGATTGCCAGCGGCATCGATCACTCCCATGGTGAGCGTCGCGCCTTTCATGAAACCCGCACTGTCCGGCGCCGTCAATTGGAGCTCTCCCAAATAGGCCTTTTGGGATTCGAAGGAGGTTGGATTCACACCGACCGTGCCGAATCCGATATCTGAACTGTCCGCCACACCCGCTTGAACCGTGATCAGGTCATTTATTTTGTACGTGGCCAGAATGCCCGTAAGGGTTTTCGAATCGATGGTCCAGCCGTAGGAACGGGTATAATTGGGATTGAGCGGGGCGCTTGACGATTCATAGCCGAGGATGGAATCCCAAACGCCAACCTTCCATTCCAGGCCATTGCCCACCGGCGTGCGCAATGTCAAATAGGCCTGGCGAACGCCGTCGGCTCCGAATCCCTCCGTGGTGACGGCATCCGGACCGAGCATCAATTCCACATGATAGCCGGCAGTCCAAGGGCTTTCGTCTTCCGGTTTGTCCAGCGCGATATCAATGGCATTCAGGCTGAAGCCGTCATTTTTCGCAGTGCCAAAGGGCATGTTTGGTCCGTCTGCGGGAGTCATATCCGTACCCGGTCGCCAGGTTGCCGCGGTATCCACATAACCACTGATGGTGGTGTTGGAGAGCGCCGACTGCACGGCGCTCATTTTTCCGTCTGCGCGATTGGCTGAAGCGAGGCTCACCGCCCCGATGGCCGCCAGAGCCGTTGTCCATTGGTTATATTTCATTTGGCCCCTCCGATTTTGTTTATTTAGTACAGGGTAACAACCCAGGATGACAAGCGTTTTTCCAGTGAAATTCGCGCAGCGTTGTGGAGAGCTACGGCAAAGAGAGCGCACGCTGCTTTGGGTGTCGAAGGGAACCAGAACGTTTCAAACGATGTTGGCTTCCCCGAAGCGGTGTCACGGCCACCGCAGTCCAAGACGACAAGCGTTCTCCATGCGCCGTGAAATAAAAAATGCCCCTTCCGGCAAACCGGAAGGGGCTTGAAAGTTCCAATTTAGATTAGAACTGATAGATCAGGTTCAAAGCCAGCAGGAAGTCGTTGTTCCTGAAGGCAGCACCCGCTGGATTCGCACCAAAGCCGTTGAAGTGTTCAGTGTGGTCCCAGCGGACTTCCGCCCGGCTGATCACATTCGCCCACAGGTTATACTGGACGGTGGCTGTGAGTTCTTCCGCGGTATTTTTGCCATAGACTCCCGAGCCAAAAATGGTGGTAGCATCACCTGCACTGATGTCTGCGGTAGACAAATACTCAGCACGCAGGTTGAAGGACAGCTTGTCCGTTGCCTGGATTGTGCTGTAGAACGCTATGTTCCAAACGCTGTCGTTGCCGTTATTGCCGGTAATATGGCCGTTATGGATGTCAAGGTAATCAAAGCACGAACCTATTTTCAACATCGATACCGGCGTCGGAAGTGTCATGCCTGCATAGAAGCTGGTGGAGCCAGGATCAGCAGCACCCTGACCGGCAGAATCGATTATGGCCATGGTCATCGTTGCGCCTTTTGCCCAGCCCGCGCTGTCTGGCGCCGTGAATTGCACGTCTCCCATGTAGGCCTTTTGAGACTCAATGGCGGAAACCCCATTTACGCCTCCCGGACCACCTGCCACATTGGAGCCGTCAGCAATACCGGCCTGAATCGTGACCATGTCGTTGATCTTGTAAGTAGCCAAAACACCGGTATGAGTTGTGGGCTCCATGGTGTAGGCGTAAGAACGCGTGTAGTTGGGATTCAGCGGATCGCTGTTGGATTCGTAGCCAACAATGGTGTCCCAAACGCCGACTTTCCAGTCAAGACCGTTGCCCACCGGCGTGCGCAACGTCACATAGGCTTGTCGGATGCCGGTACCGGCAACGACTGAATCCGGGCCAACCATCCATTCGACATGATAACCGGCAGCCCACGGGCTGTCGTCTTCCGGCTTGTCGATGGCGATATCAACGGCGTTCAGGCTGAACCCGTCGTTTTTCGCGAAACTATAGCTGGGAACGTTTGCACCACCGCTCAATGTATTCTGATCGGTACCCGGTCTCCAAGTTGCCGCCGTATCCACATAACCACTGATGGTGGTGTTTGAGAGCGCCGTTTGCAGGGAGCTCATTTTCTCGTCTGCGCGAGCGGCCGATGCGAGGCTGACCACCCCGACCGCCGCCAGACCCACTGTCCATTTATTAAACTTCATCTGGTTCCTCCGATGTTGTTTGTTAATGTTTATTTGCTTTGTGCCTGTGCACCACAGGGCAAAAACGATTTACCCCGGCACCGCAAGGTGCGATTAGCCGTGAAAATAGGGAAATTTTGGACATTTGACAACATTTTTTTTGGGGAATCGCGTCCATGCAACATTCTGAAAACGAATAAGTTACGGCTGGACCCCGTTTTTTTATCCTATTCTTGGGCATGGATTAGACGAACTTGGGCACTCCCAGGGCGCCATTTTGGGGCGCAACTTTGGAATAAAGGATGCTTTGGTTAGGCCACGGCTGAAGCTGTAAAAATCGAGCCGGAGAGCAAACGAAATAACATTACGGGTTGGTCGGTAAAACATTTTAATATCAAACACATATGCCATCTTATTCTTATATAGCCCGCGAGACGGCGAGCGGTCGTGAAATTCGCAGCACGGTGGAAGCCGCGACCGAACAGGCCGCCGTTGCGGCGTTGCTGAATCGGAGCCTGCTGGTGGTATCCATTGAGGAAAGAGTCTCCAAAAAGGGCAAAACCAAGGGTGGCAAGGTTTCCCTGGCGGATTTGGTGGTGTTTACGCGCCAGTTGGCGACCATGATTGACGCCGGTATCGCCATCGTGCAATCCCTCCAGGCGCTGTCCGACCAGTCTCCCAATAAGGTCATGCGCGATGTGATTCGGGACATCACGACGCGGGTGGAAAGCGGCGAGAGTTTCTCCGAAGCATTACAGAAGCATCCCAAGGCCTTCAGCCGGCTTTACATTTCGATGGTGGCGGCGGGTGAAAAGGGCGGTCTGCTGGCGGAAATTCTGGCACGGCTGGCGACTTACCTTGAAAACAGTGCCCGGCTCCGCCGGAAGGTCAAGTCCACCATGATGTATCCCATTGTCGTCAGTACGGTGGCCATCGCCATCACGGTCTTTCTGTTGGTGAAAGTCGTCCCGGTTTTCAAAGACGTTTACTCAGGCTTTGGCGCAAAATTGCCGGGGCCGACCGAATTCCTGATGACCCTTAGCGATCTGATGGGCCATTATCTGTGGGTATTTCTGATCGGCTTGGGAGCGATAGTCTATGGCTGGCTGTACTTCATCAAGACCAAGGGCGGGCGCGATTTTTGGGACAAGCGACGCATCAGCCTGCCGGTTTTCGGCCCCATTGCCCACAAAATCTGTCTGGCCCGTTTCACCCGCACATTGGCGTCGCTCATTCGCAGCGGTGTGCCGATTTTGGAGGTTTTGCAGATTGTTTCTCAAACGGTTGACAACACCCTCATGGAGAAAGCGATCAAGGCGGCTTCCGCCGATATTGAACGGGGTGAAGGAATTGCCACGGCGCTGGGCAAGCACCCGGTTTTCCCCAGCATGATCATCCGGATGATCAGTGCCGGCGAACAGACCGGTAACATTGATAACATGCTGGAGCGGGTCTCGAATTTTCTCGACGAGGAAATTGAAACCATGCTCTCCGGCCTGATGTCGCTGCTGGAGCCGCTCCTGATCGTCTTTCTGGGATTGCTCGTCGGGGGAATGGTGATCTGCATGTACCTGCCGATTTTCAACCTCGGCAACATCGTCAGCGGAAACGGCTAAGTGTTACGGTTGATTGCCACCGCCGGTGAATTCAATTCGCCGGCGGTTTTTGGTTTACGCCGTCACCGCGTTGCCGGGTTGTGGCTGGATGATTTTAATCTTCGGGTGGCGCGACCGGATTTGCTCCTCGAACCACGCGCGCGAGTCGTCGCCGCCGTGACCGAGCAAAATCGCACGCGGTGAAACCTGGCCGACGAAATCCAGCAGAGCATCCCGGTTCGCGTGGGCTGTCAAATCAAAATCCTGCACGTCACACTGGCGCGTGACGCGGCCGGCGCTGGGGCTGAGCACGAACGATTCACCGGGCTTCGCCGCCTTCAATCGTCCGCCCGGTGTCTCCGGGTCGGCATAGCCAACAAAGAAGATGGACTGCCGTTCATCTCCAATCATGCGCGCGGCGAGGTCGTGCGCCGCCGTGTTTTCACTCATCATCCCGGCGGTAATGACAAAAATCCGCCCGCCGGTCAGCTTCATTTTCTCCGCCTGACCCTTTTCCAGCACGATCAACTCCAGGGCCTCGTGCAACTGCAGGTTCGTGTGCTGGCGATGGGTGCGGTGCGCCTCCAAATCGTAGATTTCCGTGAACACGCGGCCCAGGCCGCCGATGTAGATGGGCTGCGGCTTCAATTTCCCGGCGCGCATCAGCAACGCCAGCAAGGCCAGCAGCTCCTGGGTGCGGCCCAGGGCGAACGCCGGAATCAGCACGCAGCCTTTGCGTTTAAGCGCGTGCTGAATGGCGGCGACGAGCCGGTCGATTTCGCTTTCGCGCGAAAAGCCCGTCTGCGGAGCGCGGCCGCCGCGGGTGGTTTCCATGATGAGCACGTCCGCCTTCACATCTTCAAACCGCGCCGCCCGCAGGATCGTCTGGTCATGGAAGCAAACATCGCCGGTGTAAAACAGGGTCTCCTTGCGGCCGCGAATCAGGATGCCGGCCGAACCCAGCGTGTGGCCGGCGTCAAAAAATTCCAACGTCGGCGAAGGCAGTCCCGCGCGCGATTTGTGAAACGCCGACCATTCGATTTCACGGTTATATTTGAAGCCTTGGAATTGCGGCGCCAGGTCATCCACCTCGTCGTGGGTGTAGAGCGGATATTCCCGGATGCCCAGCTCGTCGCGCTGGCGGGTCATCACATTCACGGAGTTGTGCAGCACGCGTTCGACGATGAAATAACTCAGCTCCGTCATCAGCACGTGCGCCTTGGAAAAATGCCGGGCGGCGACCGGCAGTGCGCCCACATGGTCGTGATGGCAGTGCGAAACCGCAATGGCGTCGAGGTCGGCGGTACCCGCCTTGTTGAACAGCGGCAGGCCGGCGCGCCCTTCGCGTTTGGGATGCATTCCGGCGTCGAGCAGGATGCGATGCTCATCCACCTCGACGAGCCAGGCGCTGGCGCCGATGTCCGTGTCGGGATTAAGATTCGTGATTTTCACGCGGCGCGGAGAAACAAAACAGCTTGGGCACCGGGCCGCAATGATAATTACGGTCCGGCCACGTTGAAAATCGCATGGGCATCTTGACGGGTGTACCTTGGATTGGTGGGCCTGCCCGGACTTGAACCGGGAACCAAAGCATTATGAGTGCTCTGCTCTAACCAATTGAGCTACAGGCCCGCCCAGGCATGGTTGCAGAAGCTGCAGCCATTTTCAATAGCGGAGCTGAAAAGTCGAAAGGCCATGCTCCGTAACTCGAGCCCGGAATCGGAACCCGGGCGGTTCCAGCCGGCTTGCCGTCGGGAAAATCCAACTCTTGCCCCGGTCCTTTCAAACTTTTGCACGGACGGCGGTGATGGCCAGCCAAAGCCAGCCGGCCAGAAAACTCAGGCCCCCAACCGGGGTGATGGCGCCCAGCCAGTGCGCATCGGTCACGGCCAGCAGATACAGCGAGCCGGAAAAAATTACTATTCCCGCCAGAAAACACCACCAGGGTCCGTTGGCCAACGGTTTCCGCCCCGCCAGCATGAACAGCATGACGGCGTGGATGAAATGGTAAAACGCCGCCGTTTGCCAGAGGGCCGCCGTTCCATTTTGCGCCAGGATTTTATTAAATCCATGCGCGCCAAAGGCGCCGAGCGCCACGGCCAGAAACCCGGCGACGGCCGCAACGCGGGTGGCGGTTGTGTTGGTCATAATGGAAACGAGCATCGCACACGTGTTGGGCCGGCGAAATTCAATAATGTGTGTTCATTCACGGTGATTCGTGGTTAATTTCGTTCGTGAAAATCATCACCGACGAGCGCTGCGCCGGCTATTCCCGTTACGGCCATCCCGAAAATCCCCGGCGGGTTACGGCGACCATCGCGCGTCTGAAATCGCAGGCGGAATTGCCGCTGGTCTGGGCCCTGCCGGGCGAGGTGAGCGACCAGCAGATTCTGCGCGCGCATGCGCCGGAGCTGCTCGCGCGCCTGAAAATTCCCCAAGATTTCGACGCCGACACGCCCTTTTTTGAAAATATTTCCGACCATGCGCGGGCGTCCGTTGCCGCCGCGCTGGATGCCCTGAAAGCCGCGCGCAACGGTGAAAATGTCTTCAGCCTCATGCGGCCGCCCGGTCATCACGCGCTGCGCGATCGGGCAATGGGTTTTTGTTATCTGGGCAATATCGCCATCGCCGCGCTGGAAGCCGTGGCGACCGGCGCCCAGCGGGTCGCCGTTTTTGATTTTGACGTGCATCACGGCAACGGCACGGAAGCCATCCTGCTTGACCAGCCCGGCGTCGCCGCTTTTTCAATTCATCGGCATCCATTTTATCCCGATACCGGCGTCGCGAATGCCGGCAAAAATTGTTTCAATTATCCCGTTCCGCCCGACGTGCCGCGCGAAGCCTATCGCGCCACCCTGGCCCGCGCGCTGGCTGATCTGAAACATTTCCAGCCGGACCTCATCGGCGTGTCCGCCGGGTTCGATGCCTACGTGCGCGACCCGCTCGGCGACGGCATCCTGGAGCTGGAAGATTTTCACTGGCTCGGCCGGTCGTTGCGGTCGTTCGGCGTGCCGATGTTCAGCGTACTGGAAGGGGGTTACAGCCGTGATTTGCCCGAACTTATTTTCGCCTATCTCAAGGGGGTGGAGGGAAGCTAGGCCACCTGGCCGAAGCGCGTGATTGATTTTGGCCGAAATTGCCGGAATCACCTTCGTTCAAACCCTGCGAGCCGGCCACGCCTTCACGAACCGGTGGTGATGCTGGAATCAATCGGTAACAGGATACGCACCGTGCCGTGCTGGCCGGCCTGCGGTGGAACGATTTCAAGTTTGCCATGGTGCGTCTCGATGATCTTCCGGCTCACGGTCAGGCCCAGGCCCAGCCCGACATTGCGGGTGGTGAAAAATGGCGAGGGAACCTTCTGCGCGGTTTCCGAGGTGAAACCCGTGCCGTTGTCCTGAACTTCAATCTCCAGTTCGCGTTGGCCGGCGTGGTTGGGGCTGGTGTGCAGTCGCACGCCGATTTTGGGTTCCTTGGGATTGGCCTGCAAGGCGTTGAGCATGATTTCCGCCAGCGCATGTTTGAGGGCGGCCCGATCGCCGGTAATGACGATGGGTTTGCCGCCATCGTCGCACTGCAACTGGGCCTTTTCGCCCGGTTGATGCTTGCGCGCCTCCTGGTAAGCCTCTTCGATGAGGGGTTCGACGGGGAACGCCTGCGATTCCGGCTCGTTTTCCCGCGCCAGAAAACGCATTTGATTGAGCAAACGCGAGACGCGTTTGACGCCGTCGGCGAGCGCGAAGTCGAGCGACTTGCGGAACTCCGGGTCCCGGAATTTTTCCCCCAGCAACTGCTGGTGGGTGGAGAGCGGCACCATGGCGTTGCCGATTTCGTGCGCCAGCCGGTCGGCCATGGCCTTGATGAGGCGGAGATTGGCGGCTTCGACCTCCAGATGGCGCAACTGCTCGGTTTGGGTGAGGTCTTCCGCCGTGAGCAGGGCGGAAACCGGAACGGAGGAGTTCGCCCGCTGAAACGGCACGACATTGACGCTGTACACGGTGCCCGGCGAGCTCTCGGGTTCGTAACGGAACGGTCCCATCGCCGCGCCGGTGTGCAGGACCTGATAAATCTTCGCGCCGAGCACCTGCGGCAAATCGCTGAACTCCAGTTCACCGGTGCGCCGGTTTTTGTGGCCGAAATGCCGCCGCGCGGACTTGTTGGCATGGAGCACCCGGAGGTCGCGCCCGACGACGACGCACGCGCTGCTGAGTTCGCGCAGCACATCCGTCATCATTTCGTGGTTGCCGGCGAGCTGGTCATGCAACCAGATGTTGCGCAGGGCCAGGCCCACCTGTTCGAGCAACCGGAAGATCAGCTCCAACTCGGTATTGACCAGGGGTTCGCCGGTGACGCGGCCGTCGAAAACGGCGACGCCCACAACGTTTTCGCGGTCGAGGACGGGCACGGCGACCTGGGTGCCGAGCAGTTCAAATTCCTTCTGGGCCTCGGCATCGGCGCGGGCTTCGTCGCTGTCGCGGCGGAGGATGCGGCCCAGCCGGACGAGTTGTCCACCGATGCCGGCCTCGAGTGACAGTTCAAAATGTTCGAGCAATCCCGAAGAAAGCCCGATGGCGGCGGTGGCATGCAGCCCGCGGTTCTGGCCCAGGGACATGGATTGGCCGAGCGGCAGCACGGGCCGGTTCAGGAAGATGGCGGCGCGATTGACGCTGAAAATTTCACGCAGAAACAACAGGAATTGTTTGAGCATGGCCTCGGCATTCAGGGAATGCGTCAGGATGGACGAAAAATCGCGCAGGACGCCGAGGGTTTGCGCCGCGTTGACCGAGCGGGCGGAAGCGGGTTCCGCCGGGCGTGAATAGGCGGCCGGTGGCAGCAAGGGGGTGTGGATGGCCGGTTGACCGGCGTGAGGCTGCTGATATTTGGGCGCCGCCCACAGGCGGTCCAGGAGGGAACCGAGCAAACGGGCGCGAATGGGTTTGGTCAACACATGGGTGACCCCGTGCAGAAAAGCTTCCTCCTCCCACTCCGACTGGCTGTCGGTGGTGTAGGCAATGATGGGACAGTGGTTGTCGCGTCGGCGAAGCCGTTCGATGACCCAGATTCCCTGAACCCCGAGGAGATCCATATCCAGAATACACGCGCTGATCAACCCATGGACCAGCAAGGGTTCGGCCTCCTCCACTCCGATGCGGTGAACCACACGATACTCCTCCCGGTTCAGACCAGCCTCAATCACTTCGGCGAAGTCTGGATGAGGAGACAACACCAAAATGGTTTTCATTGTACTCTGAGCCAGTGACGGCGATGCTCAATTCCAGTCACTGCCGGAGATAGTCTCCAAATTAGCCCCAAAGGTCAATCTAATCTTGACCGGAAACCGGTCAATTTTTCCGCTCAGTTGTAAAAATCAGGCGGAGGCGAGCAATTTTTCCCACAGATTATCGTTCAACAGCGCCTTTTTGAGGAAATCCGTGTCGCTCGATGAGACGGCGACCGGCTCCGGTTGCAGCGGCAGATGCAGGGTGAAGGTGGTGCCTTTGCCGGGCTGGCTGCGGGCCGCGATCTTGCCGCCATGGTGGTGCACGATGAAAAAACAAGCCATCAAATGAATGCCATATTCGGACGGCTTGTGGTCGTGGACCACAAACGGGTCGAACACCGCGCGCAACGCATCCTCCGACAACCCCGGACCGTTGTCGTTGATGTGGACGACGATTTCCGGCGGCGGGCCGTCCCGCAATTCCGCGGTGAGTGCGATGTGGCTGCCGGCGGGCAGCATGGCCAGCTCCTCCTTCAACAACAATTCAAACAGCCGGCTGAATTTCAGCTTGTCCACCCGCAACAGGGGGAGCGTGTCCGCCACCTGGCTGTCCACCACGATCCGCCGGGCCGCAAACGGTTCGTGCAGCAATGTTACCGCGTCCCCAATGATTTGATGCAGGGAGACCTGGTCGGTGAACGGCGCCGAGGGGTTGGACGACGCCGTCCAAAGGTCTTTGAGCAGCGCGTTGATTCTTTCGATCTGCGACTGGACATTCCGGTGGTAATCCTTCCAAAAATCGGGATTGCGCAGCCCCTGTAAATCCGTCTTTTCCTCGTTCATTTTCACCGGCGCCAGATCCAGAAAGGTTTTGACCGCCACCAGCGAATTGCGGATGTGATGGCTCAAGCCGGCGGCCAGCAGGCCCAGGCTGACAATCCGGTCGGCGATCAGCATGTTATGCAGCACGGACATCTTTTCGCGTAGCAACTGGTCGCGCTCGGCCTGCACCATGAAAAATTCCAGCCCCCGTTTCAGCGTTTGTTCCAGTTGCGGCGGGTCCCACGGTTTGGAGACGTACTTGTAAATGGCGCCGGTATTGACCGCGGCAATCGCGGCATCCATGTCCGCGAAGGCGGTGACCAGCACCCGGATGACCCGCGGGCGGAACTGCCGGGCGCGTTCCAGGAGCCACACGCCCTTTTCGCCGGGCATCCGCTGGTCGGTCATGAGCAGGCCGATTTCATCGGCGTGGTCCTCCAGCAGCTGGAGGCCCTGCTGGGCGGTCGTCGCGGTCATGATGCGAAATTGGTCTCCAAATGCGCGGGTGAAGTTGGTCAATGACTTCTCTTCGTCGTCCACGTAAAGGAGCGCGAATTTTTTATAGTCGTACAGGTTCTCCATGTTCCATTTCCGGTTCGTCAATCAGTTTGGCCTGGGTGGGGAAGTCCAGGGTGAATTCGCAGAATCGGCCGACCTCGGTCTGCACCAAGATGTGTCCGCCGAATCCCCGCACAATGCGATGGCAGATGCTCAAGCCCAGTCCCATGCCCTCGCCCACGTCCTTGGTGGTAAAAAACGGATCAAAAATCTTGTCCAGGTTCTTTTGCTCGATGCCCGGACCGTTGTCGCGAATGACGATGAGACTCCGGTCGCCTTCCGTCCGGCTCTGGATCGAAATCGCCGGCGGCTCGTTCTCAAATTTCTTTTCGCGCATCGCGTCGAGTGAATTCTGCAGCAAATTCACCAGAACATGAATCAATTTATTGCGGCTGGCCAGCACGATCTGCCCCGGAACGACTTTCAGTTCCACCGTCACCTTGTCCTTCCATTCGCCGGCGAGAAACCGCAGCGAGGTGTTCACCGCCTCGGACACATCCACCAGTTCCGCCGGTCCGGCGGCGGGGTGCGTGAACATGCGCAAATCGGAGACGATGTTGCGCACGCGTTTCATGCCCTCCTCGATGTCGCTCAGGATTTCCTCGTACTGCTGGCGATCCTCGGGCGTGAGATGTTTGCATTTGTTGCGCAGGGCAAAGAGGCCCGTCGTGGCGAAATTCAACGGATTGTTGATTTCGTGGATGATGCCCGCGCTCATGCGGCCGAGCGAGGCGAGCTTCTCGGACTGCACCAGTTGCAGTTCCGTTTCCTTGAGTTGGTCGATGGTGGTGGACAAGGCCTGGTTTTGCTTGGAGAGCTTGCGCCGGGAATCGTAGGATTCAACCAGGTTTTTGATGCGCGCGTGGAGTTCCGTGGAGGAAAACGGCTTGGCCAGAAAATCATTGGCTCCCAATTCCAGCGCGTTGAATTTGGTTTCCTCGTCCGCGCGCGCCGTCAGCAAAATAATGGGAACGGCGGCGGTATCCTCGCGTTTGCGCAACTCCCGGCACACGGCCAGACCATCCATCTCCGGCATCATCATGTCCAGCAAAATGATGTCCGGTAGAAATTGGGTTGCCTTTTCCATGGCCTGGAGGCCGTCCGCCGCCTCCAGCACGTCGTAATCCTGGTCCAGCTGCGATCGCAAAAAGCGCCGCATGTCCGGTTCGTCATCGGCCACGAGCGCCACGGGCCGCCGGCCGCGTTTGCCCAATTCCACCGGTTTGGCCGCGCCGCGCAGAGACGCCATGGCGGGGAAGAGTTCCGCGCGGCGGTACAAATTGATCAACCATTCCTCCGAGGCGACCACGCCCGTTCCGGTGGCGGCGCCCGGTTGGGGTTTGGGGGGCAGCTCCGCTTTCAGGTACGGCAGCCGCACGGTAAAGGTGGTGCCCTTGCCTTCCTGACTTTCCACGACCACGCTGCCGCGCATCATGTCGGTCAATTCCTTGACCAGCGCCAGCCCGATGCCGACGCCCTGATATTTGCGTTGCGCCGAACTGTCCGCCTGCCAGAAGCGGTCGAATACAAACGGCAGGTTTTTTTCGGCGATGCCGATGCCGGTGTCGCTGACGATAAAGACGAGTTCTTCGCCCTGTTTTTCCGCCCGCAACTCCACCCGCCCGTTGGCCGGCGTGAACTTCAGCGCGTTGAACAAAAGATTGAGCACGACTTTCTCCATTTTATCCGCGTCGGCCGCCACCACGCCCAACCGCAGGTCGGTATAGGTTTCCAGTTTGATGTGTTTATCCTCCGCCACCTGCCGGGCCGCGCTGGCCAGGCCTTTGATGAAGTCGGCAACCTCCATGGGTTCGCTTTTGACCTCCATCCGGCCCGCTTCAAGGCGGATGAGGTCAAGCAAATCATTGATCAATTTCAACAGCCGCATGCCGTTGGAATGCATGGTGAGGAGCAGGTCATGGACGTCGTTGTCCATCTTGCTGGCGAAACGCTGGAGCAGCGTTTCCAGCGGGGAGAGCAGCAACGTGAGCGGGGTGCGCAATTCATGGCTGATGTTGGCGAAGAACCGGCTTTTAAGGCGGTCCAACTCGACCAGCTTCCGGTTGGTCTCCTCGAGTTCCTGCCGGTTTTTGTTCAACTCAAAACGCAAGGTGAATTCACGAAAGCGCAACTGATTAAAAAGACGATTTCCGCAAACCACGATGATTCCCGTCAGCACGAGAAAATAAAGGTTGTTAAAAATCGCCCCGAACCGTTCCGTCCCCAGTCCTTTGAAGACGCACGATGCCAAATACATGAGAATGACGATGCTGACGGCGAGAAAAGTTTCCAACATGCTCCAGTGACCGACGGCGCTCACGGCCAGCAGGATGAGATTCAACCCGGCATAGTAAGGTGAAGCGGAACCGGTCTCATAAACCATCCAGGTGATGAAGAACGCGGGGAGAATCACAATAAACAATCCCACCACCGGATAATGTTTGCGGGCAATGCTGGTGGAGTGGAGCGACCAGATGACGATCACCAACAATGAACACAAGAGTCGCAGTTCCAGGAACTTCACCAGGTGTTCGGGATAAACAAAATAGTCGAGGACGATTCCCAGCGGCATCAATACAAATACGAGGGCACAGGCCAGTCTGCCGGTGCTGATGCGAACCTCCCGTTCGTTGGCTAAAAAAGCCTCCCAGAATTCGGGTTCTTTCAGGTTGTCGTTATTGGCCATGGCTCGGTTTCCTGGCTTCCAAGAATATGTTGATCCCGGTCTTGTCGCTCTTGATGCGAACTTCATCTTCGGGAATGATGTCGGAACAGACCTGGTTCAGTTGGGCCGCGGTGCGATAGATCAAGTGCCAGTCCAGAATCAGTTCCAAACTGCCCTGATTGGATGTGAGCGGGGTCACATTGGTGACGACCAGCAATCCGCCGGGCGCCAGCCATCGGTAAAAGATTTTTACCAATTGTTTGCAGGCGTGGTCGGTCAAATAATCAAACAGCCCGGCGCAATAGATGAAATCGTACTCACCGGCCGCCTTCCCTCCGGTCGCCACCGGCTTATGTCCCTCCTTGATTAATTGCAAAACGCTCTTTTTCTGAAACTGGACGGAGGTCTGCCACCCGAACCGGTCTTTGATGCTGTTAATCGCCCTTTGGGTGTATGCCAGGGTTTCACTGTCAAAATCCACCAGGGTGAATTCGACCTGATCGCTCAAGGGGGAGTAGTCGAGAAATTGCTGCACCTCAATGGCCGGGCCGCAGGCGAAGTTGAAGACGCGGGCCTTTTTTCCTTTGCGCCCCGCCCGCAGCGTTTCCATTTCAATGCATTTGGTGAGATACGTCAGCCGGTTGCGATGAGCCGCCGCCGAGCCTTGTTGCACCAGCCAGACGTTGAAAATCTTGGCGAACAGTGAAGCGCCCTCCTGGGGATTTCGGGCCATCATGTTGACCATCTCATAATCCCCGGCATAGCCCAGGGGTTTTTGATAGGCACGATGGGCGAACGGCGCACATAACACGATCGGATGCAAGTGCCGTTGGATGTAATGGCGATGGGCCGGATACGTCTCCGCATTCAGTTTTTTGGCGATCAGTTCAAACCGTTCGAACAAACCGTTTATCAAGGGGATGATCTGCGGACTGATTTTTTTGATGATCGTCTGTTCCAGGGGCGCACGCTTATATTCCGGCAAGGAATTAATCCCCAGTTCAACCTGCTCCAGCCAGATTCGCAAGCTGGTCAGAAACATCTCGATATCCGTCACGGCTTCCTTGAATTCCGGAAGGACCCGGTAGAGTTTCTGCCATTTTTTGACAAACTGATGGAATTCCTCCACGAGCTGGTCGTCGCCTTTCACGATCAGGTCGGTGCTGATATCAACCCACCGGGCTTGGTCCAGGGTGGCTTCGCACACCATTTTTGACCCGGCATCCACCACGTGGGTGATGACGGCGCGCCCGGAATAAACTTTTTTGGTCTGGAGGATGATGACAAATTCATTGATGGCTTCGGAGAGACGTGGAGCCGTGCCGGGGTTATACAGTTCGAAGACGACGTGGTGCCGCGCCAACCGTATGGGCATCCCCTGCAATTCCGCGCCTTCATGCGTTTGAAACATTACCTGGCTTTCCTTGAGTTCGGATGCCGGCGCGCCATCGGGCGGCGGCGTGGCCCGTTTTGGGGGCGGTGGCATCAGGCTGCCGGCCCCATTCCCGTTTCCGTTGTCATGAGGAACCTTTCTCATTTCACGGGTAAGATGGAACATTTTTTGCGCCAAAACAAAGTGATTCTTGGCGGTGGTAACTGGCATTGCCATTGCTATGTCCACCCACACCGCTCGTGTGGGGAATGTCCGGTCAGATTCATTAAACTGGAACGGCTGGACGGTTACTTGTCTTGTTACGAGACAGGAGTCGTATCGGGATGCTGCGCCAAACATATTCAATTATGCAAAATAGATTGAGCCGGTTGATTCAGTCACGCTGGGGCTTCGCGTCCATCAGCTGGACGTTCCTGCTGGGATTGACCTTCAGTTTTTTGACCCCGATGAACTCGCCGGCCGGCGCGTTTCGCCTGCCGAACCAGGATCCCGAAGCGATTGCCCGCGGTGATGCTGAGGCGGCCACCGCCGACAATCCGTCCGCGATTTACTACAACAATCCGTCCGCGATTTACTACAATCCCGCCGGTATCACGCAATTGACCGGACAAAGTGTTCGCGTGGGGCTTTACGTGATTTCCCCCGGTGAGAAATACACGTCTCCCTCCGGGGTCACGGTCACGGCCAAGTCGGATCCGCAACCGGTCCCCCAGGTGTACTTCGTGAATACCTTCACCAATATGCCGATTTCCGTGGGCCTGGGGATGTATTGTCCGTACGGTCTGTCGCTGGACTGGGGAGACAACACACCTTTCAACACCGTCGCTGAAAAGGGCAGTCTGTTATATCTGTCATTCAATCCGGTCATCGCCTGGAAGATTTGTCCCACGCTTTCCATCGCCATCGGCCCCACCATCAATTATTCCCACGCGACCGTTGATCAGGCGCTTCCTCTCGGTAGCGGTCAATTAAAGTTTGATGGCGATGGGGTTGATTATGGATTCAATGCCGGCATTTTATGGCAGCCGCATCCGATGTGGTCGTTCGGTGTCAATTATCGTTCGGCCACGGACATCCATTATTATGGTACCGCCTCCCAGACCTTCGGCCCGCCCTTCGCGGCTTCAACCCAAACCAAAGCCTCGGTTAAATTCCCGCAATTTGTCGTGGGCGGCATCTCGTTCCGCCCGACCACCAACTGGAATTTCGAATTTGACCTGGATTGGGCGGATTGGAGCAGCGTCAAGCAAATCGATTTCGAGAACACCCCGTTCGGCACCATTCCCCTGACCCTGGATTTCAGCTCCAGTTTCATGTATGAATTTGGCGCCACCCGCCAGTTGGGCAAGGGATACTTCGCCAGCGTGGGATATATTTACAACGAGAATTCCAGCCCGGACGCCAATTTCACCCCCCTGATTCCGGATGCCGCCCTGCAACTGGGCAGCATCGGGTTTGGCCACCATGGCAAAAACTGGGACTGGGCGATCGCCTATCACTTTGGCTACAATGGCGGGCGGACGGTCCAAAATGACACCAGCAATCCGTTGGCAAACGGCACCTACAAGACGTTCAACAACGCCTTCGACGTGGCCGCGACCTTTAAATTTTAGACCAAGGCTTTCCGCCAGAAAGTCGTGGCGGGATCGGCCAGCCCGCTGGCCAGGTCCATTTCAATTTCCTTCACCCAATTCTGCATCCAGGCCCTGGCCACCACGGGATTGATGGTCAGTTCCGGGTGCGCTTGAATCGTCAGGCTCAGCCGGTTTTGGAAGGTGACACACCCGGCGCCCACCATCTGGCAGCGTAACACCGGCGGACAAAAGAGCCAGCCGCCCTGGCACTCCGGCCGCGTGATTTCCTTTTCGGCGTCCCAGTCGCCCAGGTTCGAAAAACTGCCCAGGTTCCACTGTGACGTGGCCCATTCCCGGGTGATTAATAATTTCCGCATTCCCTGCGTCATGAGCCGGCTGGTATAGCAGGCGTACCAGTTGGCCCAGTGCTCGCGCCGCCGCAGCGCCGCGTAAACATTCAGGTGGATGTCGTGCGGTGTTTCGTAGGACCTGACCTTGACGCCGACATAGCTTGAATAATTGGCCGTGTCCCGGTCCCGGACCAGTTTGCCGCGCAGATTCACCGGGATCATCCAGGGTACCACCGACGATTGATCTTCCAAAAAGGGCCGGATGGCCTTGGTCAAATGTTTCAACAAAAAGGAATTGATCGTAATGCCGGCCATGCGGCAGACGCGCCGCATTTGCAGCGTGGCCAGCTCGTCGAACACATGCCAGGCCACCGCCGGGGGCGGTTGCGGGCCGAGTTTGGCGGCTTCCAGGGGAAGCCATTTGACGCGCTGCCGGGGCCCCAAAAATCTGGGCGCCAGCTTCAAGACGGAAAGTACCGACGGCGACGCCGGGTATCGGATCTGCGGCAGACGCCCGAGGGTGACTCCCTTTTCCCGGAGAATGTGCGCCAGGCCGCCGATGCCGTCGAATTCGGTATGGCGCAAAAAGGTCCATTGCGGTGCGGTCGCCCCCGGTGGGATCTGGCCGAAGCGAATGCCGATATATTCGCCCAGTTCCTCCGCGGCTAAAAACCACAGGTTGATGGTGTCAACGCTTTGCTGGCTCATGGCGGCGTGAATAGACCATTTTTCGGGCCAAAACAATGCGTTTTTTGACGGAATTTAGAAATGCATCCCCACCGTCACCAGCACCGCCTGGCTGATGAAATGATACGTGCCATCGGCGGTCTGGCCGGCATTCGATGCGGGTTGAGAAGACGGGGTACTGCCGGTCACCGTATGCGCCGGGCCATAGCCGAATTGGTAGACGACGTCATAATCGAACCTCTTGCCTTTGCGGCCCGCGCCCAGGCTGAAGAAATGCCGGTCCATGTCCGCCGCCAGCGGAGTATAATAGGCATCCGGCACCGAGTTCTCATTATAGACGTAACCAGCGCTCACATGCCAGCCATCGTCAAAATACCGCGTCACGCCAAACTCGTACATCCAGCTCGGTTGCCAATCGAGGATTATCGGAATGTCCTGCATTACGACTGCCCCGACATTCGGAGGCAGTGTTCCCTGGTGAAGAGTAACCGTTCCAAAACTGCTCCAATCCGTATAGTCGACATCAAACTCCAAATTCCATTTGGGCGTGGGCCGGTAGGAAATGCCGAAAACCGCAGTCAAGGGGAACGTAAAGTCCGCCTGTGCCGGAAAACTCACGGGCGAGTTCAGCGCGGGAATTGGTTGTTGCTGGAATTCGGTGTGGCCATCCATGGTGATCGTGGTTGCGCTGCGAAAGGTTGCGCCGATCGAAACGGTCTCAACCGGCTGCCAGAGGACGCCCAGGTTGTAACCCACACTCCAGCCGTCGCCTTGGAAATGGAAAAAGTTGGCAAACGGCTGTTGATTGGCAAGCAGGCCTTGGTTCAAATCGATTTTTCCATAATCCACCATCACCCCGCCGCCAATGGAGAGCTGGGGCGCCAGCTTGAACGCGATCGCGGGATTGATGCGAAGGTATTTGAGTGACCCTTTCGTGGCGACCGACCGAAAGCCGGTGTCCTCTGGCCAATCCGCGTTTCCACCGTACGGCGCGTAAATGCCCAGCCCGACGCTGACCGGGGAGTTTTCAAACGAGTGCGTGAGAAATATCTGCGGGATAAAATTGTAGTGCTTGGCGATGCTGTAGGTCTGGCCCGCGTTCGGCTGCGTGTCCGGTGGCTGGTAGGTTGGATCCACATAAATGCTGTAAAGTCCGGAACGCAGGCTGGTGCCGGTGATCTGCGTGATGCCGGCGGGATTGTAATAAATGGCGGACGCATTGTCGGCGGTGGCCACGAACGCTTCGCCGCGTGCGCTGGCAAAGGCATCCTGGCTCGCCAACCCGAAACCATTCGCCGAGACATTCAAGACCGAAAGACCCCAAAAGACGGTCACCAGCAGCCTTGATGAATTACGTCGGTTCATGTTTGCCGGTTTCTTTGATTTGCCCGCTGAACGGTCACCGTAGGAACGCATGAGTGATGCGCCTGAGCCAGAAGCCTTATTCGGTTCGGATGCTGTGTTTTGTTGTTCGGACTCGTCGTTCTTCCGGCACGAGCCGCATTCACTTCCCTCTACATTTTCGGAGACGGTGTTTCCACCACGACCAACAACATACTGTCTCCTCCGCTTGCCGCAGATTATTACGGCTACCGCTTTTGCAACGGCCGGGTTTGGGTTGAACTGCTGGCGCAGCAACTCGGCATTACCAACAACTACTGGTACTCCACTAATAGCTCAAACCAGTTGTCATACACCAACCTTTCCGCTTCCAGCACCAACTGGTCCTACTCCAGTAATAACAACTCCTACTTGAATCATTCCAGTACCATCCTCGTAACGGATGTCAGCGATTTTATTGCGCCGGCGGATGTGTCAAACGCCCTGTTTATTGTCTGGGTCAATGACGCTGACTTCGTATATGACATGCAACACTACACTCCCTTTACCTCGAATAACATAGTCGTATGGACCAACGCCATCAACCAATCCATCTCGAATCATTTCATGGTCATCACCAATCTTTATGCCGAAGGGGTCCGCACCTTGGTCATGCCCAATGCCGTGGATCTCACCGAAGTTCCTGACTATTCCGGCCTGCCTGCCGTCAACAAGAGTTTCGTTCGCCAAAGGGTCATTGATTTCAACACAGCTTTCACCACTACATTAAGCAACGCCATGGTTTCGTGCCCCGGCCTGAAAATTTATCAGCCGGATTTTTTCTCCCTTCTCGACAACATACTGACGAACGCCGCTGCCTACGGGTTGACCAA
>JBEKKN010000032.1:0-29439 GCA_050010675.1 Verrucomicrobiota bacterium | reverse complement strand
TTCGTCAGACTTCCGGAAGCCGGTGCTGTAATGGTTAGGGTCACGTTCGTGGTCTGGCCGGTGGTCAGAGTGCCCAGGGTCCAGTTCACGACACCGCTGTTGTTCAAGCCGCCACCGGTTGCACTCACAAAGGTGACAGTGGCTGGCAGGCTGTCGGTTACCACTACGCCACTGGCGCTGGAGGGACCGAAGTTGGTGACTGAAATCGTGTAAACCAGATTGCTCGCCGCAAAGACCGAGGCTGAACCGGTTTTGCCAATACCTACATCGGCGACCGGGGTAACCGTGGTGACGACCGGTGGAGTGAGGTTGTTGGTCAGGTTGGGATCACCGGTGGGGGTGCTCACACTGGCTACATTCGTCAGACTCCCGGAAGCCGGAGCGGTGACGGTTAAAGTCACGTTCGTGGTCTGACCGGTGGTCAGTGTGCCTAGGGTCCAGTTTACTACACCGCTGTTGTTCAAGCCGCCACCGGTCGCACTCACGAAAGTTACAGTGGCTGGCAGGCTGTCGGTTACCACCACGCTGCTGGCGCTGGAGGGACCGAAGTTGGTCACGGATATGGTGTAGGTCAGGTTGCTTGCCGCAAAGACTGACGCTGAACCGGTTTTGCCAATGGCCACATCAGCCGCCGGGGTCACACTCGTTACGACAGGGGAACTGGTGTTATTTGCGGAATTTGGATCGGCGGTGGTTGAAGTTATGGTTGCGTTGTTCGTCACGGCTCCGCTGACTGGGGCCTTCACCGTTATTGTTACATTCGTAGTTGTACCACTGGCCAGGGTTCCCAATACCCAGTTAGCAACTCCGGCGTTGGTTGTCCCGCCGCCGCTTGCGCTTACGAACACGACGTTGGTCGGCAAAACGTCGCTGGCCACGACGTTACTTGCCGCCGCCGGTCCGGAGTTAGTCACTGTGATCGTGTAACTGAAATTCGCCCCCCCATAGACATTGGTCGGCCCGGTTTTGGTCACGCCAAGGTCCGCTGACGATGCCAGGGTGGTTACCGCAGAAATTATGGATGGGCTGGTGTTGTTGACTGAATTCGTATCGAGGGTTGTCGTACTTACCCCGGCAATGTTGGTGAGAAAGCCGCTGGCCGGAGCCTTGACGATTACGGTCAAGTTGCTCACCTGCCCTGGACTAAACGTGCCCAAAGACCAGCCGAGCGCACCAGCATTAAAGGTGCTGTAGGCCGGGGCGCAGCTGACAAAGGTCCCGGTGGTGGGTAAAACATCGGCAACCACGATTCCAGCGGCCGGTGACGGGCCGAGGTTGGTGACGGAAATCGTGTAGGTTAGATTACTATTGGCAACGACGGTAGCCGGCCCACTCTTGCCCACCGCCATATCCGCGATCGGCGTAATGGTTGTGCCGACCGGCGAACTGGTATTATTTCCGGGGTTGGTGTCAGGTGTGCTCGCCGCGACGGTGGCCACATTTGTCACGTTGCCCGCGGCCGGCGCCGTCACCGTCAAAGTCAGATTGGTCCCCACGCCTGTGGTCAGACTGCCCAAACTCCAATTGACGACGCCGGAATTATTGGTCCCGCCGCTACTCGCACTGACAAAGATAACGTTTGTCGGCAAAACGTCACTGGGGATGACGTTGCTCGCCGTCCCGAGTCCGGAGTTGGTGACCGTAAGGGTGTAGGTATAATTCGTTCCCGCATATACGCTGGCCGGACCGGTCTTGAAAATCGCCAGGTCGGGAGTCGCGAGGGCGACATTCACATCCGAAGCGGTATTGTTTGTCAGGACTGGATCGGTGACCCCCGACGGAACGAACCCGGTGACGGAATTGGTGAACAAACCGGTCACATTGTTCAGAACCGTTGCCTGCAGGGTCAGCGTCACGGAGTTGCCTGCCGTCAGGTTCAAACCGTTCCAAACGCCGTTGGCCAAATTGTAATATCCCACGCTCGGCGCAAAAGCGAAATTGGTCAGAAAAGCTGAAATGGAATTGCTGATGGTGAGACTCGTAAGCGTACTCGGCCCAAGATTGATGGCGGTGATGGTGTAGGTGAGGGTTGTGCCCTCATAAACATTGGTTACGCCGTCGCTGATGGTCATGGCCAAATCCGCGGACTGCACGACGGTATTTGAAGTTGTGGCCGAGTTGTTATTGGTAATGACATCGGCAACTCCCGGCGGCGGTGTAACGGTGACGGAAGAAACGATGTTGCTCGCGACGGTGTTCGGCGAAACCTGGCCGGAAATGGTTAAGGTCACCACGCCGTTGGAGGGAAGGTTGATGCCCGACCAGACGCCGGTATTGGGGTTGTAGGTGCCGGTACTCGGAGTATAAACCGGCGCCAAAATGGAGGCTGACAGCGGCAATGAGAGCGTGATGAAATTGGTGGTGTTGTTGACGGAGCTTGGCCCTTTGTTGGTAACGCCGATGGTGTAACTGATGGCCGCTCCCGCGGCCACCGGGTTTGGGCTGCCGACGATTCCGACGGCGAGATCCGAATTAACCGGCGGGACATTTGCGGCGGCAGTTTGCCCGCTCGGGATGGTGCCGTTGGCATAAACCGTTGCGGTGTTGTTGATTTGTGGTGGAGGATTTGTGGAAATTTTGACCTGAAAGGTGATGACCGCCGTGTCGCCCACATTAATGACTCCCGCCGGCCGGCCTGGGCCGTTAATTTCCGTGGCAACCGAATAAGGCATGTTCGTGCCGCCAATATCGGGGACAGTCACTCCGTTCAGCTTTGTGGTATTGGTGACATAAGTTGCCCCCGCAGGGATTTGGTCCAACAAAGTTGTGCCAATGGTGTTCGTCGTACCGACGTTTGGAACATTGATCGTGTAAGTCAATGTCCCACCGGGAACCAAATTGGTCAGGCTGGCCGCCTTGCTGACATTCAGAAGGGGAACGAGGGTTGTAACATTGGCATTGACCAGCGTCCCGTTGATGATCGGGCTTTGGGCGCAAGCCCCGGCATATTGAAAATTGATCGTGGCAGCAGTGATGAATTGCGCCGAAGGCGGGATTTGGTTAACCAGAACCTGATAAGTAATTGTGAGGATGGAACCTTGTTTGATGATGGGAATCGCCACGCCATTGACCGGATTCGCTCCCGTAATAGTTACGCCATTGGTTGTAAATGAGTTGGTGACGAAGCTGGTGCCAAACGGTAGCGGGTCGGTGAAAACCAAATTTACTGCGTCGGCGGTTCCGGAATTGGTGACGGTCACGGTGTAGGTCAAAGTGTCGCCGACATAAGTACTTGTCTTGTCGACGGTCTGGCTGGTCGTCAGCACCGGGGAGCCCACGTCAATCTGGAGTGCCAGCGCGTTGACAACGTAGGTGTCTCCCGACGAAGTGTTCTCTGCGTACGCACTCGTGACGCCGTTGGTCAACGCGGACGAAACATTCACGCAGGTAATATCCCAGCCCTGCCGCGCGCCGGTGATGGCTTCTGTGCCATTTCCAGCCAGAGGTATTGAATTGCTCAAACCGAAAGTGCCCGAAGTGTCAATGGTGCCATTGGTAAGCGTGGGCGCCCAGATGGAATAGTCCGGCTGGCAATAATTAATCTGACTGGCAAAAAAATTGTTTGATAAATTGTTGGGACCTGAAAGCACGGCCAGCGTGTTCGTAGTCGTGCCGAACAACATCTGATCACCGATGATTTGCGCATCGCCTTCAATCGCGCAGACATACAGAAACCCGTTGACCGGCCCGGTTGGTGGCGAGCAAAATCCGCTTACGCCCACCGGAGGGGTGTTCACACCCGTAGCGGCAAGCGAGTTGCCCACGAACACCGTCATGTTTCGTTGGTGCAACGAGGGGTTCTGATATACCACCGCCAATGTCCAACCGCAGAAATTGTTGTTATTTTCCAACGGCGCCACGGTCGCCGGCACGCCGCCCACGGAATAAGTCCCGGCACCGCCGGCCTGCACCAGAGCGGTCACGTTCGCAGAGCGGATATAAAAAACCGCCGTTGTGCCATTTGAGACCAGGTTTGCCGTGGCTGGGTCAGGTGCCACGTTGTTTGTTGAACCGTTCGGTAGGACGAATCGCACCGTGTTGGTCAGGTTGATGTAGTTAAGAATATTGCTGACCGAATTCGCGGGGGGATTGACACCCAGCATCGCCGAACCCGACCAGATCAATTCAGCGTAGAGCACCGTGCTGTTCGTTGGCATCCGCAGCACCGCCGCCGAGGAATCATTCGTCCAGTTCAGCGTCGTGCCTGGTCCATAAGTGCCCCCCGTCGAGTTGGTGTTCAGCGTGATGAACGCTCCGATGGAGCCATCATTGCCGGGCCCGTTTACATTATTCGCCTTGTTTAATCCCAGCGTGTTGCCGGTAAACGTTACGGCGCCGGCAGTCGTATTGCCGTAGCGCAGCACATAATTTTGCCCTGCTGCTTTCCAGTTCCCAGTGAGCAGGAAAAAAAGGAAAAAAATCCCCCAACCTCGCTGCCAAAATGGCGAACGATTCGGGTTATGAGACCGCGTGCTCATTGTTCATCAGGGAAAAACTTACGACTTAAGCACACCACCTTCGCAATTCTTATGCCGAGGGCCGAAACCGCGGTGCAATTATGTTTATTCACAAGTTATTCACTGCCCCGACACGGTGACGCTATCAAAACCCCGGTGTCAGACAAACAGTTTTGTTCCAATAAAAAGACAAGTCGGAGTGGGCCCTTTCGGATATAATTGCCTGACTGCCCATAGGATAGATCATTTTGCCAAAGCATGAAGATTACCTAACCTGAATTGAACTAAAGCGAAACGAATCAGGGACATACTGCTCAATTTAAGGGGTGAATTGCCCAAAAAATGGCGGGGAATTGCTAAGAACATGGCAATACCCCTCCGGTAAAAGCCGTAGTAACAAATAGTGGAGCTATGGTATGAGGTTGGATTAACACAGGTGAAGCGGCTCCTTTGAAATTGTCCGGTGTTTTTAAGACATTAAAAGCCGATGGGAAACGAGCGTGGCGGCTTAAGTTGCATGGATATTTAAAGGCTCGATCTGAACCAAGACCAACGTTGGATTCCGCACCCCCGCCACAACCTGCAAACACGTTTTGAATTTTTGGAAACCTGCCGTTTGCCTGGCGCAATATTATTTACGTTTTAAGACCGACTCGGACCCTCAGTGGCCTCCGAGCGCGAGGGAGAAGCTGATGGGGTTGACTTGAGGGGTGGCGCTGATCTCACTCATGTACGGGCTTACGTTGCCCAAAGCACCATACGTATCGACCGCAAAGTAATAAACCGTGTTTCCGGTCAAGTTGGAAATGGTTGCCGTCGTCGCCTTCCCAGCGTTAACCGAGCTGGTGTAGTTGTGACTGGCCACGCCGTAGTAAACCATGTAGCCCTTAATGCTCGGGGCCGAGCTATACGGCCACGTCAGTGTGACCGAACCGGTCGGAATGCTGCAAACGCCCCGGATGAAAACCGCGGGCAGGTTGGTGAAGGAAAGGTTGGTTGACCCGGCAAAAGCGCCGATGGTCTGCCAGTGGGGAGCTGACAGGTTGGTGGTGAACTGCAACGTGACGAGGTTGGTTATATTGGACGTTACTTTTTCGGTAATTATCCCGGAGGCTGAGGCCGCCGGGGAGTTGGTGATGGGTGGTACCAACACCGGCGGGTTGGTTGCGCTTCCTATCACTGCTACGTTGGTGCCGCCACCGCCGCTGCAACTCACAGTCCGATTGAAATTGCTCACCGTTCCCGGACTGAATACCACCATCACCGTCTGGCTCTGGTTGGAATTCAAGCTGTAGCTCCCGCCCGAAACGATGCTAAACGGCGCTCCCACACTCGCCGTCCCGCTCAACATTCCGCTCCCCACGTTCTTGACCGTGAAGCTATTCGTCACACTGGTTCCACCCAACACCGTCCCATACACAATGCTCCCCGGTGTCACCTGGATTACCGGGTTGGTGCTGGATACCGCGTTGCCGACATTCTGATACGGCCCGATATTCCATGCGCCCGTTGCCGGACACGGCTGGCCATCCCGGTCGGTCGTGAAATAGGCCGATTCATTGGCTCCCTGACCGATCAACGAAGTGGCGGCCGATGTCAGATGATAATTATTGTTGGTACCTCCCGTCGTCGTATAACCCACAAAATCCACGGCCGCCTGGGCCGCCGTCAGCGACGGATTGTTCAGGACCGTGGACGTGGTGTCGCCACTCAAAGAAAGGCCGCCGCCATTGACGATGACGTTGTTGACGACCGCGTCACCCGTAAACACCGCGGCGTAGGACGATACATTATTGAGGGAAAAAGGCTGTCCGCCGTCATTCGGATAACCACTGGCCAGATTGTTGGCGATGATGACGTCGTTGAAGGGGCAGGGCGATGGCCCGAGATAACCGCCATCCGTCCCAAAAACCGCGCCGCCCGGATAAACCGCCGAACCCGCAATCAGAAAAACATTGTTATAAACCCAGACGTGGTTGAACCCGCCGTAGTAGGCGTCCCCGAACAGCGCGTAGTTGCCAATATCCACGAAAGTGTTGCCATACAACTTGACGTAGCTTGCAGTCAATGATTGCCAACCGTCTTGATGCTGGCTTCCGGTGTAATTTGACACATCGTAGCCGACAATCCGATTGTTGTAGAGGTCGTAACCATTTCCGCCGATTTGAAAGGCGTCAGCCCCGTCGCCGGAAGCTCCCGCCTGGTGCGGTACGTAAATCGTGTTGTCATGGATCAGATTCTGGTCCCAGGTCGTGCCGTTGAGCCCGACCGAAAAAAAATGGTCGGCGCTAGTGGACGAGATGTAGGCATAACAATGATCAAGTTGGAACGCGCTGACACTCTGGCCGTCGATGCCGTCGCTTAGGCCGTTCCCCAGGTTTACATAGGAAATCCTCAAGTTCGAATTTCCGTTAATGTTCGCCGACGTTCCGTAACCGGTGCAGGAAAAGTGCATCGCGCCGTTGCCGGCATCACCACTAATAATCACGTTGTTGGCTCCCCCGAACCAGGTGCCGCTGCCGCTGAAGGTGGCCGTCCCGTTGTGGGCCGAATCCTGGCCGATCTGGTAGGTGATCGGACTGCCGGCGGTGCCGCCCGCCGGTTTCCAACTGGAAATCGAATAGGTCTGTGAATTACCGCTGGCGCCGCCGGAAATGTAAACCGTGTCACCGGCATTGATGCCGGAAATTTGGGAGAGACTCGTCCACGCGTTGGCCCAGGAGCTGCCGTTGTGCGAACCCGCGGCCGTGCTGTCCACGTACCAGGTCGCCCCCGGGGCTTTCATGGCCAATATCATCAGAATGAAAAGGACCGGCAATTTTTTCATGGTCGATTCAAATTTCACAGTTCGAGTGCAGACCTGACATTGGTTTCGCGGCTGCCGCTTGCCAGCGCCTCGATTGAACGGTCCGGAAAAACCACTCAAAAAGGCGCTGGCAGTTCCACCCCACCTCCTTGGTGTCATGGAATTCTTCTAACCCGAGACCAAATGCGGATGTTGCCGGCGAATCCATCACGCACCAATGTTGCGGTTGCCGGCTCCGGCGTAATGGCCGGAAAAAGTTCGCAAGGTTGAACGCCATGGCTCTAGTTTTGATTCGTGCCGACCGGGACATTCGTAACCATCATACCGGAGTTGGTCGTGGTGCTGTTTGTGGCCATTTCATTGAACGGGCTACTGTTGGACGCCCCGCTGGCGGCGGACGCGTTGGTATCGACGACACCTGGCGACGGTTCGCTCGCCGCCGGATTGGGGGAACCCGATGGATTTTCCGTGGAATGGTTTCCGCAACCAGCAAGAAACATCAGACTAATCAGCGGAATAATTTTTTTCATGATATTGAATCCTTTCGTCCGGTAAAAAGTGCAGTGCGGGTCGGTATTTTACATTTCCATTTGTTTGGGAACCCGCCGGGCTCGGTCAGGTTGGTTGCGCGCCGACGCCATTTCCCTGGTTCCGTTTTGTTCCATAGCCAGTGTTCCTGTTTTTAGTCAAACCCGCCTGCTGCTTCCTGCGTTGCCAACCCTGCGGGTTCAGTTTTACCACGCGAACAGATTGCGCCACCATTGGCAAGTTCCGTGCCTGCGGTGAAAAAGACGTCAAACAAGGGGTTTTGGGGAAAAGTTGAGTTTCGTCAGGCCTCTGATTGGAACGTTTGAAACCAGCGATGGAATAAATTCTGCCAACCCCGATGGCCGGCAGGGCGATTTATTTGTTTCGGTCCTCGCGCCGGGGATCCAACCCAAACTGAATCAGCCGTTCCCGAATCTTCATCCGGCTGACTCCGAGCCAGCGGGCGGCTTTGGATTGATTGCCTTGGGCCAGTTGGATGGCCTGCTTGAACAGTTCGGGTTCCAAATCCGCGATCATCCGGGCATAAGCGTCCTGGAGGTCGCCACTTTGCGCGCGGTTCAGCAGCTCGGCGATGTAAGCGGTGTGGGTTTGCTGGCTGACTTCCGTCGGCTTGCGGCTTTTGGCCAGCACGCGCTGTGCGTGATCCAGGCTGATGCTGAACGGCCGCGCCAGGAGCAATGTTTGGCGGACGACGTTTTCCAGCTCACGCACATTGCCGGGCCACGGCTGGCTTTGCAGGAATGAAATGGCCTCGGGCTGGATGGATGGGGAATCCAGGCCGAGTTCCTTGCCGTAGCGATGGATGAAATATTTGACCAATTCCGAAACGTCTTCGGTGCGCTGGCTCAGGGGGGGCAGGGTGATGGTCACGACACTCAGGCGGTAGAACAAATCTTCTCGGAATTCCTTTTCCCGGATGGCGGTCTCCAGGTCCCGGTGGGTGGCGGCCAGGACCCTGACGTCCACGGGGATATCGGTTTCACTGCCAAGCCGTTGAATACTATGTTCTTGCAGCACGCGCAACAGCTTGCCCTGGGTGCTGGGGTTCAAATCGCCGATCTCGTCGAGGAAGATGGTTCCACCGTGGGCCTGCTCGAAACGGCCGATGCGGCGGCCCTGGGCGCCCGTGAACGCGCCGCGTTCATAACCAAACAATTCGCTCTCCAGCAGCGTATCCGGGATGGCGGCGCAATTGACGGCAATGAAAGGTTTGTCCACGCGATCGCTGTGTTGATAGATGGCGCGCGCGATCAATTCCTTGCCGGTGCCGGTGGCGCCCCGGATGAGCACGGTGGCGGGGGTGGCGGCGACGCGGCCGATTTCCTTGTAGATCGCCTGCATGGCGCGGCTTTGCCCAATGATGGCCGAGCGGTTCATGCGGGCTTCGCCCATGGCCACCGGCTCGGACATCAATCGGCTGCTGGCGACGGCGGAAGCAACCAAATCCAGCAACTCATCCGCTTCGAACGGCTTCAGCAGATAATCGCACGCGCCCAGCTTGGTGGCTTCGATGGCGGTCTCGGTCGTGCCGTGCGCGGTCATCAGGATGATGGGCTGCTTCGGTTTGGCGGCGTGAAGCTGGGCCACCAGGTCCAATCCCCCCAGGCCGGGCAATCGCAGGTCGGTGATGACCACGCTGTATTGCTCCCGGCACGCCTGTTCCAGGCCGGCATCGCCCCGGCCGGAAATGTCCACCTCATAGTCCTCCTCGCGCAACACCTTTTGCAGGGAGGAAGCGGTGCTGACGTTGTCTTCGATCAATAAAATTTTAGGTTTCATGTTCACTGACTCGCGGCAGCACGATGGAGAACGTGGTGCCATGGTTAAGCTGGGTCTGGTAACGGAGTTCGCCGCCGTGTTTCTCGACAATTCGTGCCGCAATGGGCAGGCCGAGTCCCGTTCCACCTTCCTTGGTGGTGAAGAACGGATCAAACAGGCGCTTCTGGGCCTCGGATGAGATGCCCCGGCCCGTATCAATTACTTCCATGACCGCAAGACTGCTCGTGCCGTTGCGCGCTCGCAAGGTAATCACTCCGTCACGGCCGATGCTGTCGGCTGAATTCTGGATCAGGTTGATCAAGACCTGCTTGATTTGCTGGGTATCCGCGCGTACCCAGACCGGTCCGGCCGTCTCCAGATTCAATTCAATGGAAGCCTTTTTCAACTGCGGCTTCAACAAATCATGCACCTCCTGCAAAATGCGCAGGGTGGGAATGGCCACGAATTCCGGTTCGGAAGGGCGTGCGAATTGAAGGAAATCCTTGACGATCCGTTCCAAACGGCTGATCTCGCCGCCGATCACGACGGCGTCCTCATTGTCGGCCATGCTGGCCGGCAGCGATTTTTTAAGGCTGTAGAGCCGGAATTTGATCGCCGTCAACGGATTCCGGATTTCGTGGGCGACACCGGCCGCCAGTTCGCCCAGGGACGCGAGCTTTTCCTGCCGCACGATGGTGGCCTGGCTCTCGGTCAACCGCAGGCGGAGCGGTGCGATGGCGCCGCGATAAACCAGAACGGCCAGCCAGGCGATCAACAGCAGCAACAGCGCCACCGACAGCTTGAGCAGCCGCTGGAAGGTGGCCAGGGTGCGGTTTGATTCCTCCAGAAAGTTGTCAAAGGCCGAACTCTGGTCGCGGATGAACGCGTCGCACAAATCCAGCAGCCGCTCGGATTGTTGCTGGACCTTTTCGTAGCTGGTGGGGAAGGCAACCGCTTTTGATTCCAGAAAACCGAGCTTGGCCGCGAGCAGATTGGTGCTGTCCGTCAGATAGTCATTGTAAGCGCCGCCCACCCGCTTGAAGAATTCGCGTTCCAGGGGCGTGACGGCATTGCTCTGGTTTGCCGTGAACCACTGGGTCAATTCCTGCGAGTTCTTCTGGAACTGATCATAGTCGCCGGGTTCACCGCGGAGGCGATAACGGAGCAGGCTGTCGTTTAATCGCTGGATTTCCCCCTTGAGATGAACAGCCAGATAGAAATCCTTGGCTTTCAGCCCCACAAACTCGCGTTGCAGATGATCCACCCGTTCCCACGTGGTGCGGCTTACCCAGATGACCAGGACGGAACCCAGCAGTGCTATCAGGATCAGTCCCGCCAGCCGCAGCTTTGCTGCCGGCGTGGGATTGGCACGCGGCGTGCCACCTATGGCAGGAATTGTTTCACCTGACTCTTTCATTTTAATGCGGATTGCCTTCAAATTGAGGAA
The DNA here is from genome assembly GCA_050010675.1 of Verrucomicrobiota bacterium. Lineage (GTDB taxonomy): Bacteria > Verrucomicrobiota > Verrucomicrobiia > Limisphaerales > UBA11358 > UBA11358. Next base: position 18,422 of record JBEKKN010000032.1, on the reverse strand, counting down.
TTTCGGCTGAAAACCGCCGAATGTCCATGTTGGCATAGCATCCGCTAGTCCATCTGCAAGAATAGCCTCAAATTTACAGCAAACCAACCATAACCTGAAATCCCGAAATAATGAAAACGCAAATCGCAGTCGGGTCTTACGTTGCCTCGTCTTATTCGGAATGCCCAACGGAAACGTGGCACCATGAAAGCAACCGCAACGGCAGCCGGAGTTTCCTGCCAACGCCGAACCTGCAATTACGACCAATGTCTGCCGGGACAGGTTGGAATTCCGCCCGCTCTAAAAATTCCGGATTGCCTGCTTCCTTGAAAAACTGGCTGGCTTCCAAGGCCGCCGTCCTCATTGGTTAGACGGTATCGGGAATCGCGGTCGCTCCGTTTCTTGTGCGTTTCTCAAAGACGCACGCAAACGCATCCAGGATGATGCAACGGCTTCGTACCGGTTGAATGTCCAGGCAGCCTGCCCGGTTGCTTTCGGCGAAGTTTCCGCCTATTTGTTTCCCGATGGCGAATTCCAAAGCAACCCGACCGCGCCTGGCCGCGAAACGTACCTTAAAGCACATTCCCACGATTGCCCTTTTGGTTGAGTCTTCCCGGGCATCGGGGCGGGCCTTATTGTGTGGGATTGCAAAATGCGCGCATCACCATGGGCCCTGGGCGTTTTGTTGGGAACCCGGTGGATTGGAAAAGGCCTGGCCCAAACTCAAGGCGTTGGACGTGGATGGAATCATCCTGCGTGACGTGGACAAGTTGCAGGAAGTGCCGGCCCTGGGAATTCCCGCCGTGGTCATCGGACACAGCAAAACCGAAATTCCCAACATGGTCAACGTGGTGACGGATTCCTCCGCCATCGGCCGCATCGGAGCCGAACACCTGTTGCAATGCGGATTCAAGCACTTTGCCTATTGCGGTTATGGCGCCGCGCCGTCCTCGGCGGCGGGCCGGGAGGCGTTCACGTGGTCGGATTTGCGCCGGGAATCCTTCCGCCGACACGTTCGCAAGGCGGGGTTTGAAGTTCAGGCTTACACCACCCTGTCGCCGGCGTCCCACGCCTGGCGCGAAGAGCACCGCAAGATGGCTGCGTGGTTGCAATCGCTGCCCAAGCCGGTGGGATTGATGGCCTGCAATGATGACTGCGGCCAGCAGGTCATGGAAGCCTGCAAACTGGCAAATCTGGCGGTGCCGGATGCCGTGGGCGTTTTGGGGGCGGACAACGATGAGGTGGTTTGCGGTCTGTCCGACCCGCCGATGTCCAGTGTGGCCATCAATTTCGAGCGCGCCGGTTATGAAACGGGGTTGGTGTTGTTCCGGCTGTTGCGCCGCCATCGGCGGGTGCCGTCCAAAATCACCGTGCCGGCGACCCATGTGGTGGCGCGCCGTTCAACCGATATCACGGCCGCTTCCGATCCCCATCTGGTCAAGGCGTTGCAGTTCATTCGCGACCATGCCCGGGAAAACGTGATGGTGGCGCAGGTGTCCCGCGCCGCCGGCGTGTCCCGCCGGGCTCTGGAAATAAAATTCCGACGCGAGATGGGGTGTTCGATCCGGAAACACATCGGCCGCGTGCACACGGATCAAATCGTGCGATTGCTGGTCGAGACCGATCTGCCGATCGGTCAGATTGCAGAAAGTGTTGGGTTTTCCGATGTGCAACACTTTGCCCGCTATTTTCGGGCGGTCAAACAGGCCCGCCCACTGGCCTTTCGCAGAATCTACGGCAGACGCGCCGCCTGAAAATCGGGTTTCGATTTCGTTTCCGCGACCTCGTGCGCGGATTGGTGATTTATTTACGCAAAATGGCGTTCCTTTTTGCCGGTCAACCCATAAGCTTGGCCATCCAGGTTCCCGGGCTGAAGGCATCCCTCCGCGGGGCGGAGGATATTGTCCTCCCCATGGGAGCATCCATAAAGACCATGCCCAAAATGAAACACCTCAAATTGACTGCTATGTTCGCCGGTCTGGCCTGCCTGGTGGCTGGCGCCCGGGCCGGAGTGGCCATCCAGATCGATCCGCAAAAAACCGGCGCGCCCATTTCAAAATATATTTACGGCCAGTTCATCGAACACCTCGGGAACTGCTTTTATGGCGGCCTCTGGGCGGAAATGGTCGCCGACCGGAAATTCTATTATCCGATCACCGATGATTTTCATCCTTGGGCAACGGATGAGGACAAGTATTGGCGTTCGGGGCCGTTTCGTTACCTGAACGCATCCCCCTGGCAAGTCATCGGACCGGCCGGGACCGTCGCCATGGAGACCAACGAGCCCTATGTCGGCAAACATACCCCGGCGATTCATCTGCCCGGCGACGGAACGTTCGCGGGGATTTCCGAGACGGGGCTTGGGGTTTTGAAGGGGAAAAAATACACCGGGCACATCGTGTTGGCGGGAGATGCCACGGCCCTGCCGATTCAAGTGCGTCTGGTGTTGACGAATGGCGTCACGATCATCAAGTCCATCAGGAAAATCACCGCGGATTACCAATCCTATTCCTTGCGGTTCACCGCCCCGGAGACGTCGTATGCGGCGCGCCTCGAGATCGTCAGTCAGGGCAGCGGGAATTTCAAAATCGGCACCCTGTCGCTGATGCCGGCGGACAATCTGCACGGCTGGCGCCGGGATGTCGTTGAACTGTTGAAGCAATTGGACTCGCCGATTTACCGCTGGCCGGGAGGCAATTTTGTGAGCGGCTACAACTGGCGGGACGGCATCGGGGATCGGGACCAACGGCCGCCCCGGAAAAATCCGGCCTGGAAGGGCGTGGAATCCAATGACGTGGGCAGCGATGAGACGATGCAATTGATGAGCTTGATCGGTGCGGAGCCCTACGTCGCGTTAAACACCGGCCTTGGCGGGGCGGAGGAAGCCGCCAACGAAGTCCAGTATTTTAACGGAGCGAAGGCTACGCCGATGGGCCGGGTGCGGGCGCAAAACGGGCATCCGAAACCGTACGGGGTGAAATATTGGGCGGTGGGAAATGAGATGTTTGGCAACTGGCAGTTGGGCCATATGCCCCTCGCGGAGTATGTGAAAAAGAACAATCAGGTGGTGGATGCCATCTGGCGGGTGGATTCGACGGCCCAACTGGTGGCCGTCGGCAGCGTCGGCGACTGGAGCCGGACCATGCTGGCGGACTGTGGGGATCACATGAATTTCATGAGCGAACACATCTATGTCGGAAAAAAAACCAATGTCATCGACCATGCGCGACAACTGGCTGACGAAATTCACCGCGTGGCGGCGGCTCATCGCGGGTATCGCAGCGAAATCCCCGGGTTGCCGGCCCGAAACATCCGGCTCGCGATGGACGAGTGGAATTACTGGTATGGCCCCTATCTCTACGGCGAACTCGGCGTGCGTTACCACATGAAAGACGCGCTGGGAGTGGCGGAGGGCCTCCACGAATATTTCCGGAACAGCGATTTGTTCTTCATGGCCAACTACGCCCAGACCGTAAATGTCATTGGCTGCATCAAGGCCACGTCAACCGCGTCGGCGTTTGAAACCACCGGGCTGGTTCTGGAACTCTATCGCCGGCATTACGGGACCATCCCCATTGAAGTCGCCGGCCACACCGGAAATCTCGATGTCGCGGCGGCCTGGACGGGCGATCATAAAGCCATCACGCTCGCCATCGTCAATCCCGGGTCAGACGACGAACAGATTTCGGTGGATTGCGGTGGTGTCGTCCTGAAACCGGACGCCTGGCGCTGGGTGATTTCCAATCCCGACCCCGAAAGCTACAACGAACCCGGCCAGCCGCCCGAGGTCACCATCAAACAAGACAAGGTAAACGCCAAAGACCTGGTTTTTACGGCGCCAGCCTGTTCCGTCAACCTGTATCAGCTTCAAGTCCGTTGAAGCGCTGGCTGCGGCTGCATTTTTTTTGAAAAGTATGAAACAACTTGAAGTTTGGTTTGTCACCGGCAGCCAGCACCTTTATGGGCCCAAGACCCTGAAGCAGGTGGCCGCCCACTCGCAGGAAATCGCGCGGGCGCTCAACAGCGCTGCCGCCATCCCGGTGAAGGTGGTCTTCAAACCGGTGATGACCACGTCGGATGACATCACCGCGCTTTGTCAGGAGGCAAACAATGCGTCCAAGTGCATCGGCTTCATTACTTGGTGCCACACGTTCTCCCCGTCCAAGATGTGGATCAACGGCCTCAAGGCGTTGCGCAAACCGGTGGCCCATTTGCACACGCAATACCACCGCGATATTCCCTGGTCGTCCATTGACATGGACTTCATGAATCTGAATCAGGCCGCCCACGGCGACCGGGAACACGGCTTCATCTGGAGCCGCCTGCGCCTCAACCGCAAGGTCGTCGTCGGGTTCTGGCAGGAAAAGTCCGTCCAGGAAAAACTGGGCGCCTGGTGCCGCGCCGCCGCGGCCTGGCACGACTGGCAGGGCGCGAAGTTTGCCCGTTTCGGCGACAACATGCGCGAGGTGGCGGTCACGGAAGGAGACAAGGTCGCCGCGCAAATCAAATTCGGTTACGCGGTCAACGGCTACGGGGTCGGCGACCTGGTCAAATCCGTCAACGCCGTTTCTCCCAAGGCCATTGACCAGCTGGTCCAGGAATACCAGGACACCTATCAGGTGGCCGCCGATTTGCGCAAAGGGGGCGCCCGGCACGATTCCGTCCGCGAGGCCGCCCGCATTGAACTCGGCCTGCGCGCGTTCCTGAAGGCCGGCAATTTCAAGGGCTTCACCACCACCTTCGAGGATTTGCACGGATTGGTTCAGCTTCCCGGCATTTCCGCCCAACGGCTCATGGCCGACGGCTACGGTTTCGGCGCCGAAGGCGATTGGAAGACGGCGGCGCTGTTGCGGGCCATGAAGGTCATGGCCGGTGACCTGCCGGGCGGCACCTCATTCATGGAGGATTATACGTATCATCTCGATCCGAAGGGCAAAAAAGTTCTCGGGGCGCACATGCTGGAAATCTGCCCGTCCATCGCCGACGGCAAACCTTCCCTTCAGGTCCATCCGCTCGGCATCGGTGGCAAAGCCGATCCGGCGCGGCTGGTCTTCAACACCCCGGCCGGCCCGGCGTTGAATGTGTCCTTGATTGACGTTGGCAACCGGTTCCGTTTGCTGGTCAACGAAGTGGATGTCGTGAAGCCCGACCAGCCGATGCCCAAACTGCCCGTCGCCCAGGCGGTCTGGAAATGCCGGCCGGACTTTGAAACGGCGTGTGCCTCGTGGATCTATGCCGGCGGTGCGCATCACACCGGCTTCAGCCAGGCCGTCACCACGGAAATGCTCGAGGACTTTGCGGCCATGGCCGACCTGGAATTTCTGCTCATCGATAAAAAGACCACCGTCTCGGAATTTAAAAAGGAACTGCGCTGGAATGAAGTCTATCACGCCTTGAACCGGGGCTGGGCGGTCTGACCAACCCGGCGAAACCCAATCCCATTGATGAGTCCAAAATACACCATCGGACTGGATTACGGGACGAACTCGGTTCGCGCACTGATCGTGGACACGGCCAACGGTCGTGAAGCTGGCACGGCGGTTTGGGATTACGAGCACGGCACGGCAGGCGTGATTTTGTCGCGTGATCCGAATCTGGCACGGCAACATCCCGCCGATTACGTCAAGGGAGCGGAAGTTGCCATCAAAAGGGCACTGGCTGAGGCGAAGAAAAACATTCGCGGTTTCCAGCCTCAACAGGTTGTGGGAATTGGCGTGGACACAACCGGCAGTACGCCGTTGCCAGTGGATCAGAACGGCCAGCCACTGGCCTTCCACAAGAAATTTACCAAAAATCCGGCGGCCATGGCCTGGTTGTGGAAGGATCACACCGGCGTGGCGGAAGCGGCGGAAATCACCGCTTTGGCCGGAAAAATCCGACCGCACTATCTGGCGAAGTGCGGCGGGGTTTATTCCAGCGAATGGTTTTGGAGCAAGATTCTTCACTGTTTGCGGACCGCGCCGGAGGTTTTTGCAGCGGCCAATTCATGGGTGGAGCTGGCCGATTACGTTCCGGCCGCGTTGACGGACACGGAATCGCCGCAAAAATTGACCGTGGGCATTTGCGCCGCCGGCCACAAGGCGATGTTTAATGAAACCTGGGGCGGCTATCCGGACGCGGAGTTCCTTTCAGAATTGGATCCAAAACTCGGGGAACTGCGTCGCCGGTTGTGTCCACGTGTCCGCACGGTTGCGGAAGCCGCCGGCCATTTGACGGCCGCATGGGCGGAGAAAACCGGTTTGCGCGCAGGAATTCCCGTCGCCGTTGGCGCCTTCGATGCGCATCTCGGCGCCATGGGTGCGGGGGTTGCTCCCGGAACGCTGGTAAAAATCATCGGCACGAGCACCTGCGACATTGCGGTCTGGCCGGATACGGAAAAGCTCGCGGACATCCCCGGCCTGTGCGGCATTGTGGAGGGCAGTGTCCTGCCCGGCTATTACGGACTCGAAGCCGGCCAATCTGCCGTCGGCGATATTTTCAACTGGTGGGTAAACTACATCCAGCCCGGCGGCCGGACACCCCTGTCCCATGCCGATCTGGACCGTGAGGCGGCCAAGTTACAGCCCGGTGAATCCGGGTTGCTCGCGCTGGACTGGAACAACGGCAACCGCACCATCCTGGTGGATCAACGGCTTACCGGTTTGCTGGTCGGCCAGACGCTTTACACGACCCCGGTGGAAATCCATAGGGCGCTCGTGGAGGCCACGGCGTTCGGCGCGCTGACCATCATCAACCGCTTTCAAGAGTACGGCGTGAAGATTGACCGGGTCGTCAATTGCGGCGGCATCGCGGAGAAAAGCCCGTTGACCATGCAAATCTACGCCGATGTGACCGGTCGCCCGATGCAGGTATCGCGTTCGGCACAGACCTGTGCGTTGGGCGCGGCCATTGCCGGCGCGGTCGTGGGCGGCGTGTACCAGGCTTTTGCCCCGGCGCAGAAGGCGATGACGGGGTTGAAGGCCAAAATTTACCGGCCGAACCCGAAAGCGCACACGGTATATCGCGAGCTATATCCGCTTTACCGAAACCTGCATGACGCCTTCGGCACAAAGGCGTGGAATGGCAACCTGCACGACATCATGAAGAAACTGATTGAAATTCGCAGTCGCGTGCGGAAATAATTTTAATCACGGATTAACGCAGATGGACACAGACGAACCCGGATAATTCAGTTTTGCATCCGTGTTGATCCGTGTCCATCCGTGGTAAAAAATAATTTTATGTTGGAAAAATTAAAAGCTAAGGTTTGCAAGGCGAATTTGGACCTGGTGGCGGAAGGACTCGTCATCCAAACCTGGGGCAACGCCAGCGGCATTGACCGCGAGCGCGGGCTGGTCGTCATCAAACCTTCCGGCGTCGCCTATGCCGGGATGAAGCCGGGGCACATGGTGGTGGTTTCACTCAAAACCGGCCGGGTGGTGGAGGGTAGACTCAAACCCAGCTCCGATACCCCGACCCATCTGGTGCTGTACCGCGCGTTTCCAAAAATCGGCGGCATCGTCCACACGCACAGTCTTTATGCCTCAGCCTGGGCGCAGGCGCGGCGGAAGATTCCCGCCTACGGCACGACCCAGGCGGATTACTGGTTCGGCGAAGTCCCCTGCACGCGCGCCTTGACCCCGCGCGAAATCCGAAGCGATTATGAAGCGAACACCGGCCGCGTCATCGTCGAAACATTCCGGAAATCAAATCCACTGGAACAACCGGCCGTGCTGGTGGCCGGTCACGGGCCATTTGCCTGGGGCCGGGACGTGGCGGAGGCGGTTCACAACGCCGGTGTGCTGGAATTTATCGCGCGGCTGGCGGGTGAAACCCTGCGCCTCAACCCAAAGACCAAACCCATCCCGCCGGCTTTGCTGGGCAAACACTTCCTTCGTAAACACGGAACCAAGGCGTATTACGGTCAGAAATGACGGAGCAACTACTTATGAAAAAAATCCTGCAATTAATCGCCATGACATCGGCTGGGCTGGGTTTGATTTGCCTGACCGGCTGCGCGTCAGTTCCCCCGTCGGCCGGGACCATCGGTGCGGCTCCCTTTGGCAACACCACCGACGGCACGGCGGTTCAGATTTACACGTTATGCAACCGCGACGGCATGGAGGCGCGCATCATGACCTACGGCGGCATTGTGGAGTCGCTCAAGGTGCCGGACCGGAATGGCCGTCTGGGCGACGTCGTGCTGGGTTATGACAATCTGGCCGGTTACCTGACCAACAGCCCCTTCTTCGGCGCATTGATCGGCCGTTATGGCAATCGCATTGCGAAAGGCCAGTTCACGTTGGACGGCCAGACCTACACCTTGCCCACCAACAATCCTCCCAACTCACTGCACGGCGGCGACAAGGGCTTTTTTGCCAGGGTCTGGAAGGCGGCGGCGCTGGTCACGTCCAATGGTCCCGTGTTGCAGCTCTCTTATTTGAGCAAGGACGGTGAGGAAGGCTACCCCGGCAATATGTCGGTCACCGCAACTTATACCATCACGGAGGACAACGCCCTCCGCCTGGATTTTGAAGCCACCTCCGACAAAGACACGGTTTGCAACCTGACCCACCACTCGTATTTCAACCTGGCCGGGCAGGGGAATGGCGACATTCTGGGCGACATGCTCTACATCAACGCGAACAGCTTCACGCCGGTGGATGCCACGCTCATCCCCACCGGCGAACTCCGGCCCGTGGACGGCACGCCGTTTGACTTTCGCCAGCCGACGGCCATCGGCGCCCGGATCAACGCCGATGACCAACAGATCAAATTCGGACCCGGTTACGACCACAATTGGGTCATTAACAAACCCGCCGGGCAGCTGGGTCTCATGGCGCGCGTGTCTGAACCCGCCAGAGGCCGGGTCATGGAAGTGTTCAGTACCGAGCCCGGTTTGCAATTTTACTCCGGCAATTTTCTGAACGGCAGCATCATGGGCAAGGATGGCATGGTTTACCGGTACCGAAGCGCCTTCTGCATGGAACCCCAGCATTATCCCGACTCGCCGAATCATCCGGAGTTCCCCAGCACGGAATTGAAGCCCGGCGAGACCTATCATAATACCATCATCTACAAGTTTTCCACCCAACCCTGACCCTCAACCCCTGCGTCATTCAACCTCGGAATCAATCCTATGGACAACACTGTCACCAATGCGGTTGCCAACGCGGTCGGCGATGTTGCCACCAATAACCTCGCCGCGACCTCCGTCGCCGGGGGATTGAACGGCACGGTCTTCAACGGCCTGGACCTGGCCGTCATCATCGCCTTTGCCGTCGGCATGATCATCACCGTCTGGTATTCCATGCGGAAGAAGAACGAGTCGGGCAAGGACTACTTCCTGTCCGGGCGCGACGCCAACTGGTTGCAAATCGGCTCCTCGATCTTCTCCTCCAACCTCGGCTCCGAACATCTGGTCGGTCTGGCCGGTGCCGGCTTTGTCACCGGCATGGCCATGGCCCATTGGGAAATGCACGCGTATTGGATTCTGATCCTGGGCTGGGCTTTCGTGCCGCTCTACGACCGCATGAAGGTCTTCACCATGCCGGAGTTTCTCGAACTCCGTTTCAGTCGCGGTTCACGCAATGTCCTGAGCCTGCTCACCATGGCCAGCCTGGTGCTCACCAAAATTGCCGCCACCATCTATGCCGGCGATGTCGTCATCCGCACGCTGCTGAATGTGGACCACATCAACGTCTTGGGACACCAGATCGACGTCTTCTGGGCCATCGCCCTGGGACTGGCCTTCACCACCGGCCTCTACACCGTTTTCGGCGGCATGCGCGTGATCATGTACACCGCCGTGCTTCAGGCGCCGGTGCTCATCTTTGGTTCCGTCTGCATCCTTTTCATGGGACTGCGTGTCCTGGGCCACGGCAACCTCATTGATGGCTGGCATGCCACGCTGGCGTCGGTCGCGGCGGCCACGTGGCACGGCGAAGGGGTTCATCTTGTCCGATCCATCCATGATCCCGACTGGCCCTGGCTGGCGATTCTGCCTGGCTCCGCCATCATTGGCTTCTGGTACTGGTGCACCGACCAATACATTGTCCAGCGCGTTCTCGCCGGCAAAAACCAGCAGGAATCGCGGCGCGGAACCATTCTTGCCGGCTTCTTCAAGTTGACGCCGGTGTTCATTTTCCTCGTGCCGGGCATGATTGCCTTTGCCCTGACCAGGACACCCGGCGTCGGTTTCAGCACCAGCGGCGATGCCGCCTACACCTCGCTCGTCGCCCAGATCCTGCCCCACGGCCTTCGCGGCATGGTCGCTTGCGGCATGATCGTCGCCCTGATGGCATCACTGGGCTCCAAATTCAACGCCTCCGCTACGCTCTTCACCATGGATTTCTACCGGGAATGGCATCCCAACGCCTCCGGTCGGACCGAAGTGATCGTCGGTCGCATCGCCACGGCGGTGATTGTCTTTGTCGGCATCTGCTGGGTGCTGGTCATCAAGAACCTCCATATGCCGCTTTACCTGTATCTCCAAAATGTCCAGGGCTATCTCTCGCCCGCCATTGCCGTGTTGTTCGGCATGGGCGTGTTTTGGAAACGCGCCACCGCCCCCGCTGCCTTGTGGGCTTTTGTCATCGGCATGCTGGGCGGTTTTGGTCGCCTTGCGCTCGACCTCGTCATGCGCGGCGACGCCGATGCGGTCACCAAGCTCAAAGAAGACCTTTACCACGGCGTCATCACCTTGGACCAGTACAACGCCGGCATCGCCCCCATCAAGGCCGCGCACAACGCCGTCCTGTTCGACCTTTGGAATATTCACTGGCTCTATTACTGCGAAGGGTTGTTTGTGCTAACCGCCGCATTGATGATCATCATCAGCCTCATGACCAAGGCGCCGGACCCGAAGACCATCAAATACACCTGGTATGGCGCCACGCCGGAGGAAAAGGCCGCCACCCGCGCCAGCTGGAGCGCCAGGGACGTCGTCCTCAGCCTAATTGTCGTGGGTTGCGTCGTCCTGTTCTACATCAAGTTCTGGTAACCGTACCGATGGCAACAAAGGCTGTGGTTTCCAGGGCCGCAGCCTTTTCATGAAGGGATTGTGCCGTTGCCAAACAAAGAGTCGAATTCAGGAAAGGTAGGGACAGCGCGCCGCGCTGTCCGCGCCGCGTTCAGCGGCGCAACAGAAACATGAGGGTGTCCGAGTACGGCCGGTTTCCACCCGCCAACGTCCCATTGAGTTTATGACTGGAAAAAAATCCATTATGCCGTGCCTGGTTTCCTGGCTGTTCCTGGCGACAGGTTGCCTGCACGCGCAGGACCTCTCATCACCAACCAGCCTCACCGCGCGCGAGGAACAAATCATCGCCGCCGCCAGGACGGAGGCCGCGCCCCGGTTCAATGGCGCACGCATCATCGGGATTCGCCCCGGCACGCCATTTCTCCATTCGCTGGCCGTGAGCGGTGCGCGGCCGATTGCTTTTTCCACAAAAGAACTGCCTGCCGGGCTTACGCTCGATCCCCAAACCGGCATCATTACCGGCGCGCTGAAGCAAACCGGAACCTTCACCTTTGCCGCGTCCGCTAAAAATTCCACTGGCACAGCGGTGACCAAAATCAAAATCGTCTGCGGCGATACCCTCGCGCTCACTCCACCGCTGGGCTGGAACAGCTATGATGCTTTCGGCGATAACGTCGTTGAATCCGAGGTCCTGGCGAATGCGCGTTACGTGGCGGAGAAGCTGCAGCCGGTTGGCTGGGACACGGTCGTTGTGGATTATTGCTGGTCCGATCCCGGCGCGCACGACAACAACCGTAATGCCCGCGCCGATGCACCGCTGGCCGCCGATGCTTTCGGGCGCCTGCTGCCCGCGCCCAATCGTTTTCCATCCGCGGTTGACGGTGCCGGTTTCAAGCCGCTCGCCGATGCGGTTCACGCGCTGGGTTTGAAATTCGGCATCCACATCATGCGGGGCATTCCGCGCAATTCCGTCCAGGCTAACCTGCCCATCGAAGGTTCCACTTTCACCGCCGCTGAGGCCGGCAACACCAACGACAAATGCGTCTGGTGCCCCGACATGTTTGGCGTCAGGCACAATGCCGCCGGCCAGGCATGGTATGATTCCTGTGCGCGATTGTGGGCAGCGTGGGGCGCGGATTACATCAAGGTGGACGACCTTTCGTCGCCCTACCATGCCGCCGAGGTGGAGATGGTCCGGCAGGCCATTGACCGGTGCGGGCGCAGCATTGTATTCAGCACGTCGCCCGGACCGACGTCGCCCGGCCACGCGGCGCACATTTCCACGAACGCGAATCTCTGGCGTGTCTCCGGTGATTTCTGGGACAACTGGAAATCGCTCGACCACGAGTTCACGCTGGGCGCCCGCTGGCATGATTCGGTCGGGCCGGGGCACTGGCCGGATGCGGACATGCTGCCAGTCGGCCGTCTTTCCGTCCGCAACCGCTCGGTTGGCCCTGATCGAGCTACCCGGTTTACCCGGGACGAACAGCTCACGCTCATTTCACTCTGGAGCCTGCTGCCATCGCCATTGATGGTGGGCGCAAACCTGCCGGACAACGATGAATGGACAACGGCCCTGCTGACCAATCCCGAGGTGCTCGCCGTCAATCAGGATCCGCTGGGTCAACCGGCGCAACGAGTGGTTAATCCTGCTGTGCCCGCGGAAACCTGGGTGAAGAAACTGGCCGAAGACTCGTTGGCCGTCGGGTTTTTCAATCGCACGGATCAGCCGGTGAAGTTGGATTTTCCCTGGCGGAACCTGGGGTTTCATTTCGCACCGGACGTTAGCGATTTATGGCTGCGAAAAGGCCTGGGCCGGCAGAAAGACTTTGTGGCCGAATTGCCGCCGCATGGATCCATGCTCTTGCAAGTAAGGTGACCAATACCTCTACCAAGGAACAGTCCTGCATATTCGAATGTCGAATCTTATAAGTATTCAAAATGCGGGACTGATTAACCTTTGGGGCTGAGTGGCGGAAGAAGGGTTCCTTACGGTGGAACGTTGTTGTCCGTACGTCCGCGCCGGCGGCGTGAGACGCCATAGGCACCGTTAATGATTAAAATTAAAATCTTTCCGGATGTTTAGGTGTATGCTATGGTGTTCGGACTCACGCCCATGAAGAAACTTATGCTTCGGACCGCGGTTGTTGCCTTGCTGGCAGCATTGGCTCTCACGTCCACCCGTCCGGCCATGGGCCAGATGATCAATGGCTCATTCATCAAGGGGTGCAATCTCGCCTGGCTCGATGGCGCTTACAACACCTGGCTTGGGCTTGACCCCGTCAACCCCAGTTGGGGTATTGCATACAACTCGACGCACTTGAACTCCTACATGGCCAACATGCACAACATGGGAATCACCGTGCTGCGGGTCTGGGTAAATGAAGCCGACATGGGAGACGTGATTGACGGCAGCGACAACGTCACGGGTGTGACGCCGACCTGGACGGCCAATTTTGCCAACATGGTCCATCTTGCCTCCCTCAACGGCATCCAGTTGTATGTCACCCTGAACAACGGGCGGTATGATTGGCTGACAAATTCGGCGCAGGCCGCCTCCTACCTGACCAATGCCTTGATCCCGTTGATTACGACCTACAAAGGCAACACCAACATCTTCGCCATAGATTTGATGAATGAAATTGACGGCGTGGTGCAGGGATCGCTCGGCAACTATACCAGCACGGGTGGGACCTGGCCGCAGGCACAAGCTTACATAACAACCTTCGCTGCGGCCATCCACAGCGCCGACCCCACTCGGAAAGTCAGTTGTTCCACCGGCTGGCATCAATGGTACAACCTCAGTTATTTTCGGGGACTGGGACTGGATTTCTACGACTACCACAACTATCAGGATACGCCAAGCTTCCCCCCGGCCTCGAGTCTGGGCATGGACAAGCCGATTTATATTGGAGAATGCGGACAGGGCACCCAATCATGGAACGATGCCCTTCAAAGCACCTGCGAACTGGACGCCCTCAACCTCGCCCGGAGCGGCGGCTACGCGGGACTGGGAATTTGGGATTATCAATATGCGGGAAGCTCCGAAATCTGGTCGATGGTCAACACCAATGGAACCTTGAGGCCGGTTTGCGCCGTGATTCAAGGCTGGAGTTATACCGCCGCCTTGAACCTTCAGGTCTCTGGGGCGAATGTTGTTTTGACCTGGCCGACCAATGCCACCGGTTTTACTTTGGAATTTACGACCAACCCGGCTTCCCCAGCGGCTTGGAACACCAATTCCGCGCCAACGATCGTCATTGGCGGGCAGAACACCGTGACCAATCCCATCTCCGGCACACAGATGTTTTACCGGTTAAAACAGTAAAGCCGGAAGTAATGTTCAGGGCCAACGGCCTTGTGACGACACACAGATTTTAACCGCTCATCAGCGCTGATAAGCGAAAATGAGCGGTTCAGCCCCGATGTTGGTTCAAAATGCAGGACTGATCCCCGTGACGATTTGGGTTCACATTTGCGATGTCTTCTTCCCGCCGGTGCGATAAGTGGCAGGGTGTTCATGGAGGGCGCTAGATTCCTTCGCAGACTGGCCGGCCGGTCGGATGGCGAGTTCCCGTTCACGCAGGGCATCGAGCAGGGCCAGCTTAGCCGAGACGAAGCCTTCGCTTCTCACCGCCTCCCGGCAAAAGTGCGGAGATTGTTCAAAATGCGGGACCGGCCCGTTTAGGGGTCATTAAACTTTTATTGTGGACGGATATGGAGGATTAGAATAATGTTTCATCCATTAGCCAACCCACAAAAGAGAAAAGTCTATGAAACGAAGCCTGTTTACATTGGTCAGTGGATTAATGCTTGTGTCTTTATGTGGGTGCGTTACCAGCCTGCTGGTTGAGCAGGCCGCAAATCAAGCAGCTCCGCCAACGGTCGAACAATCCAGTTTTGATGTGTCAACGGCGGGAGCGGATGCCGGCACCTTGATGGTGCAAACCAGGCAGCCCTCTTACCAGATCTCTTTTGATAGATATGCCATCAAAATAGACACCAATGCTCCGCTGGTGGTAGCCAAGCAAAGCGATGTCACCATCAAACTGAACGCGGGCAACCACTCTCTGATGTTTTATGCCGCATCGTCTGAGCCGGGAGAAAGTGACAAGGTCGCTTATGGCAGGTCATACAACAGGGATATCTGGCATCAACCGTCGTAGAACATAACGGCTTTGGCACTCCATTGGATAAACTGCAAATTGCTTTAAATAACATTGAATCCGAACTCAAAAAGACGGGATTGCCAGCCCACGGTCGGGCGTGGCTTGAGCGACTCAAAAAAAGAGTTCAAGAAGCAATCAAAACATCACCTTGGAATAGTGGAGAACATGAATACCTTGGTTGGCATTAATTTGACTCCTCACCCCGACCCTCTCCTCGTTCGGCCCGCCTACGTCTGACTTCGGCGTGACGGGCAAGGAGAGGGAGAATTATTTTGTGGGACGTTTTCCTAGGGTAGGCTTGCATCCGCCTTCATCCAATTTCGGCGCGTCGATCCTCGACGAGCAGGGCATCACATTCTTCGTCCATTTGAATTTGTGAAATCCGTGTCAAAGCTCGTGGCTGGCATTCAATCCGGCAGGAGGTTGGCGTCCTTTTCCTCCACATAGCGCAGGCCGTGGATGCGGCGTTTGCCGGCGAGCAGAATCGCAAAACCAATCCACGAGGTCGCGGCCAGGACGAGCGTCACCGGCAGCATGGTGTGGGAATCGAAAATGCCGATGCTCGCGGAGGCGAGGCCGGAGATGCCGATCTGCAAAAAGCCGAGCATGGCGGAGGCGCTGCCGATGTTGCGGTCGAACGGCACGAGCGCAAGCGCGGCGGCGTTCGGATAGGCGAGGCCGAGGCTGGAGAGCGAGATAAACAACAGTGCAAGCGTGGCGGGCAGGCCGAACCAGCCGCAGACGGTTCCCACGAGAAGCAGTGTCGCCACGGGACATTCCACGAGCAGCGTGGCGCGGAAGATCTGTTCGCTGGAAAATTTGCGGAGCAGCAGAATGTTGATCTGGTTGCTGCCGATGAAACCGGTGGCCAGTCCGGCAAAGATGGCGCCGAATTGCTGCGGGCTGACGTGAAACACTTCCATGAAGATGATGGGCGAGCTGGCAACATAGACGAGCAGGCCGGAGAAGGCGAACGCGCCGGCGAGCGAATAGATGAGGAACTGCGGCTCTTTGAGCACAAGGGCGTAGTTATGGAAAATGGGACGCAACCGCAACGAGACGGTGCGGTCAGGCTGGTGTCCCTGCGGCAATCGCCACCAGCATACGAACAGCATCAAAGCCACAAACGCGGAGAGGACGATGAACACCCATTGCCAGCCGAGATGCACGGCCACAAACACGCCCACGCTCGGCGCGAGCAACGGCGAGGCGCTGATGATAAGGATAAGCATCGAGATGATTTTGGCGGTTTCGTTCACATGGAAAAAATCCCGCACCATCGCCATCGCCGCGACCTGCGCACCGCAGCCGCCGAGTCCCTGCACGAAGCGCATGGCGATGAGCCATTCCACGGTGCGCGAGCAGAGGCAGAGCATGGATGCGGCGATGAAGAGAATCACTCCGGCATACAACGGCAGCCTGCGTCCAAAGCGGTCGAGCAGCGGGCCGTAAAAAAGCTGTCCGGCCGCCATGCCCGCAAAGTAGCTGGCGAGTGAGAGTGATATCCGGGCGGTGGACGTGTGCAGGGCGGCGGCAACCTGGGGAAACGCCGGGAGATACATGTCGATTGCGAACGGGCTGATGGTGGACAGCGCGCCAAGGATGACGATGATCAGAATGCGGTTGTGGGACTGGGACATAAATCAAGGCGAAGGATTCCCCTTTCATTCATGTTGGAAGCGGGCGTGCATGAATTCAATAAATTTCTCGCCGGACAGTTCGGGCCGGGACCCGGCCAGATTCGTTGCGAGGCCGTTGCCTTGACTTAATACGAAGCTGCAGTATCAAAGGATTTAAGGGAACCCAATGAAAATTCTCATCATCAACACGCACCTCAACTATCCCGGATGGTCGGAGGGCAGGCTGAACCTCACTTTCATGGACGCCGCGAAGGCGTTTTTCACGGAGCGCAGACAGCCGAAGCTCGGCGTGCCAACGGTGGTCGAGACGTTTGTCGAGCGGGGCTATAAGCCGGAGGAAGAGGTGCAAAAACACGCGGTTGCCGACCTCGTCATCCTGCAGACGCCGGTGAACTGGTTTGGTGCACCGTGGATTTATAAAAAATACGTGGACGAGGTCTTCAATGCCGCTTTGACCTCAAAAGTTTTGCTCGAAGGCGATGGTCGCACGCGCCAGGACCCCAGCAAGCAGTATGGCACGGGCGGCAAGATGCAGGGACGGAAGTTCATGATCTCCGCGACCTGGAATGCGCCGCGCGAAACATTCGACAACCCCGACAGCTTCTTATACGGCGGCAAGGGGACGGCCGACCTGTTCCTCCCCATCACTTCCAACTATAAATTTTGCGGTTACGACATTCTCCCGGCTTTTGGTGTGTTCGATATTTACAAGAACCCGAACATTCCGCGCGCGCTGGAAGACTACCACCGGCATTTGGAAAAATATTGCCTGTGAGCTAAGTGCCCATGAAAATGATGATCCTAACCACGATATCCTATGACATCCAATCACAATCTTCGTTTTGCGAAAATACCCCTTAACTTCGGGACTGGCAGCATCCCGGCTCTGGGTTTCGGAACTTTGATCCCGGACCTTGCTCAAACCAAGAGTGCAACCACGAACGCATTAAGGGTTGGATTTCGTCACTTTGATTGTGCGGAACGATATCGGAATGAGCGGGAGGTGGGTGAGTCATTAGCGGCAGAGTTCGCAACGGGAGCTGTCGCCCGTGAGGATGTCTTCATCACGACGAAGCTGTGGAATACCAATCATCGGCCAGAACGGGTCGAACCGGCGTTCAACGCGAGTCGCGAGCGCCTGGGAATCAGTTACGTGGATCTTTACCTGATCCATACTCCCTTCGCGTTTCAACCGGGAGACAACCTGGATCCGCGAGACCAGGCCGGTAATATCATTTATGACCGGGGCGTCACTCTGCTTGAGACCTGGCGGGCGATGGAAAATCTCGTTGATTCGGGCAAGTGCCGGGCCATTGGATTGTCCGACGTCGTGCTTGAAAATCTGGTGCCGCTCTATGAGGCTGCGAGGATTAAACCGGCAGTGGTCCAGGTTGAATCACATCCGTATCTGCCGCAGACGGAGCTGTTGGAGTTCTGCAAGCAGAAGGGCATTGTTCTTTTGGCATTTGCGCCCTTGGGTCATGGCATACGGCCTGGCCCGCTGGAAGATGCGGCGGTGTTGGCCATCGCCCGGCAAAACTCTTTGACCCCGGCGCAGGTCCTGCTTGCGTGGGGGATCCAACGTGGAACGGCCGTCCTTACCACCGCGAAAACTCTGGATCGAGCTCGCGAGAACTATAACATTTCTGAGATTCCAGAAGCTGCCGTTGACGA
>JBEKKN010000031.1:0-32473 GCA_050010675.1 Verrucomicrobiota bacterium | reverse complement strand
CGGCCGGGAACCCACCGACGAGGAACTGGCCGATGAACTCGGCATGTCGGCGATGCGGGTGCGGCAGATGCGAATGGCGTCCATCCGCCCGGCCTCGCTGGACGCCCCGCTTGGCGATGTCGATTCGAATCTGTTTTCCGATCTGGTCGAGGATGAAAACGCCATCACGCCCTACCAGGACCTGGAAGACAAGACCGTCACCGGCATGTTGCAGGACATGGTGAAGCACCTCGATCCGCGCGAAGCCACGATTCTGCGTTACCGTTTCGGCCTGGACGGCGGCTCGGAAAGAACCCTCGAAGAAGTCGGTGAAAAGTTTGGTGTGACCCGCGAACGGGTCCGGCAGATTCAAAATCTGGCGCTCAAAAAACTGCGCCGCATGATTGAAAAGCTGGAGAGTTCCAAGGAAACAAAAGACTGACTCATGCCCCCGGCTCCCGCAACGCCCCAGGAAATCGCGGCGGCCATCCGCAACGTCCCGGACTTTCCGAAACCGGGCATCCAGTTCAAAGACATCACGCCGGTGCTGGCCGATTCGCGATTGTTCGCCGGCGCCATTGACCTGCTGACGGAACCCTTCCAACCCGGTTCCGTGGACGCGGTCGTGGGCATCGACGCGCGTGGATTTATTTTCGCCGCCGCCGCCGCCCTTAAGCTGCGCGCCGGTTTTGTGCCCGTACGCAAAAAAGGCAAACTGCCCTACCAGACCCACGAGCAGGATTACGCCCTCGAATACGGTTCGGCGACCGTCGCCATGCACGTGGACGCGCTCGAGCCGGGCGCGCGCGTGCTGTTGATTGACGATCTGCTGGCCACCGGCGGCACCGCTTCCGCCGCCGCCGCCCTGGTCAACCAATTGGGCGCCAAAATCCTGGAAGCCGCCTTCCTCATTGAACTGAAATTTCTGAACGGCCGCGAAAAATTGAAGCCGTATCCGGTGCGTTCCGTCATTGTTTATTGATCGGTTCCGGCTGAAAAAGCAGTTGACAGAAGCTCTGTCTTCAATCAACTTATCCGCATCCGTTGATACAACGGTCTCATGCAGAGTGGCTGAGGGACTGGCCCAATGACGCCACGGCAACCGGCCTCGAATCCGTTCGGGGTGACCAGGTGCCAATTCCAGCCCCGACGGGTGTCGGGGGAAAATGAGAAGCGCGTGCGAATTTTGTCAGCCCCTTCTCACCATGAGTCGGGGCTTTTTTATTGCCCTGAAACCGGTAGGGACGCCGCGCTGCGGCGTCCGGTCGGCGCAGCGCGTCGACCCTACCTGCAAAGAGAAAATTTATGAGTGAACATCAAGGTTACATGAAAGCGCTGAAGTGCCGCGAATGCGGACGGGAATACCCGCTCGCGGCGTCGCATGTCTGTGAGTTCGACTTCGGCCCGCTCGAAGTCGCCTACGACTACGACCGCATCAAAAAATCGCTGACCAAGGCGGCCATCCAGTCGCGGCCGAAGACGATGTGGCGTTACCGCGAATTGCTGCCGGTGGCGAACGACCCGACCGTGGGCCTGCAAGCCGGTTTCACGCCGCTCGTAAAAGCCGACCGCCTCGCCAAGAAGCTGGGCATCCGGGAATTGTGGATCAAAAATGACACGGTGAACTACCCCACCCTGTCGTTCAAGGACCGCGTCGTCAGCGTGGCCTTGAGCCGCTCGAAGGAACTTGGTTTCGACACCGTCGCGTGTGCCTCGACCGGCAATCTCGCAAATTCCGTCGCCGCCCAAGCCGCGTCCGCCGGGTTGAAATCCTACGTGTTTATTCCGTCGGATCTGGAGCAGGGCAAGATCCTAAACTCGCTCATTTACGGCGCGCGCGTGATTGGCATCAAGGGCCACTATGACGAAGTGAACCGCTTGTGCGCCGAAATCGCCGGCAAGTTCGGCTGGGCGTTTGTAAACGTGAACATGCGGCCGTATTACGCTGAAGGCTCCAAGAGCATGGCATATGAGATTGCCGAGCAATGTGGCTGGCGCATCCCGCGGCACACCGTCGTGCCGATGGCCTCCGGCTCGTTGCTGACGAAAATCCAGAAAGGCTATCAGGAATTCGTCAAGCTCGGCCTGGTGGCGGAATCGAAATACGCCGTTCATGGCGCGCAGGCCACGGGCTGTTCGCCGATTTCGGTCGCGCAAAAGGCCGGGCTCGACTTTTTCAAACCGGTGAAGCCCAACACGATTGCCAAGTCGCTGGCCATCGGCACCCCGGCGGACGGTTTTTACGCATTGCGCGTGATGCGGGACACCGGCGCGACCGCCGACGATGTCACGGACGATGAGATTCGCGACGCCATCAAGCTGCTCGCGGAAACGGAAGGTATTTTTGCCGAAACCGCCGGCGGCGTGACCGTGGGTGTGGCCAAGAAACTGATTGCGTCGGGCAAAATTCCGCGAGATGATGCCGCGGTTCTCTGCATCACCGGCAATGGCTTGAAAACGCTCGACGCCGTGGAAGGCTACGTCGGCAAGCCGCGTGAAATCAAGCCCAGCCTGCGCGAGTTCGAGGCCCTGCTGGCGAACGAGGAAAAAGTAAACGCGTAATTTTATGCCAAAGAAAGTCCGAATTCCAACCCCGCTCCGCAAGTTGACCAACAACGAGGAGCTGATCGAAGTCAATGCCGCCACCATCGGCGAGGCGATTGTCGAATTACAGACGCGCTTCCCCGGCATCCAGGAACGGCTCGTGGACGAAAACGGCGAGGTGCGCCGCTTCGTCAACGTCTATGTAAACGAAGAGGACATCCGCTTCCTGAAAAACAAGCAGACGCCGTTGAAGGACGGCGACGAAATCAGCATCATACCGGCAATTGCCGGAGGCTAATTCTTATGCCCACCAAGAAAAAAGTTCCGGCGACAAAATCCAATTCACCCGTGCAAAAGCGGTTGTGGCTGATGTATCCGCCCCGGCTCATCAAGAAGCCGTTCATCTGGGAGGTCGGCCACAAATTCAAGGTCGTTACCAACATCCGCCAGGCGAGCGTGACCGACGAGATCGGCATCGTCTGCCTGGAACTGGATGGCGCTCGCCGCGAAGTGGACGCGGCCATCAAATGGCTGGAGAAAAACAGCGTGAACGTCGAGCCGGTGGAAATCAATGTGATTGAAAGCTGAATTGTTCCGGCCCGGAGATCGCCGGGGTAGTCGCTTGCATTTTTGCCCGGCGCCAACACAAACGCAACACGCCCCAAAGCACCATCGACACGCTCAAGAGGGCAACCGGCGCCGGTTCGGGAACCGAAGCCACCACCGCACTTGGATTAGGAACCACCATCAATTGATCCTGGGCGTTGCCGCCACTGGACGTCAGGTTCAAAACCACCACGCCATAAGCTCCATTGGCGGGATCATCAATGGCCGCGCCCAAGGCAGAGACAGCCGCATTGTAGAAGGCGGTCCCATCGGCCCCGCCATCCACCAAAGCGGCCTCACCTTGGAGGTACCAGATTGCCTCTTGTAAATCGCCAGCCGTGGCTGTGCGACCGCCGCCATTAGCATAGACATACGGAAATGGGCCGCTTCCAATTAAAGTGCCGGCGGCGAACTGGCTATAGAGCCAGGCGGTGCCCATGGTAAGCGGCTCCCCGTTGGGGAGGAACAACCCGGCATCATACTTGATATTGTAGCTCAGCGAAACATCATACGCATTGCCGGGAGTAAAGTACTCCGACTTTTCGACGCAAAACGTTTGAAAATATGGATTTACCGCAGTGGAGTTGGCTGTGGCCGGAACATAACCAGCCAGGGTGGGATTGGCGAAGTTGAGCAGATTTGCATCAGGCACCGCCCTGAATTCACCGCCATCACTAAAACTGTAATTCGCTAAATCCTGATAGAGCGTCACCTGCATCTGTGCCTGTACCGCAGACACACCAAGAACTCCTACCAGACCGACCGTCGCACATAATGATCTCATAGTCTCTTTCCAAACAGACAAAAGACGAAATACCGTTCGCTCAATTATCGCAAGGTTGATCTGCTTTTCTTACAAAAGATCGCGTTCGAATAATTCAGTTTGCCGGTCCAGCAGCTGGGATTTTTCAGCAATTAATTTGCTTTTTTCCTCAATCAGCTTGGCCTGCTGAATCATCAAACGCTTCTGTTCTTCAATGAGCTCCTTCTGATTGGCGATCAAATCCAAATGGGCCTGCATCAGGGCCTGATTCCCGGCTCCATTTGAAGGCGATTGATCATCAATCGCGTGAGCCGGCGAATGGCCATTAGCGTGACCATTGGCATGACCGTTGCGGGGTGGAACTTCGGCTGTATAGCCACTTGAAGAAAGCTTCATCACGGTGTCCGTGTAAAATCGGTGATAATCAAAAATCTTCCGGCGGCGGGCGCCCTCGCGGTGCGCACCCTGGCGGTGGGTCGATCCATTCCGAGCCATTGCGGCCTTTGGCCGTTCAGCGGGCCTGGCTGCAACTTCTGCCAAACCATTGCCCGCCAGCGCCGGCACCGGCGCAATGGCATGGTGCTGTACCGAGGCTGCCGGCGTGTGTCCGTTGCCGTTGCCAACTCCATTACCCGCCAGACTCGTGGAGAGCACGGGTTGCACCTTGCGGCGCCGCTGGGCAACACCCCAGACCAGCATGAGACCGCCTCCGGCGAGCACACCGGCAAAAACATACCGACCCCAAACTCCCGCGCTTTTGACTGAAGGGGCAACATCATCAGTCTGGTCGGTCGCAGAATCCTCGTCCCCCTCGATGAGACCTGCCAGGCCGATCTGGGAGATCTTGTCACCGGCCTGGTAATCCGTGTAACGCTGTCCCGGCTTGAATGAAATGTTTTTCATCAATTCCTTCAACGAAACCAAATCCAAGGCAGCCTGGGCCTCATACGGTTCCACCACGGTGGCGTCCAAGAGCCCTTGCCGGCCCAGCAAACGCATGGTGTGATTGACCACCTGCCCCGACTGGACTTTGGCCAAAACCGCCCATTCCAAGATGTGGGTGTTTGCATCAAACGCCGGTGCCAGTGCCCAGTCCACAGATGCAATCAGAGGCAGGTTGTGGATGCGGCGGATTTCATTCTGACGTTGAGCACGATCGGAAATGCCCTTCAAAATTGCCTTCGCGTCGATTCCGGTCTTGGCCGCATCCTTCAAATAGCCAATGTCCCGGTATTCAAGAACGGCCCACCATTGGCCGGATTCCGGAGCCAGAATGCCCACCAACCCCTTGGGAACCGGATTATTCATTCTTTCGAGAAGCAGGGTGGCCCCCGTGGCGTCCGTGAAACGATAGCCTTTGGGAATTTTTATATCGGCCAACGAACCCAAACTGGCATCAGCCTGCCCCGAGGTCCATTGGACCTGATCCGATGAACTTGGAGACAAGGATAGAGGTTGATCTGCTATGCAACACTGAAACAAAAAAACGGTAAAAACTGACAACAGCAAAAAAAATGCTGCCGGTTTTACAAATGCCCTGCTCAATGTGGGAGTTAAGGAAGTGTACATAATCCTTTTATTGGCTAATAAACAACTATTACGACATGACTTTATCAACGGCTATCTGCCCAGATTTATGACATACCTGTACAGGAAAAAGACGCTCAAGTCAAATTATATTTGGCTGAAAACTTTCAGGGATCCCTTTTGAATAAAGCCAGGGAATACACGCTTTTAGCCGTAATCATTAAGCAAAATGCGGGATGTTGAATCGGGAAAGTTGCCTTCAAAAAATTTATCGGCCCGACAGAAATCTAGGACAGTTTGTCAGCGACCAACACGTACGAACCGGACCAGTTCCTTTTCCGGATGACCGCCCGTGTATGAATCAGCCGGCGCTTGCACCTTCGCGTATGAGCTACTAATGTCTTCGTGGCCGCGCCCGTAGCTCAGTTGGATAGAGCACCTGCCTTCTAAGCAGGTGGTCCCGCGTTCGAATCGCGGCGGGCGCACCAGTTTCCTCCCGGATTTGCGATTTAAGTCTGCCCGAAAGCACGCCATCAGCCCTGGACCTGAGTCACGGTGCCCCGTAGGCGGCCGAGATTTCGTGTCGCCTCGTCAATCCATTCGTTTTCCGGCCGCGCGTAGGGTCTAAAGGTTTCGAGGTACCCTTCCCGATCGTTGTAAAAAAGGGCGCGGTGCAACCCGAGCGTGGCGGCGTCCGGATTGTCAATCAGGCTGGCAGAATCGCTGGCGCTCATCTGGAAGAGCACGCGCATTTCGAATTCGCTCAAGGTCTTTCGCCCCAAAAAACGGGTCATGTTGTTGTACGTATCACAGGCAGCGATGACATGAAAGCCGCGGGGCGGCCCTTCGCTGATGAGATTGAGCAGCACGGCCGCGGGATTGGCGGCGGCCCCGGCATCCGCGGACGAAAAGCTGAATTCGTCTTCCTGCCGGAGCTTTTTAAAATTCTGCAATCCTTGAACCAGAATGAAGGTTTCCGGTGATTTTGTCTGCTCATCGGCAGTGCGCTGTTTCAGTTCCTCCGCCAGGCGGCTCATGGTCTCGTCGAGGTTGCCGCTGCTCACCCGCCTCACTTCCTGCGGCACCGCCCGGAGAATCTGTTGCAAAAATTCGTACTGCGGCAAACCGGGCGGGGTGCTGTCGAGCACGATAAAGCGCGCGCCGTCCCGCGGATATTGCGCTGCCAGCGAAATGAGGGCCACCGACATCAGGGTCAGCGTGCGCTCGTCACTCTGTCCCACGATGAGCAGGTTGCTGCCGCTCTGTCTCTGGAAAACGGCCTCGGTCGGGCCCTTGATGGAATTGGGTGCCCCGAGCCAGACCCGCACGGGTGTCCCCGATGTGGCCGCCGGGGAAACGAGCGCCGCGTTTAACAGCAGATTTTCCGACACATCGGCCGGGGCGTTGCCTTCAAAGACAATCGGCCCCGGATAACGGCCTTTATCGGCACGTTCACGGATTTTTGCCAGATAACCGTCGCGCTCGTGGTCGGGCAGCCATACGGTCTGGAAGGGGCTGTTGCCTTCAATCGAGCCGGCCGTGTCATTGTAAATACCTTCACCGGGTCGGGAAAGCAGGCGGGGCGCGGGATTATCCTGATCCATGATCAGGTAGGCATCGGCTTCGTTGCACTGCAGCGCAATGCGGATGACCATCTGACCGATGGTGGCGCGGGCCAGGGTATAGGCGCCGCCCAAAGTCTGCGAACCAAGCAACACGTGAATGCCAAACGCACGGCCCTGCCGAATGATGCGATCCAGCAGGACGGCCGCTCCCTGGGAAACGCGGTCTTCCTCCACAAAAAACTCCTGAAACTCGTCAATCATCAGCAGTGACCGGGGCATGGGTTCGGTCCCACCCGCCCGCTTGTATCCGGCGAGGTCCTGAGCGCCGAGCTTGCGGAATAAATCGCCGCGGCGGCGCAGTTCCGCGTCCACCCGTTCAAGGACGCTCAGTCCGAAGGCACGGTCGCTCTCGATGGCAACGACCCTGGCATGCGGCAACCGGCGGCTGGCGTAGCATTTGAACTCCACGCCCTTTTTGAAGTCCACCAGATAAAATTCGACCTGCTCGGGACTGCACCATAAAGCCAGGTTGGTAATGATGACGTGAAACAGGGTGGATTTGCCTGAACCGGTCTTGCCGGCAATCAAGCCGTGCTGGCGCGTCGCCTTGCCGATGGCGAGGTATTGCAATTTGGTGGCCCCGGAACGGCCAATGGGCACGCGCAGTTCATCGACCGTGTCTTCCCGCCAAAAATCGGAATCCGCCGGCGCCACCTGCCGAAAAGGCACCTCAACCCGGCTGGAATCCTTGCCACTTTCGCCCAGCTGATGGAGAAAATGCGTGGCGGTCTCCGGCGGTGGCGGTGGGTCCATGTGCAATTTCGTTCCCGGCCCGCGCCAGGTGGACAATCGAAATCCCGTTTCGGTGTGCGTCAGGCAGACGCTGTTTTTTCGAAGTTCGTCGGGAACAAATTCCTGCGGCGGAGCCTGCCGCTGGTCCCATTGAATCAGCGTGTAAACGCCGCAGCGGGCGCCGCTGGCGGCAATGTTTCGGAGCCGCCGTGCGGCGGTGTCGCTGAAGTTCACCGGAAACGAGGCGATGACGAGGAAATGATATTTCTCAGCAACGGCGCCGGCTTCCGCGTTGTATTCGGAGATGGTCGCATACTCATTGCGCAGGTACATCTGGATGACCTTTTCCATGTGCTCGTTGAGTTCCGCGAGCTTCTCCTCGAACTGCGCGGTCTGCGTCCAGATCCGGCTGTTGATGTAGCTTTCCTCGTAATCGGCCAGATGCATCAGGGCCGCAAAGTTCTGCCCCAGACCGACCGGGTCAAAAATGGTGAAGGTCACCTTGCCCGGCGGCGTGGTGGACAGCAGACGGAAAATGATATTGTTGATGGCGGCCACGGCCTCGGTGCCGCCGGTTTTTCCGGTTTCAAAAAGGATTGAACCCTGTTGCGGACAAACCAGGGTCAGGGGAACGGTGAAGTCGGCCGGCCCGGGCAGCGCCAGGCGTGGATCTTTCGGCAGCTTTTCGGCAAAGGTTTCCAGGGCCACTTCCAGGCGGCCAAACCGGGCGGCGTTTTTGAATTCGTCCGGCGGCGCCCATTGCTTCCAAAACGGCGCCTGCCATTCCGGGAAGAGTTGTTCCGCAGCGGCTTGGGCCTCCTGGAGGATCGCGAACAGCGGCGCGATCTGGTTTTTCCAATCCGACTCCAGCGCCTGCCACCCAGCCTGGTACTGGCTTTGCAAATCGGCCACCCTCCGGGCATGAATGTCAGCCAGCCGGCTCGCCTGTTCCCCGGCTTCTGCCTGCAAACCCGCGACCGCGTCCTGGTGGCGGCGTTCCATCCGCTGAATGCCGGCACGAAGATAGTGCTCGTTCTTTTGCCCGGCCCGGAGCGCCTTTTGATCCACTTCCATCGGTCGGACGCCGCGGACATTGACGATTTGCTTCACCGTCTGTTTCCATTCCTGATTCAAATTGCGGGTCGTGGTGTCAAAGTCGGTGTAAATCCGGCTCTGCTCGCGCTGATAATGTTCCGTGTTCTTTTGCCGGGCAGCGTCGAGCAACCTGCGCGCCCGGCCGAGTTGCCCGGCGACGGTGGTGGCCATGGGCACGGCAACGCGGCGGCCCTGAAAATAAAAAACCAGAATTACCAGCAACCCCAATGCGGCCGGGCCGGTCTCCGACCATGAAACCAGGTTCCGCCCGAAATGCTGAAGCACGGGAACCGCCGCGACCGCGCCCAACAGCAGTAAAACCACGAGCGAAACGGGAAGGAACCGGAACACCTGCGGGAGCAGGATTTTCCGGAATCGATCCAGATCTTCACGGGCCTGGGACTCCAGACGTTGAAATTCCTCAAACAACCGGTTTTCATCCTGCGAAAGTTCGGCGTCCTGCTGCGGCGGATGGCGATTGAGCAGCCTTCGGAAGGTACCGTAGCCGCGAAACGCCCGGCGGGCGCTCTTTTCCAAACGGGCGAAGGTTTCGTTGCTCCTCTCCCATTGTTTCTGAAAGTCCTCAACAGCCGTGGCCGCCTTCGCCAGATCGGCGTCCCGCTGGCGTTCGGCTTCCGCCGAGTTTGCGCGGATTTTTTGTTTGAGTTCCCCTTCCTGCTCACTGCCCTCCTCCGACATCTGCCGGTTTAACGCGCTGTGCGCCCGGTTGATCCGGCCTTTGCGCCTCTCGAATCGGACCTGGCATTCCTTCCTTCCCCGTTCAAAAGCAGCCTCGGCGGTGGCGAGGCTGTCAGCCCGGGTTGACTGCTGTTCCTGCCCGGCGGATTCAAAGGCATTGAGTTCGGCCGCGGAGCGGGTCTCAAAATCGTGGTTCAGCTTTTCTTCGCGCGCGGCAAAATCCCCGACCGCGCCCTTGAGGCTGTCCAACAGCGCAAGCATTTCATTGACGCCCGGATTTTTATTCACAGTCGCTCCTGACTTTTTTTAAAATCTCATCCAACTTTTCAATGATGGCAACCGTCTTGTCCACGCGGACGAAAAGGTCTTCGAGGTATTGGCGCTCGAATTCCCGGCTTTTCGCATCCAGCCAGTAATTTTTGGTCTCGGTCCATTTCAGGGACAGTTCCCGGGTACTTCCCGCCAGCCGGCTTTTCGCTCCGCTCAGGTTCATGGCGGGGTTCCCTCCCGGCCGGGTCTGCCAACTTTGGCGTAGGCCTCCAGTGCCTTGACAATTTGAACCAGTTGAGCCACGGCCCGCCCCATGTCAATGGTCAGAAACCCGTGGAATTCCTCCACCTGCTTGACCATCGGCGTCGTGCGATCCTCCAGGGACCGCCCCCATTTTTTAAGGAGGTCGAGCTTGTCCTCGGCTTCCCGGACGGCGCGCTGCGCCCGTTGCACGGCCATGTTTTGTAACGCCGTCGCCTCCTGCAAATGGGAAAGCGAGGTGTTGAATTTCTCCCGCCGGGCTTCCTCCAGCTTCAAGCCCCGCTGGCGCAATTCCTTTTCCCAGTGCCGGCGCTGGTCGTTCTGCAGCCAGAACTGCAGCCGCAGCACCTCGTCGCTGACCTCTTCCAGGGTGGGACGCACTTTGCTCAAGAACACCATCAGGCTGGCACGGAACGATTCAATCGCTTCGACGGAAGTGACTTGGGCGCGTTCAGGCATGAAATCAGTGCTGGTTGAGATATTCCTCGATGCGCTGCGCCTTTCGCAACAGGTAAGGCGTGTGTTCCTTTGAAAGTTCAACGAATTTCTTCAACGCCTTCATCGCCAGCTTGAATTCCTCAGTGAATTTCTCGTGTTCCTGGTCCTGCCAGGTGTCGCCCAGCGCACCGAAGCGGGCCTGCACCAGAATCATCCGATTTTCCAGGTCGCTGTTGAAACGCTGCAGTTCTTCCGCGAACCGCCGCACCTTTTCCGGATCCATGATTGCTTGGGCCATCGGGTTTCCTCTCGTTAATGGTTGTCCGCCCCATTATTGCCAGTCATTACCCATCAGGCTATCACAATTCTGCGCCGCCGCGAGGGGCGAAATTCAAAATGGGGCGCCACTTTCCATTTACGATTCATGATTTTCACCCTAGGATGCCACGGTATGTTAAGACTGGAAGACCTGGCCGAACTGCTGGAAAAGCATTGCACGGCCGCGCCCGCCCGGGTGAAGGAATTCTCCATCGGCGGCACCCCGTTCGCCTTCAACACCCGGGCCGCCATCATGGGCGTCGTCAACCTCTCGCCCGATTCATGGTATCGCGAAAGTGTCTGCCTGACCGCGGAAGCCGCGGTGGCGCGCGGCAAAGTCCTGCACGCCCAGGGCGCGGACCTCGTGGATCTGGGCGCGGAATCCACCCTCGCCCAGGCCGCGCGCGTGGATGAGAATGCGCAAAATTCCAGGCTGCTTCCGGTCATCCGGGAATTACGCGCCGCGAACATTTTGGTTTCCGTGGAAACGTACGAACCCGCCGT
Organism: Verrucomicrobiota bacterium; assembly: GCA_050010675.1. Classification (GTDB taxonomy): domain Bacteria; phylum Verrucomicrobiota; class Verrucomicrobiia; order Limisphaerales; family UBA11358; genus UBA11358. Next base: position 21,112 of record JBEKKN010000031.1, on the reverse strand, counting down.
CGCGCGCGCCTGCCTGGAAGCGGGTGCCAACGTACTGAATCTGACCGGCACGGACGGCAGGGACGAGCTTTTCCAGATGGTCGCCGCGCACGATGCCACCGTCATCCTCTGTTACGTCCAGGGCAAAAATGTCCGCGAAGTCGGCGATTTTGATTTCAGCGGCGACCCGATCGAGCGGATGCGCGAAGATCTTTCGCGCCAGATTGAAATCGCACAGCGCAACGGGGTGGAAAAAATCCTGCTCGATCCCGGTTTGGGCTTTTACTACCGCAACCTGCAGGACAGCGCCGTGCGCGTGCAGCATCAAATGAAGGTTTTTCTGAACACGTTCCGATTGCGGACATTGGGATTCCCCGTTTGCCACGCCCTGCCCCACGCGTTTGAATTCTTCCGCGACGAAGTCCGCTCCGCCGAACCGTTTTTTGCCGTGCTGGCCGCGTTGGGGAAGACCGACTTGTTCCGTACTCATGAAGTGCCGCGCATCAAGGCGGTGTTGGATACCCTGAAGGTTTTCAAGGCAGAGCCGAGGTAACGAGGCTTCTGGTCTACGAAAACGCATGCGCCTTTCCACACCGGCTCCCACGTTCACAAAGAAAAACGCCTTCCTCCCCCGATTTCGCAATCCACTGATCGCGAACTCTCAACCGGTAACGCGCCAGCAGGTTGCCGACGCGGTCCGGCGTATAGCGGTAGGAAAAGAACAGTTGGATGGTGTCGCCGTTCGCAAAGCGGAACACCTGGCTTTCGATTTCCATCCGGCGAGGACGGTGGAAATGGAACCGGGCGACGACTCGCTTTGATCCGAACCGGCCATCTTCAATCTCAAATTGCAATTTGCCATCGCGCCGTTCCACGCCGAGGTCGAGCAGGAACGTCATCAGCCAGTCACGCGTAAGCAGGTTGTCGTATTGTGGGAGAATCCGCTTCATCCCAGCGGCGTAATCGGCACCGGGAGCCAGATTGGCGCTGAACAGCAAATAATCTTTGGGCCCGACGAGTGATGCGAGCTTCGGCAGGATGGCTTGCGGTTCGAAATTCGGAATCATGCCGAAGAAAGTGACGAGTGACGCCATATCCCGGGAGGGACGGCGTGTCGCCGTCCCAAAATAGTTTGGGTCGCCGACACGGCGACCCTCCCAAATAATTCTCCGCAAATCGTCCGCGGCAGCCAAATCACAGACGAACGGAAAACAATGCTCCGCCGGCAAAACGGCCAGCGCGGCGTTACGGGCCGTCAAAACCATTGCGGTGCTGACATCGCAGGGCGTGTAAAAAACCTCCTTGCCGCCGGCCTTCAACAGCTTCAGAAGCCGCGTGTCCTTTTGGCCGCCGCCGCAACCGAGACCGATGACGTCCACGCGCCGGGATTTGATCTGTGCGGTCGCCGCCTTGAAACTTTTTCCGTAAACGGCCCGGCAATCCGCATCGTTCCGGGTCGGCGAACAAGCCTGATGCAACACCAGCCATTTCTGTGTCTGTTTGACGCTGTCGTAGTGAAACTTGTGGTTCACACGCCGTGCGCGCAGCGATTCCAGCAAATCGCGCCGGACCGATTCCGGGAACTGGCTGGGATGAATCAGGACGTTAGTAGCCGATGACATGGGTTTGTTTTCGCTGATTTCAATCACGGCGACAAGCCCCGGTATTTACGATGTTCGATTTACGATTTACGAGCCCACCCGATATCCAAGTGATCGCGTAAATCGTATATCGCAAATTAAAAATAGTGAACCGCTCACGTTGGCTGCTACGGTTTGGCCTGCGGGAAAATTTGATAAAGCATGAAATAAACCAGCACGCCAGTCACGGAAACATACATCCACAACGGCCAGGTCCAGCGCGCGATTTGTTTGTGAAGCTCGAAACGCTCTTTTTTGGCGCGGTAGAGCGTCACCAAAATCATCGGTACGATGACCATGGCCAATACGGTGTGCGTCAGGAGAATGGTCAGGTAAATCGGGCGGAACCACAATGGGTGCAGAAATTGCGTCGGACCTTTATGCAGGACAATCGCGAGGTAACTGTGGTAAGTGACGTAACACGCCAGAAAAACGATGGAGGTGATGAACGCCGCTACCATGCAGTTGCGATGCGCGATCTTATTTTTTCGGCGGATGAAAACGAAGCCAGCCGTCAGGAAAACCGCGCTGAGACCGTTGAGCGACGCGTTAACGGCAGGCAGGTCGTGAATGTTCATCAATCGCCTTCCAATTCCTTCACGGTGGCAATAATTTGCGGCTGGATCTTCGTCCAATCCACATCCTGACCCTCGGTTTGAAAGCTGCCCCGCAGCCGCGCCTGTTTGTCCACCACCACAAAAATCGTGCTGTGCACGAACAGGTCAACGGAATTGGTCCGGTCCCGAGGCGGCACGGGCGTGGAACCGAGCTTCAAACTGCCGGTGGCCAGGCCGGCCAGTTCTCCCTTCTCGCCGGTCAGGAACGTCCAGCGTTGAAAATCGGCGCCGTAGTGTTCGCCATATCGTTTCAGGATGGACGGCTTGTCATAATCGGGATCGGTCGTCAGGGTCACCAGTTTTGCCTGGCTGCTGGACGGCAACGCATCCTGCAGCGATTTCATCTGCGTTGACATGATCGGGCAGTTCCCGGCACAGCGGGTGAAGATGATGTCGGCGATCCAAACGTGATTACTCAAATCCGCGAGCATCGTGACGTTGCCTTCCTGATTGGTCAGCGTGAAATCGGCGACCTGGTCGATCACGGGCAACGCCTTCTGTCTGGCGCGGCCGTATTCCACCAGGGAAAGCAGATACATCAAACCCAGCAAACTGAAGAGCAGGCCGAAGCCGACCCAGATCGTCAACGGCATTCGTTGAACGGAACCATTCATGCAAAGTCTTCCCGTCCCGGCAGAGCCACCCGCCTATTCAAAACTGGCAGTGGCGCCGGACTTGGAGGCCAACCATTTGTTAAAATCCGCCTGGCTTTCCACAATGAGAAAACCACCGGTCATGCTCGAGTGGCCGGGACCGCAGAGCTGGGCACAATTGACCTGGTATTTGCCGATCTTCGTGGGCGTGAACCAGCAGGGAATCCGCAGACCGGGTATCGCGTCCTGGCAGGCGCGCATGGCCGTGATTTTGAAGGAATGGATCACGTCCTTGGAACTGACATAGACGACGACAGGTTTGCCGATCGGTACATGGATTTCGTTGAGCGTCTGAATGTCGTCCTTGCCGTTCGAGTCAGACGGGTCAACCCCAAAGACGTTGTCGGAGGAAACAAATCTCATGTCCTGCCGGCCAAACACGCCGTCGGGCCCGGCGTAGCGGATATTCCAGGCATATTGCTGCGCCATCACGTAGATGACGGTGGAGTCTTTCACGTCCGGAAAATGGTCCACGGCCTTCGCCCAGACCGGGATGGCCATGCCAATCAGGATGACGGCCTCGATGGCCGCGACGGTCAGTTCGAGGTAACTCGACGCATGGTTGCGGACGCCTTGATAATCAGCCTTGGGGTTCCGGGACGCGCGAAAACGCCAGACGGCGTAGCCAAAATAAACCAGCCAGCCGATGAACAACGCGATCATCAGCCAGTGGACATAAACGATCAGGGCATCGACCGACTCACCGTTTTTGGAGGCCAGCTCGGGCATGCCGAGAATATGATTGGCAAACCACTCGATCATATGCCGGGGGGATTTTTCGGGGCCGAATCGTTTTCGCTTTGCGTCTTCTCGCCGCGGACGACATGGACGAAGAATAGCGCGATACAGGTCAATACGGTCAACACCACCCCGAGCAGGGTGAAGATGCCCCAGTTCATGCCACTGGCCAGCGGTGAATCGGACCGGCCGTAGCACGCGGCGCAGGCGAGCAGTGTTGACGGAACGAAGGCCACCACGCCGACGGCGGCAGCCAATAATGGCTTCCAAAGTTTACACGACGGTTTCATAGGTAATTCATCTTTTTCAGTTTCTTCAAAAAATAACGGCCGTAAATGATGACCAAAACACCCACCCCCACGGCGGCCACGCTGAACAGCAGGTCGCCGGTGGTGCCGTCGGCACGCCGATAATCCATGAACTTCCAAATCGCGCAGCCGAAGGACAGCCCCGTCAGCGCGTTCACGAAGATGAGATGGAAGGCTTTGAGTGACATGGTTCAATGCGTGGTGCCCGCCGGAAAATCCTGCATGGCCCAGACCGTCAGTCCCATCAACCCGGTGAAAAAGAAGACGGTAAAGGCGAGCAAGGTATAAATCATTTTCTTTTCAGAAATCAGGTGCATGAGAAATCCGGCCACCACAAAGGCATTGGTGGCGGCGATGGCCAGGATCATGGCCACCTTGGCCGGCCAGCCGAAATGCGGCAGATACGAGGCGACCAGCATCAACGACACCGCGCAGACCACGGCAACGAAAACATAAACGCAGCGCCGGAGATAACTGTTGAAATCAACCGGATGCTCGTGCGCTCCGGGTTCGCCCGCGAATGGCGCATGGGCTGGCTCAGCCGTTTTTAATTCACTCATAAGTTCAAATCCTAGGTTAAATATAGGACGGGAAACAAAAATATCCAGACCAGGTCCACAAAATGCCAGAACAGGCCGGACACTTCAACGCGATTGGTGAAATGCTCGGGATCGGTTTTCCACAATTTACGGCCCGGCCCCCACAAGTAGCCGATGACGATGCTGCCGCCGAGGATATGCAGCGCATGCAGGCCGGTGAGCGTGAAATAAAGCGCCAGATACGTGTTGTGCCACGGACCGTAATTCTCCATTTGCTTGATTTGCGCCCGCGGAATTTTGATTTCCCCGGTCTTGATGTCCTTCTGGGCGCGCAGGTCGTACAACTGCGTTTCATCCGTCACGTAACGGCCTTCAATCGTGACGGAGTCGGCATCGCTGGCCCGCAAGTGGCCGTCGGCGATGCGTCCGTCGGTGAGGTGGATTTCATAGTGAATCCATTTGTCGTGATACTCATAAGCCTTGACGCACAAAAACGTGAGCGCCAGCAGCAGGGTGCAGGCGTGGAAAAACTTGAATTTGCCGAACTGCCGGGTTTTGCACGCCACCCAGGCCATGAGCGTCGTGATGGCCGAGGTGGCCAACACCAGGGTGTTGATGGTGCCCAGGGTGACATTGAGCCAGCCATGCGGCCATTCGCCCGCCGGGGCGCCGACGCGCAGCAGGACATAGGCGGAAAACAACGCGCCGAACAGCATCACTTCGGAAGCGAGAAACAGCCAGATGCCGACTTTCGCATTGTAAATGCCGGTGTCGGGACGGGGATGAACGGCGTAGGGAATTTCCATGACTCAATGCGCGGGTGAAAGGGCGGGTGTGCCCGGTTGATCAGGTTCGTTCTGCGGCGTGAAATCGGCGGCATGGCCGGGCACGCTGTATTCGTACGGGCCACGATGGATCCGTGGCGGCTCGGCAAAATTACCGTGCGGCGGCGGCGTGGGCGCCTGCCATTCGAGCGTGGTGGCGTGCCATGGATTATCACCGACCTTTTCACCGTGATTCATGCTCCAGAATAAATTGAGGATGAACGGGATTTGCGCGATACCCAGCGCCATCGCCGCCCAAAGAATCCACGAGTGAAGTTCCATGATGGTGCCCGGCAGCGCGCCGATCGCATCCGGCACGCGCGCCGCGGAGTAATTCGCGCCGCCGTCGGCCATGCGTCGCAACATGCCCTTGATGCCCTGCGCGAACATCGGCATGAAGACCAGATTCATGAACACCAAGGAACCCCAGAAATGCACCCGTCCCCAGAATTCATTCATCTTCCGCCCCGTCATTTTGGGAAACCAATAATAGATGCCTGCGAACAGCGCAAAAATCGTCCCGGGCGCGACGACGTAGTGAAAGTGGGCGATGACGTAATAGGTGTCGTGAAGATAAACGTCGCTGGCGTTGAAGCCGAGCGGCAGACCGGTCAGGCCGCCAATGCCGAACATCGGCAGGAACGCCAGCGCGAACAGCATCGGCGTGTTGAAACGGATCGAGCCGCCCCAAAGCGAAATAAACAGGCAGGTCAGAATAATGACCGACGGGATGGAAATGATCATGGTCGTCGCCTGAAAGAACGCTGAAATTTTCGTACCCATGCCGGTCAGATACATGTGGTGCGCCCAGACGATGAACGACAGGAAACCGATGGCGAGCACCGAATAGACCAGTGATTTGTAACCCCAGATCGGTTTACGGGTATTGTTGGCAATGATTTCGCAGACAATGCCCATCCCCGGCAGAATCAACACGTACACCTCCGGGTGACCGAGGAACCAAAACAAATGCTGCCACAACAACGGGCTGCCGCCGCCGCTGATGTGGGCCAATTGCCCGCCCACCGCGAGACCCGTCGGCAAAAAGAAACTCGTGTGCAGGGCATTGTCCATCAATTGCATCACCGCCGCCGCCTCCAGCGGCGGAAAGGCGAGCAACAGCAGAAAGGCCGTCACAAACTGCGCCCAGACGAAGAACGGCAGCCGCATCCACGTCATGCCCGGCGCCCGCAATTGGATGATGGTCGCGATAAAATTCACCGCGCCCAACAGGGATGACGTGATGAGCAGCACCATGCCAATGATCCAGAACAACTGGCCTTCGGTGGGAATGGACGTTGCCAGCGGCGAATAGGAGGTCCAACCCGCCTGCGCCGCGCCACCCGGAATGAAGAAACTCACCAGCATCACCAACCCGCCGAGCACATAGGCCTGGTAACTCGCCATGTTCACGCGTGGAAACGCCATGTCCGGCGCGCCAATCATCAGGGGAACGACATAATTGCCGAACGCGGCGAACGCCAGCGGCACAATCGCCAGGAATACCATGATCGTGCCGTGCATCGCCCCAAACGAGTTGTACAGTTCCGGTGAAATCACGCCGTTGGCGGCAGGCTGGCCGAGCACCTTGGCCAAAAGCGGCCCCATGACGGGAACCGGCGAACCCGGATGCGCGATCTGCCAGCGCATCAGGAGCATCAGGAAAAATCCGAACAACATGAAACACAACGCCGTGAAGCCGTATTGAATGCCAATGATTTTATGGTCGGTCGAAAAAATGTATTTGCGCCCAAAGCCGATGTCCTCGTGATGCCCATGCCCCCCGGGCTCGTGAGCCTTCTCGTGCCCGCGATACGGCGGAAATTCATGAACCATCGTTTCCATATTATTTTACCTTGTCCAAAACCATCACCGCCAATAACAGCGGCAGATAAAGAATCGAGGCCAGGAACAATTGCCGCGCCCGCGCCAGGTTGAGGTGCCGCGAAAACTGAATGGCGCACCACAGGTAGCCCGCACCCAGAACCAGGGCGCCCACCAGATAAACCGGGCCGGCGAGCTTGAAAGCGAACGGACACAGCGCCACCACCAACAACGCCAGGGTGTGGCTCACCGCCTGTTGCCCCGTGCGATGTCCATCCGGGTCCATCGCGGGCAGCATTTTGAACCCCGCCCGCGCGTATTCGTCGCGATACATCCAGGCAATGGCCATGAAATGCGGGATCTGCCAGAACGCCAAAATCGCGAACAACGCCCAGCCTTCGCCACTCAATTCGCCGCGCGCAGCCGTCCAGCCCATCAAGGGCGGCAGGGCGCCGGGCACCGCGCCGACGATGGTGTTCAGCCACGTCAAACGCTTCAGCGGCGTGTAGATGAACAAATAACTGACGAGCGTGACCGCGCCGATGACGCAGGTAAGGAGATTCACCGCCAGCGCGAGATAAACCAATCCCGTCACCGCGCAAACGCCACCAAAGAGCATGACCGTGGTGGGCTGCAAACGGCCCGACGGCAGCGGGCGATTTTGCGTGCGGCGCATGCGCGCGTCGTATTCGCGCTCCAGCAACTGGTTCAACGCCGCCGCGCCCGCCGCGACCAGGGCCGTGGCCGCCAGCGTGTTGAGCATGAGCGCAAAGTTCATCGGGCCGCGCCACCCGACATAAAAGCCGACCAGCGTCGTCAGCAGCACCAGCGTCGTCAGCCGCGCCTTGACCAAATCGGCGAAGACCGCCGTCCAACTTTTCTCCACCACCCCAACACCGGACGCCGGAGCGCTTAAAATTTCCACCGAGGCTTCTTTCATGTCACTTGTTTGCGGCCATGGCCGGAGCGCCTCCATACGCGCCGGATACTGTCGTGGCGGGCGCAATTTCAGGCAATGCCGCCGAACGGCGGAAACCAATAACGCACCAGAGCGCGCCTGTCACGAGCGAAAGTGCGCCGACCAGCACGTGGGCGGTCGCCACGTCGGCGGCCTTGTTCGACCAGATCGTCCACGCGCCAAGCGCAATCTGGCAGACAATCAACGCGAGCCAGAACATCGCCAGCCGCCACAGCGGATTTTTCCCGCCCAATTGCTTTCGCGACCACCCAGCGGTCGCCGCGACCAGGATGAAAATCGCCAGCGCCACCATCCGGTGAACCATTTGCAATTCAATCTGGAACGCGGTGATGGGGTTGACCGCAATGACCTCAACGCGGTCGGCATTGTAACGCGCAACGGCGTCGGCGCTCGTGGCCGGCCAGACTTTTCCGTAAGCGAGCGGGAAATCGGGAATGGCCAGGCCCGCGTGCTGGTGCCGCATCGTCGCGCCAAGAATCAATTGGACGAAAACCAGGATGGTGGCCGCCAGCCCGAGCCGCCACAATCCGCGTTTGACGAAAAACTTGTTTCCGCCGGCGGACCATGCGATCCCAAACGGGCTGGTGAACAGCGCGAGGGCGCAGGTCAAAACGAAAAACGATTGCGCGATGACACCGTGAAAGACGCCGAGTGAATCCATTTTCATCGTCACCCGCAACCCGCCAAGGACGCCCTGCGCCACGACCAGCAGAAACGCGATGACCCCCAGCCATTTCATCCATGGGCGCGGCTCCTTGAGCCAGAGCCAGACGGCAAGAAGGGTTGTCAAAAATCCCGCGCCGGAAGCCAGCAACCGGTGCGTATGTTCGAAGAAAGCCCCGCCGTGCCAGAATTTGATGGGCAGCGCGAACATATTGTAACCGTAGCTGGTCGGCCAGTCGGGGACCGACATGCCGGCCTCATGGCTGGTGACCAGGCCGCCGGCGCCGAGCAGCAAAAAGGTGAACAGCGCCGTCAGCACGGCAAACCAATGCAGCGGCCGATTCACTTTTACCAACACGTTTTCAGACATTTTGCAAAAAAGGCCAACCCTGGCAGCACCGGAGCCGCCGTGATTTCCGGTTTATTTCACGTCAAATGCAAAATTCACGGTCACATCACCGTCCTTGACTTCCACGTCCTTGGTCAAGGTGCCGAGTTTGCGGTGATCGGCCTCCACGGTGTATTTGCCCGGCGGCACGTTCTTGATGATAAATTTACCGTCCTTGTCACTGAGGCAATAATAGGGGCTGTCAATCACGGTCACCCAGGCAAACATCCAGGGATGCACGTCGCATTTGAATTTCATGAACAGCTCCGGCTGCGCAAAGGTGAAATCCAGTTCCGGGCCGCCGGGCATTTGCACCTGATTGGACTCGGGATTACCGGACACGGCGGGGATGCAGTGAACATTGTGGATGCAGGGGTCGGAATTTTTGACGACGAGTTTCTGGCCCGTTTGCATGACCAGAATTTGAGGCACATACAGACAGCCCTTTTGATCGAGCGTAACGGGCGGCTGGCTCGCGCCGGTGGATTTGCCAGTAACCCCCTTCAAAGAAACGATCGCGTCGGCCAGTTCGTGATTTGATCCGACGACGTAAAAATGCGTGGTGGGGGGGGTGGTGTACATCGCGCCGCAGGTGGGATCGTTCATGAGCGGCGTGTAGGGCACTTCCGGAGGCGGCGTGCCATTGAGGGTAATGGTGCCAATGATGTCCGCCGCCCGCGCGGTGGGCAGACCCGCAAGCAGCACCGGTAAAAGAACTAACAAGAATTTTTTCATACTTTTTTGGCTTTTGAAGCGCAAGAACCAGTCACAACCTAGCAACCCTGCCTGCGGTCGGCAAGAATTATGTGAAAAATTTCACAAGCGCTCATCATGACTATTAACTGTCTGCATTTGCCGCCACTCAGCCGGCGTCGTTCAGATCCGCCAGGACCTGCGCCATGGCCAGGGCCGTCTGCGCCGCTTCCGTTCCACGATTATGTTTGGGATCCAGACAGCGCGCGTCCGCCTGCGCCTCGTTTTCCAAAAGGAGCACTTCGTGAATGACGGGAATTTCGTGGGCGAGCTGGATCTCCATGAGCGCGCGACTGACCGCTTCACCGATATGGGCGGCGTGGACCGTTTCGCCGCGCAAAATCACGCCCAGACAAATGATGGCCGAAAACGCGGATTGCGGTTCCGTTTGCGTGCCGCGGGCCAGTCGTTTGGCCACGAGGGGGATTTCATACGCGCCCGGCACACGAAAGACCCGGATTCCCGAAAAGGCACGCTGCAACTCCGCCTTGGCCGCCTGCACCATGGCGTCCACATAACGCGCGTTATAGCGCGAGGCGACGATGGCAAACATCCCGCCGCGTCCTTGAGACTTTTTCTGCTGAATCTGGCGAAGCATCGCGGAAAGTTAACCATGAACGAACGCGAATGGACACAAAATTTAAAGACCTGGGCTATTTCTTGGAATCATCCACGGACTTCCATTTACCATCATAAGTGGCCACCACCACAATGTCATCACCCAGACCAGCCGGCTTTTCGTCCGGCATCGGCGGCAAATCCTTGGGCGGGGGTGTTTCCGCCGGCACCGGCGTGCCCGCGGGCGCATTCGCCAGGGGACCCGGCCCGGCTACCGATGATTTGGCCGTGCCGTCCGCTGGCTTTTTCCGGATCAAAACCGTCTCTTCATCGCAGACACGGGCAGCTTCCATGAGCAGGAATTCCCACCGTTCTTGAATGGTGCGTTGGGGCGGTGCCCGGAACGGTTTCACATGAAACTCGCCGCCTTTCAAGGAAAGCAGACGGTAAAAGGCCTGTTCCCCGACCAGCGTTCCCACGGCTGCATGCGTGACCACTCCGGCCTCAATATAAATCTGGCCGCGCAACTGCCGGTTGCGGATTTCCAGGATTGAGGAATGGCGGCCAATGCATTCCATCTGGATGACCTCCTGCATCCCGACCTGCCGCAGCGCACCGCTGAAACCTTCCCGATGCGCCCACGACATCAGATCGTTCAGGAGATTGAAGACGACCTTGATGCCGTCGGCGGAAACCGGCTTCTCGATGAACAGTTCGGCTCCGTTTGAAAGACAGGCGGCGCGGTTGTGTTCCGTGGCGTTGCCGGTCATGACCGCGATTTTCAGGCCCGGATAACGCTGGTTGATGATGCCGAGCAATTGAAGCCCGTCCACCACCGGTATCCCGATGTCCAATACGACCAGTTCAATCGGGCTTTCCTGCAATACGGCCAGCGCCCGGTCCGCCGTTGCGGCGCAATGAATTTCCCACGCACCGTTGGCAAAGACGGAACATAACTTACTGAACGTCTCCAGAAAGGCCAGACTGTCGTCCACGAACAGGACGTGATGCTTTCGGATTGAATCAGTGTCGGTGTCCGGCTTGGTGGACGCGGCCGGTTTTTGCGCCGGGAACGGTGCCAAGGCCGCCGCCGGTGCGTTGGTCCGGGCCGGTGGGGAGGGGGATGCCGGCGTCGCGGAAAGGTCCAGGCGCAATTCCACGTGGCCGAGGCGCAGCACCTCTCCCGGTTTCAACACCGCCTCGGCGACTTTTTTGTTTTGGACAAACGTGCCATTGGTGGAAAGCAGGTCGCGGACAACGAGTTCATCCCCCTGCAACCGGACTTCGCAATGCCGGCCGGAAATCGACGCCTCGACAATCTGGAACGTATTCCCATCCGCACGCCCGATGGTCGCCCAGCCCCCGCTCAATTCATGGGACAAGCCACCCAACGCCGGTGAAACCACAACAAGTTTGGCCATAAACCTTACAGATTAACCGGGAGTCTGAATTATCGGGCCGGCCCGGGCAAACAAAAAGTCGGATGGGGGAAACAAGTTGCCGCGACGGCAAACGTTCCATCATCAGGGAAGCGGTTCTGATTGCGAATGGGTTCTGCATGACGAAGGCAATTTACAATTTGTGATCATGGAACAGATCCCGCTTCAATTGAAAATCGTAAATCGAAAAATCAGAGCAAGTGCCCCATCTTCTGCCGCTTGGTTTTCAAATACCGTTCATTGTGCGGATTGGGTTTCACACGAATCGGCACCTGCTCAACAATCTTCAGTCCGTAGCCTTCCAGCCCTACGATCTTCTTCGGGTTGTTGGTCAGCAGGCGGATGGTTTTCAGGCCAAGGTCAACGAGGATTTGCGCGCCGAGGCCATATTCACGCAGGTCCATGTCGTAGCCGAGTTTTTGGTTTGCCTCGACGGTGTCGTAGCCTTGTTCCTGCAGTTTGTAGGCCTTGATTTTGGGCGCGAGGCCGATGCCCCGGCCTTCCTGCCGCATATAGACAATCACGCCCCGCCCGGCCCCGGTCACCTGCCGCATGGCCTGATGCAGTTGCGACCCGCAATCGCACCGGCGCGAACCGAACACGTCGCCGGTCAGACATTCGCTATGGACGCGCACAAAAACCTTTTCCTGCCCGGCCACGTCGCCATGAACCAGCGCCAGATGGTGCTGACCGTCCAGCTTCGAACGATACAGATGCAAATCGAAATCGCCGTAATCGGTCGGCAACTTCACGACTTCAACGTGCTCCACCAATTTTTCACGCGTGCGGCGGTATTCAATCAGATCGGCAATGGTGCACATTTTCAGGCGATGTTTTTTGGCGAATTTGCGCAACTGCGTCAGCCGGGCCATGGTGCCGTCGTCGTTCAGTATTTCGCACAGCACGCCGATGGGCCGCAACCCGGCGAGTCGCACGAGGTCCACCGCCGCCTCGGTGTGACCGGCGCGCTGCAAGACGCCGCCGGGACGCGCCCGCAATGGAAAAACATGGCCGGGCTGGACCAGATCATCGGGCACGGCGGTCGGCGCGGCCATGATTTGAATCGTCCGGGCGCGGTCGGCGGCGCTGATGCCGGTGGTGATGCCGCGCGCGGCATCCACGCTCACCTGAAAATCGGTGCGAAAACTCTCACGGTTTTGATGCACCATGCGGTCAATGCCGAGTTGTTGCAGGCGTTCGGCGTTGGTCGGCACGCAAATCAAACCCCGCCCATGTTTGGCCATGAAATTCACCGCGGCCGGCGTGACGAACTGCCCCGCCAGAATCAAATCCCCCTCGTTCTCGCGGTCGGCGTCGTCCACGACAATGACCAGTTTGCCCCGGCGGAGGTCGGTGATGATGGATTCGATGCTGTCAAAAGTATTTTTCATTCGGCGGTAGCAGCGTAATCCCGGAAGGCCCGGACGTCAGCCGCAAAACGTCATCACGGTTGTGGCTGCAAAAGCACGATTTTGGCTCTTTTTTGTTTGTCGCGGAGCAATCGCGACTTAATATGAGCGCGTTCATTGGGTTTGGGATCAACAAAAGCAAGGGCCGCGGCGCCAGAAGGTTGTTTTGATTTATGCCACCCCACAGCTCAATTCAGGAAAAAAGCGGACTTCCGACCGGAAATCCGGCGAGTCTGTTGCAGGAGTGTCTTGCGTATGGAGTGTTGGTGGCAGGTGCGCGCGGGCGCCTGGTTGCGTGCACGCCTGAGGCCGCTGCGCTTCTGGGCGTGCCGATGGCACGATTACAGAACGCACCGGTGAAGTCCCTGCCCGCCCCGTTGCCCAAACTCATCAGCGAGGCCGCCCGGAGCGGACAGCCGGTGACCAACCGGGAAATCCGTTTAAAAACCTCCCGTCGCGACGCCACTTCGTTACGGGTCAGTATTTTGCCCGTGAAAAGCCGCGCGCAATCACAGGTGGTCGTGGTGCTCAACAACCAGACTTCCGTACCGGCTTTCGAGCAAAATCTGCGGCGACTCGACCGGCTGGCCAGCCTCGGCACGCTTTCCGCCAGCATGGCGCACGAAATCAAAAATGGCATGGTCGCCATCAAGACGTTCATTGATTTGCTGATGCAACGGGGTCAGGACACCGAACTGACCGAGGTGGTCAGTCGCGAATTGCAGCGCATCAACGCGATCGTCACGCAAATGATGCGGTTCGCGGCGCCCAAGAAAACCACGTTCGCCACCGTCCATGTGCACGAGTTGCTGGACCATTCGTTGCGGTTGCTGCACCACCAGATCGCCGGAAAATTGATTTCCCTCCAACGCCGTTACCAGGCCCAGACGGATGCGGTGCGCGGAGATGACGTGCAGTTGCAACAAGCGTTCATGAATCTGCTGCTCAATGCGCTCGAGGCCATGGACGCCAAAGGCGCGCTGACGGTTTCCACGGAAACCGTGGAAGGCAGGCGCGGAGCGCGGTTAATGCGCATTCACATCCAGGATACCGGCGCCGGCATTGCCCGGGATAATCTGGAACGCCTGTTCGAACCATTTTTCACAACCAAGAAAAGCGGGACCGGGCTGGGTCTGGCCATCAGCCAGCGCATTGCACACGAACATCACGGGGTCATCCAGGTGCAAAGTGAAGTCAACCACGGCTCGACGTTCAGCGTTTCAATTCCGGTGCTCCCCCCGGGAACGATGCTTCCCAAGGCGCGAAGTGAAACCCTGGATTTAAAGCCGGGGTGATGCTCCCGTCCTGGCAAGGGTGTCCACCCGAATCACGGACTGCTCACCTGGTAAAAGGCTGGACTGAGGGTGGTGGTCGTGTCGGTGTAGGAAAGCGGACCGCCGACCGCTCCGCCCGGAGGATAACCGGTTACCATGACCGGCCAGTCAATGGCGGGCCAACCCAAAACATTGGTCTCGAGCACGGAATAGGTTGCGCCGGGCGTTGAATTCCAGGTCAGAACAAATGAGGGCCCGTTGGGATTGTAGGAAGTGCTGGAAATTATGATGTTGGACGAGATGACACTGCCCTGCCCCACAAACGTCACGACACTCAGAGCCGGCAGCGCATAAGTAAAGGCTGAATTGGTCACGCCGATGGCCGGTTGATTTGAAAGTGAAAGGCTTCCGGAAGTAATCCAGGGCGTCACCGAGCTGATGGCGGGGAAATTGGTCAGATTGAAAATTTGCGTCTGGGGGCTGAACCCGGGATTAATGGCGACGATGGCAAAGTTGCCGGAAACCGGGTCCTTGTACGCGCTGATCAAGGCAAACCCATTATTGGTCGCATCAATCCGGTAATCATTCGGCCGCACAAAGCGGCTGTAATTACCCATCACGAAGATCCGTTTTGCCGGCGTGGTCCAGCTGTTGCCGACCAGCGATCCGTTGCCGCTGCCTTCCAGCCACCAGTAATGATAGGCGTTCGCGCCGGCCACGGTCATGAAGGAATGGATTTCCTGCGCCAGCGCCACCCCGTTGGTGATGGTGTCATCCGAGCCGAAATAGTGTTCAGTCTCCCACACCGGCTTGGGGCACGGGCTGCCGAATTGAGTCACCGGCCCAACCACACCGCCATAATCATGAGCCGCCAGCACGCCGACCAGATTTGAGGTCGCCGGGTCATTCATCGTGGTCGTGGCCAGATTCCACTGCCAAAATTCATCCTCCGGTAAGACGATTTTGGTCGAGGCGACATTGCTGGCCACGAGCGCGGCGGAAAGATAGGGGACGAAGTCGTGAATCTGTTGCGCGGTCCACACGCAAGATTCGTAGGTTTGGTCAACATCCGGTTCGTTTTGCACTGAAATCGCGGAGACATTGATGCCGTAGTTGGCTTGCATGCTGACCACATACCCGGCCAGTTGGGCGGCGTAACCCTGGTAATTGGCGGGGCTGGAGGCGAAATTGCCGCCGTTGACCGAGTTGGTATCCTTGTAGATGATTGGCGGACTCCACGGCGAACTCCACACCGTGGCCCCGCGGGCTTGAGCGGCCTGCATGATACTCGATTCCACCGTGGTTCCATCGGGCTGAATGCGGCTGCGGATCAATGAGAGACCACAACCGTTGTTGGTCGAGAAAAACAAATCCGCTTCCGCCGTGCTCCACGTGCTGCCATCCCAGGCTGAGGAAGCGCCAAAGCCATCTATCCTTTGATGCACATCATTCCAATCCACAACGCAATTGGTGATGACGGGAGCCGCCCCGACAAATTTGATGTTGTCCACCCAACAGGTTGAAGCCCCGTTCAGGGAAGTGCTGTACATGTGGATGAGCACGTCATTGATGCTCTGCAGATTGGGATCGCTGGTCGCATTCAGGTTGATGCTGACATGCACCCAATTGGTATTACTGGACGCAACACTGACGCCGCCGAAATAATCCTGACTGGAACCGACGGCGATGCCGAATTGCAAATTGCCAAACGTCCCGCCGCTCGTGGCCGAGCCTTTGGCAAAACGGACATCGCATTGAAAGTTGGTGTATTGCAGGCCGTTAATCGCCGGAGTAATGCCATTGAAACCATCGTAAACTTCGAATTGGTTGGTATTCGGCTGGTTGAATTTGACGGCGACTTTCATGGAACCCGAAGCCGGATTGTTGCTGGCATCACTGGCAGAATCCCAGACCAGGGATTGAAATGCATTCCCGAACCAGTTTCCCCAGACATTGCCGATATGGCCGCCGGAGTAGCTGTTGCCACCCGTTCCTGACGGATCGAACTGGTCAACCACGTAAACCATTTGTGCCCGGGCCGGCGTGCTGAAGCCAAAGAAAAGCAGCAAGACAAGAATGCTTTCGATATTCAACAACACTTTTCCCAAGAGATTGCGGACCATAGACGAAGATGGCAGAAATTTGATACAAATCAAGTTTAACCCGTTGTCATTTAATGTTTTTTAAACAAAAACGGCGCCGTAACCCCTCCGGCACCGTTCGTTAAATTCTCCCTGTCGCTCAATATCCAATCAACCTTTCCGACGACGAACCAAAAGCGCGGTCATCCCAAGGCCAATCAGCGCGAGGGTCGCGGGCTCCGGAACCATGGTGATGGCGAGGTTATCGATCGTCACTTGCTCTCCGGTGACGGGTCCGCCTCCGGCCAACTGCCAACCGTTCAGCTGCCATTGGAATTGATACGTCTGGTCAAGGGGATCAAAATTGCCGGCGTCAGCGGCGTTGATGGCCCCTAGATTCACAGTAATAAGTTGAAAACCGCCACCGACCGTTACCGCGCTGGTATTGATCTGGTACTGTCCGGCCGAGTTCTGGGCACCACTAAACCACTGTCCTTCCCAGCCTTGAAGGGTCAGTTGTAGTTGGTTCAACCCAACCCCGCTGGGAATCGCCATTTCGAACGACAACGTATAGTCATTGATATTGGGATCCGTGTTCCCGGAAGGATTGCCGCCGGAGTACCCGATATTCGAAGGTATATAACCGCTATACGAGCCGAGGAAATCCGCCTTCCAGGTCAGACCCTGGCTGCCGCCCACGCCCGTTCCGGCGGCGACGGTCAGCGAATAATTGGCCAGCGAACCGTAACTGCCCCAACCAGCATCTTCACTGGTACCAGCGGTGTAACCTTCAAAATTATCCGTGAAAATGGTCGTTTGGGCCTGGGCTATACCAACAAGACCAGCGATTAAAATGACTGCTGATGCGTGAATTGTTTTACGTGAGGTTTTCATAAGGCTTGCTTCGTTTATTGCTACTACATTGCTACTAATTGGCCGCTGTTGATGGCCGCTTTCCGACTGATTCAAGCACTTTATCAGGCATTGTGCTTCCATGGAATGGACAATATAACTATTTTTGTAACTGTTTAGCCAGAAACCAAGTGTTGCTTATACTCGTATTCACCCAACAGGTTGCCATTATCATTTTCCAAGAATCAACGGCAGGGTTTCGCATGCTTAACAGCAAAAAACGGCGCCGATGTCCGTCGGCGCCGTTCGTGAGATTTCTCGTCGCTTCGAACAATGATCAGTTGCTCGGCGGCGGGTTTGATAATCTGAAGTAGGTTACTCCATTTGTGCTGGGTGACGGGTTGCCATCAGCTGCCGGATATGACGGCAAATCCTGGTTCGGAATCAAGGTCCAATACATTGTGCCATTTAGAATCACCACCGGCGGATCGCCAGCGTAATCATTATAATGTGCCGGCAGATACCAGTCAGCGCTGTTGGTCAGGTCCGGGCTGATGGCCAAACCAAAGTTCTGAGCGGGCGATGTCCAGATAACCCAGTAAGGAGTGTTGGTCGTAACCAGTTGCGTCGTGTTCGTGTTGTCGCTGTTGGCAAGAGTCCAGACTGGATCAATGGTCTGAGCCGTCGTGAAGTTGTCATTAATCGGGCCGCCGGCGGTGCCGGTAACCGAAATTTGGGTGTAGTCACTGGGCAAACCCTCAGCTTGCTGTATTCCATTAGGCATATTACCCACCACCAGCGTGCAGGGATTGCCAAAGTCAGTGGCCACATTCGGGTCGTTGATGGCAAAGGTCGCATTATTTGTTCCCGGGGCGCTCAACGTGCCGCTGGTGTTGCTGTTAAAGGTCAGCGTCCAGGTTCCGGCCGGGGAGTTGGTACGCGCAATACTCAACTCGGTATGGCCTACCGTTCCATCGTTTGGATTTTTATTTGTTGCGTTGGTTTTCCAGGCAATGTCTGCGGTATAACCACCCGCCCCGTCACTCAAAATCTGCAGCCAGGCCGTGGTGGCATTGGCGTAATCCGCCCCCGAATTACCCGTGTAGGCGGCCCCGGGAATGAATTCCAACTGGGCTTGAACCTGGCTCACATTCGGAAAATCCGAAAGTGTGAACGAATAGGTTTTGGGGAAAGTTCCGCCGACCCAGGCCTGATTTGCCGCAACGGAGGTCAGCTGGGAACGGGCATAAATGCTGGCCGAACCAAGGAAAACCCGCAGGGCCGGCGTGGCTTTCTGTATGCTCATAACCGGTGGCGGATGGACGATGCCTCCGGCTGGTCCGATGGCTTGTATGTTATCAATCCAGTAAGTCTGGGTGCCGCTGATATTCGTGTCCCCTAATCCTGGATTGCCGGCATCCATGCCAAACAGCAGGCCTTGAATCGTGGTCAGGTTTGGAAAGCTGGTGAATGTATTGGTATTGATGCTGACGCTGATATGCGTCCAATTGGTATTGGGTTGCCCCAACCCATTGGTGGCGGGGATGGCAAAATACTGAATCCAATCCTGGTTATAATTGTCAAAGGCGCCGAACCGCATATAACCGAAATCAACCGACCCGTCGGTATTGGTCCTGGTTGCGGAACCGGCAGCGTACTTGATGTCAAACGAGATATTCGTGAATATGTTAAACATGTCCAAATTGTCGCTGTAAAAGCCGTCGAACTCCACATATTGATAATAATTGCCATTCGTTGCCGGCAACCACGTGGTGTTGACTTTCAAGGCGCCGGAAAGCGCGTTGTTGCTCGAATCCATTGTGGGATCCCACGCATCGGATACAAATGCGTTGCCAAACCAATTACCCCAGCCTTGATACGCTCCGCCAAAGGGGAAGCCGGCGTTTTGGGTGACTTGGTTTGTGTTGAAGTTATAGATTATAAAGTTGGTGGTTTGCGCCTGGCTGGTCGCACCAAAGAGAGCCAGAAACAAAACCGCCAGCAGTGCTGAATAGGTTTTTTTCATTTTATTGGAGGATTACGGGTTTTTGGTTGAGCTTGAGGGTTAGGATATATGCTTAAGTGATTTAATGGAATAGATTAAACTATGATTTGCATGGAGAATTCTACGGCTCAATAGAACGTGCTGAATACGGCCGTGTACTGCCACTGAATCTTTGCAGGGTTGTGAAGCTCAACGTGCCCGTCGGCGAACCCGACGTTGACCGACGAAAGCGTATTCCCGAAAAAATGAGCCGTGGTTGGTGAAATGTTGGAAACGTTTGTTGATTTCGATGGGTTCGCGGTGCAATAATCACTGATAATGGGTGCGCGCGCCGCGATTTTATCCGAAGATTTGACCGGCCATCCAACGGAATTGGTGGGAAATTGTTGACCGGAGCCGCCCAGGACCGGATACATACCCGTGGTGACGCCAGTGTTTGACACGATGGCTCGCGGCACCCACCAGTCCTGATTGATAAGAGCCCACGTGGCAAAAAAACTTGAGACGTACTGGTTCAGGTTCGCGGTGGTGACAATGTGACGATGATACATGCCGTAGTACCAATTATCAGCCGTATTAAATTCCGCCGGACGAACGGGGCAAAACCACATCGGCACGCTCAATCCGTATTTGGTTAAACCGGGAACCATCTGTTGCGAAACATCCCACACATCCTGACCCGGAGTTCCTGGAACGGGAAATGTCGGCAAATTACCTTGGGGATCATCGCCGGCAGCCAGGCTGGCCACAATGGTCCACTGCCGGTAATTGGAAGTGCAGTTGATGACTTTGGCCCGGAATTTTGCCGAAGCCAGCGCCGGCAACAACATGGCCGCCAGGATGGCGATAATCGCAATCACGACGAGCAATTCGATCATGGTGGCGGAACATTTGTCTGACGTAATCAATAATTCAGTTTTTTTCATGATTCTTCCATAAGCAACGTTGCTTCAGTTGTTTTACGTCACCGGCTCCAAGGTTGGAAACGACGGCGCATCCTTGAGTTTGGATTCGGTGCGCCCATTCATCCGGGACCCATGGTCCGGCAGTGCTCGAACGGTCCGACCTGCTTCGGAAACGGAAGCCGCATGAGTCAGGGCCGCACTCTTGGCGGTGTTTTTTAACCTGTCCGCCATGATTCGATATTCACTGGGCGCAACGCGGTTCACCAATTTAAATGTCCGGGAGAAATAAAACGGATCATCGTATCCCAGTGCCGCCGCAACCTCCTTGACGTTCAACGATGTATTGTCGAACAACCAGCAGGCATGCCGCATTCGCAAATGGATGAAATAATCAATGGGCGGACATCCCATCCAACGTTTGAACAACGCGGAATAGTGCGAAGGTGAAAAGCTCACGACGGCGGCCAGGGTGGCCACATGCAACGGCTGATCCAGGTGTTGCAACATGTAAGAGATGCTCTGCCCAATTTTTCTTACCACATGTGATTCGCCAATGTTGACCTGCTCTTCCCCGCGCTTCAAAAGCAGACCAGCCGAACCGTGGCTGTTCGTTTGCAACTGTTCAAAACCATTTCGTTTCATCATTCTTTATCGTTTGGCCCGCTCAACCGGTTTAATTAGTTC
>JBEKKN010000030.1:0-32228 GCA_050010675.1 Verrucomicrobiota bacterium | reverse complement strand
ATTTGGGGATAACTTTTCACGGTTTAAGCGGTCTGGTCATCCGGGGTGGTTTTTTCCAGTTCCTCGATGATTTGCAGCACGCGGTTGCCGCGCACGATGGAATCGTCAAAGGCAAATTTCAGTTTCGGAGTATATTTCAGGACGATGGCTCGGGCGACCAATCCCTGGATGCGGACGCGCTGTTCGTTGAGTGTCTGAAAACCGTGCTTCTGCTGGTCGGGATTGCCCAGAATGCTAATGAACACGGTGGCGGACTTGAGATCGCCGGCCACATCGACGTCGTTGACCGAAATCAGACCGCATTCACTCACGTGAAATTCGCGGCGGATTGCATCGCCGATTTCACGCTTCAACAGTTCGCGCACGCGCTGGAGTCGGAGGGAAGGCATGAGAGTTGGGGTTAAGGTCCAGCACCCGCCGTGCGGGGTGGTGCGTCCTGCCATTTTCCAGAATCCGAAGCCCGGACTGGGGGGCCTGATTTCATAGTTTCGCCGCCGTTTTCTCGATGGAATAACTCTCAATCACATCGCCAACCTGGAAATCGCTGTAACCTTCGATGCGGATACCGCATTCCATCCCTGCGCGGACCTCGCTGACTTCGTCCTGGAAGCGGCGAAGCGACTGTGTGACGCCCTCATAAATGACGTCCTTGCGCCGGCGCAGCCGGACCTTGCCTTTGACGATGCGGCCGCTGGCAACCATGCAGCCGGCCACGGGCGCGCCTTTGGATAATTCGAAGACCTGCCGTACTTCCGCCGAACCGATGATGTTTTCCTTGACGACCGGTTCCAGCAATCCGGCCATGGCTTCTTTCACCTCGTCCATCAATTCATAAATAATCGCGTACAGTTTGATCTGCACGCTCTCGTGCTTGGCCTTTTCGGCGGCAGTGCTGTCCACCCGCGTATGAAAGCCAAGAATCACGGCGTTCGATGCCGAGGCCAGGGCCACGTCATTTTCGGTGATCGTGCCGACGTCGCTGTGAATAATTTCGAGTGAGACTTTTTCCGCCTCGATTTTTTTGAGCGCTTCGACAATCGCCTCGACCGAGCCCTGGGTGTCCGCCTTGACGACGACTTTGAGCACCTTGCTTTGTTCCGCGGCGAGCGTGGCGAAAAGATTTTCGAGCGTGACTTTTTTGTCCTCCTGGCCCTCGGCCCGGGCTTGCAGAAAGCGCTGCTCGGCCAGCTCACGGGCCGCTTTTTCGTCTTCGACCACGCTGAATTCCAATCCCGCGTCCGGCACGCCGTTCAAGCCGAGCACCCGCACCGCGACCGAGGGGCCGGCTTCCTTGAGGCGATTGCCCTCTTCGCTGATCAACGCGCGGACGCGACCGTAAAACTCGCCGCACAAAATGATGTCGCCCACGCGCAGCGTGCCTTTGCGCACCAGGACCGTTGCCGTCGGGCCGCCCGGTTCGACGCCCGATTCAATCACGTTGCCCTTGGCGCGGCGGTTGGGATTGGCCTTCAGCTCGAGCAATTCAGCCTGCAACAAAATCATCTCCAGCAGCTTGTCCACGCCCTGCTTCGTCAGTCCGGATACATCCACGAAAATCGTGTCGCCACCCCAATCGTCCGGCACCAGCCCCTTGTCCTGCAACTGCTGGCGGACTTTCAGCGGATTCGCGTTCGGATGGTCAACCTTGTTGACGGCGACCAGAATGGGAACCTTGGCCGCCCGGGCGTGGTTGAGGGCTTCGATCGTTTGCGGCATGACTCCGTCGTTGGCGGCCACGACAAGCACGACGAGATCGGTGACGTTGGCGCCGCGGGCGCGCATGGAACTAAACGCGGCGTGGCCGGGGGTGTCGAGGAAGGTGATTTGGGCCAGTTCATTTTTGCGCTCCGGATGCGGCACGGAAATGGTGTAAGCGCCGATATGCTGCGTGATGCCGCCGGCCTCGCCCGCGGCGACGTTGGCCTTGCGGATGACATCCAGCAGGGTGGTCTTGCCGTGGTCAACGTGCCCCATGATGGTCACGACCGGTGCGCGCGGTTTGAGTTCCTCCGGCTTGTCTTCGACGTCCAGTTCGACCTTCTTGATGGGGGCATGAACAGCGCCGCCGCCGCGTTCACGTTTTTCAACTTCAAACCGGAATCCGTATTTCGCGCAAAGTTGTTGCGCGATTTTCTCGTCAATCGCCTGGTTGACATTGGCGAAGACGCCGAGCTCCATCAAATCGGCGATGATCTTGAACGGTTTTTGCTTCAGCTGGACGGCCAGTTCGCGCACGACAATCGGCGGTTTGATGACAATGACTTCACCGGTCTCCGGCGCGACAAATTTGGGTGAGACCGCGGCGGCGGGCTTCGCCGGTTCACGGGGTGGCGGTGCGGTCTGGCGGCCGCCGAATGAACGTTGAAAGGGGTGTCGGGAATCGGTTCGGGAGGGTCCGCCCGGGCGTGACGGCGGAAGTTTGACCGCCCCGGGTTTGTCGGTCCGGTCTCCGGTCCGCGGCTGGGGACGGGTCGGCAATTGAATGAATCCGACCTTATCGCCGAGTTTCGGGCCGGCCGGTTTGGGCGGTGGCGGCGGTTCAACCACCGGCGGTTCCGCGGCGGCGATGACCGGTTCGACTTTGACTTCCGGTTTTGGCTCCGGCGGCGCGGTGATCAGGACAATTTTTTCCTCGACCGGCGCGGGTTTGGGTTTTTCCGCGGCGGGCGGCAGCGCAAAT
Organism: Verrucomicrobiota bacterium; assembly: GCA_050010675.1. Classification (GTDB taxonomy): domain Bacteria; phylum Verrucomicrobiota; class Verrucomicrobiia; order Limisphaerales; family UBA11358; genus UBA11358. Next base: position 29,548 of record JBEKKN010000030.1, on the reverse strand, counting down.
TTGGCGGCCAGATCGGGATGTTCCTTGAACAGCTCCTCTTCGAGGAACTGGGCGCTGATCTTGTCAAGCGAGCTGGAGGGGACCTTCGCGGCGGCAATGCCCAGCGCCTTGGCCTTGGCGAGAATCGTTTTGTTCTCCAGGCCGAGCTTTTTCGAAATGTCGTAAATCCGAACGGGCATAAATATTCAGCATGGCCGACCGAAATGTGCAAATCGCCTTCATGGCTCAAAGCACGGAAACACTTGTTTCGGTCCGCGTCATAAATCTCAACTGTTTACCCCGACGCTCGTGTCGGGATTCACCGGTGCTTCACCGACTTTCAAGGTGCGGCGTTCCGCTTCGGCGCGCGCCGCCTTCAAAATCTCAGCCGCATGTTCGCCGACCTGGGGAATGGTCCCCAAATCGGCTTCCTCCGCCTGCAACAAATCTTCGAGCCGGGTCAGACCGGCATGGACAAGTGCGTCCGCTTGTTCGCGCGTAATTCCTGGAATCGCGGCGAGCAGTTCGACGGCTTCGGCGACTTTTTCTTCAAAACCCTTGGTGACAACGACTTCAGCGTCAATGTCCACTTCCCAACCCGTGAGCTTGGCCGTCAGCCGCGCGTTCTGTCCGCGCTTGCCAATGGCCAGCGAAAGCTGGTCCTCGCTCACCAGAATTTTGACGCGCTTGCCGGCTTCATCGATCTCAAAATTTTTGAGTTTGGCGGGTGCCAGCGCATTGGTGATGAACGTGCGCACGTCCGGCGACCAAGGAATGACGTCCACCTTCTCGTTGTTGAGCTCGCGAACGATGTTTTTTACGCGCTGGCCACGCATGCCGACGCAGGCGCCGACGGGATCCACTTTGCTGTCACGCGAATAAACCGCCATCTTGGTGCGGAAACCCGGCTCGCGCGCAATGCCCTTGATCTCAATCGTGCCGTCGTTGATTTCGGACACTTCGAGCTGGAACAGCTTGATGACAAACCGCGGGTCGGCCCGGGACAGGATGATTTCCGGCCCGTGCGGTCCCTGTTCGACGGCCTTGACGTAACAACGAATGCGTTCGCCGACCTGATATTCCTCGGTGGGCACGCGCTCGCGATTGGGCAGCAACGCTTCGTATTTACCGAGATCCAGGATTACATCCGAGCGTTCAAACCGCCGTACCGTGCCGCCGATGATGTCGCCCACACGATCCTTGAATTCGGTGAAAATCAGCGCTTTTTCGGCCTGGCGGATTTTCTGCATGAGCGCCTGTTTGGCGTATTGGGAGGCAATGCGGCCAAAACCGGTGGGGGTCACTTCCTTTTCAACTTCATCGCCGACTTGCGCATCGGCCTTGATCCGCCGGGCATCAAACACGGAAATCTGGTCGTGCTGCGAAATGACGCGGTCGGAGACGACGAGCTTGGCGAAGGCCTTGATGTCGCCGTTTTTCTGGTCAATTTCGACGCGCAGTTCCCGCGCCGGTCCGACCGCCTTTTTGGCGGCTTGCAGCAAGGCATCCTGGACAGCGCCGACCAGGACATCACGGTTGATGCCCTTTTCGCGCTCCCAAAATTCCAAAACGGCCAGAAAATCAGCGTTCATACACACGACACGGTATTCCCACACAGGGAACAAAAAAGTCGGTAGATATGTATCTTCCGACTTTCGCAGCTGGCCGAACCAGCAAACTTTACCGCTCTTGAACTAAAAGTTTAGTTTTTTACCCGGAATCCGTCAAGCGCAAAGGAACCGCGTAAAATCAAGGTAAAATTGAGTTGGCACGTAAAAAATGACAACCGGGGACCCGCTGTTGGCAGCTTAACACAAGGCGGGTTAAATCATGGCCCGGCCGGGCGTGGCGGGGTCTGAAAGCTCTTCCACCACCCCGCCGGCAACAGGCCAAGAATAATCAATGCCACCTGGCTCAGGACAAAGGCGAGCAGCCATCGGAAGGCTGCGTCCGTAAAGCCGTAACTGTGGAGCCCGATGCCAAGCATATTGACGCCAAACCACGACCAGCTCGTGACAATGTTGCCACCGATGACGCAAACCGCCAGACCGCGCTCGCGAATCATTCCGCCCCAGCGCAAATGCAAAATCAATGCGTTCCACAAAACGATGATGAGCGCGCCATTTTCCTTCGGGTCCCAGCCCCAAAACCGGCCCCACGATTGGTCCGCCCAAATGCCGCCGAGCACCGTGCCGACAAAACTGAACAACGTGGCAAAACAGACAATACCGTAGATCATCCGCGCCAGCGATTTGCCGGTCGCCGCGTCCAGGGTTTTGGTGAACACACCGCGCAGGATATAAATCAACCCGAGAAATCCCGCCACAAACGTGCTCGCGTAACCGAGGGTGACGACGACGACGTGCGTCGCCAGCCAGAAATTCGTGTCCAGAACGGCGCGCATCATTTCCATCGTGTCGCCGTCCACCGCGAGATTCTGGGCGATGACGAGCGTGACGAAACCCATGCCTGCCGAAACGACCGCGCCGATTGCGTTCTTGTGAAATTTCTCCAAAACGAGGCCGAGCACGACCGCGCCCCAGCCGATGAAAATCGCCGACGAATACAAATTCGTAACCGGCGGACGGCCCTGGAGCACGATGCGGTAAATCAAGCCCGTCGTGTGAATGAACAGCCCCAAGGCAATCAGCCAGACGGCGGAACGGCGCAGCGTTTCTGACAAATTGAACCACGAAAAGAACGCGAGCAACCCGGCCAGAACGTAAAGGATCATCGCATTGTAAAACGGCTGCATCTGGTTGAAGAAAACCTCCGCGCGCGATTTTGCCAGTGCCCGGGAAAAAAGTGGAACGAGCGACGCGTGGTAATCTGCCAGCGCGGAATTAAAACCGGCAACGTTTCCGTTTTTGAACGCGTCGCCCATGGCTGCGTATTTTTCAACCGCCGGGGGAATCGGTTCACCTTTCACGGCGTCCAGCAAAGCGGTCCCCACGCGCTGCCAGTTGCCGGTGGCCGCTGCCGGGGGCACGACCAGCGGCGGGCCGAGCCGGGACATGTCGTCGAACGCTTGCAGGTTGCCGGCAAATTCATTGAAGACGGTCGGGTCGTATTTCTGCCCCGCCTGTTGCGCCCGGGCGGCGGCGATGCCCGCCGGAATCAGATTCTCGTAATCGGCCAGCTCCTGTTTCCAATTCTGCGCGTCCTGCGGCTGCAGCGTGTTTTGGAGTTGCTCGTAGAGCAGCAGCCGCTCGAAGACCTTGCTGACGGCGTGCTCGTAGGCGGTGCGATCGGCGGATTCGATTTTCTGGACACGGTCGTTTTCCCGGTTAAGCGCGTCGAACGACGGTGCGATTTGGTTCCATGAGTAATGCTCGCCGTCCTGCTGCTGCGTGAGGTTTCTTTCGGGCAATTTCAAGAACGTGATCAAATCGGGGTTATCCACCCGAAACACCGGCCAGGCATCGGCGACTTGCGGATTCATCATCACGCTCGCGAGCCATTCCGTCGCGGAAATGATTTTCGGCTTTTCGTTCCAGCCGCTCCACGGTTCCAGATTGAGCGTTTGGGTCTGGCGGATTTGCAGCAGCGAATTGCGCGCGAGCGAATCCATCGGCTTCAAGCGTCCGTCAAAAACCACCGGCAACCTTCCAAATTCGGTGAAGGCGAAATTCCGGTCCCGCGGTGGTTGCATCTGGCCGAAAAACCACAGCGCCATGACGAGCATCAACAGCGGCGGAAACCATTTTTGGAAATTCCTTTTCATTTGGCCTTCCGTTTTGAAACAAATCCGATGAGATGAAATGTAAATTGCGTCATCAGTCCCGCCGCCACCAGGGCGCATCCAATGTACGGCGTCAACCAGCTGGGATTGTGAACGATTTGCAGCACCGAGGAGGGCGCCAGGCCGGCCTGTTGCGCGGCTTCACCCGCCGTCATTTGATACTGGTAAAACGTCAGCCCGGCGTAGCGCAACGGGTGATTCATATAGATGTCCACCTCGCGGTTTTCGCCGGATTGCGGATTTTGCAGCCGGACGTGACTGCGAAAATCCTTTGGAATGTCCGTGCCTTCATAAACCGTGTGCGTCGCCTTCAATAATTCCATCGAAAAAGGAAAATAAATCCGCTGCGGCCGCAACGCGAACACGAACTTTTTGCCGCCGTCGAAAACAAATTGCGGCTGGGTCAGGTCGCTGACGATTTTCTGCGCCATGTCCGCGCCCAATTGCTGCTGGTAGCTTTGCCGCAACGCCGCAATCATCGTATCGTCTGCGGCCCAATCGGAAACCACCCAGTCGCCGAGCGAGCCGTGGTCGCCGACAATTTCAATTCTGGCCGTCGGCACGTTTTTGTCGTCCAGCGTCTTCACCTCCGCCACGGGATGAAAATCAAAATTCAGGGCGATGCCGTTGGTCGCCAGCGGCGGGGCGTTTTGCATCATGGGCGCGCGGAACTGCGGCTCGGAATTTTTCCAAAAATTTTTCACGCGCAGGGTGAACGGCAGGTTGCGACTCTGAATGTCGCCTCCGCGCGCCAGCAATTTTCCGGAGATGGCGACGACCTGTTCGCGGTTGGCGCCGTCGTCGCTCATGAAAACCAGTTCGTAATTACCCGGGCTTTCGGCATACGATTTGGTCTGGCCTTCGGTAAAGCTGAGTTGCGATTCGCGGGCGAGCATATCGGTCGTCAACTGGCCGACGAGCAGTAAAATGACGCCGGCGTGCGCCAGTTGAATCCCGATTTTTCCGATCGACAGTTGGAAGCGATAGAGGTGCGCGGCGACGAGGTTGAGCAGCAACGTGATGCCGATAAGATAACCGCCGGGCAAAATGAGCGGCAGCCGGTGACCAAACACCGGGATGCCCGTGAACTGCAACGGGCGCAGCGAGAGGCCGACAAACACGGATCTAAAAAAGCGCGTCTGCGCCTGATACAGACCCTCGTCCACCTGCGCGAGCGTGCCGAGGAACACGAGAATGATGGCAAACGCCAGCAAAACAACCGTGAGCCGCAGCGACGTGAGGATGTTGATCAGCCGGTCAGCGAGCGTTCGCATAATTTGCCGACTGGATGAATTTTATGAAGGCGTCCTTTTGCTCCGCCACGACGGGTTCGTTGCCCATCAATTTATAAAACCAGGTCCGGCCATTTTGCGGGACGATGACGCCGACGAGCCGCGTGGGTTTGCCGGTTTTTGAGTCCGTGCCCGTCAAATCCACCAGCGTCGCCTGGCCGCCGGGCACGACCAGCGATTGCGTCATTTGCGGCAAATCATTATCTCCCGCCGCGCCCAGACCAAGTTGTCCACGCCAGCGATTCACGTTCGGGAGCAGGCCGCCGCCTTCACCACCCAGCTCGGCCACATTCACGTCGGCGTTCGCGCCGTTCGCGCCGGAAATTGAAAATTCAGCCAGCAGAAATTGCGACGGCGGCAACGCCTGCCAGCCGGATGGAATTGTCCAAATGGAACCGGCATTTTGATTTTCGCTTTGGGGGGCGGGAGCGGCGGCCGTTTGCGACGGCGCATTTTCCACGAATGAAATGGATTTTAAAAATTGGACGAAGTTGTCTCTTTGCGGGGTGACGACCGTGTCTTCGCCGGTCATTTTGAAAAACCAGCTCATCGTGCCGCGCGTCAGCATCGCCACCAAAATCCGCTGGCGGGCACTTCCAATGTTCGGTTGCTCGCTCACGAATTCAAACAACCGGCCTGGCTCCGCGCCGATGGCCACCGGCTCGGCCTGCCTGACGGCGTCCGGGTCGGACGTGGCGGGTAATTGCACCTGCAAACGCCACATGTTGATCAGTTCCAGATCGCGCCCGACGATGGGTAGCGGTATGACCGACACATCCGCGGATGCTCCGTTCGGGCCGGGGGCGGTGAAACTGGCGACGCGCATTTCGGCCAGTGGTTTTTCCTGCCAGCCGGCGGGCAATTGATACTTCAGATGCGGCAGGGACATCGTAGTGGCGGGTGGAGGAGCCAGGTCTGGCGCAACGGATTCCGGCATGGCGGCCGGCGCGGGTTGCGACAACGGTGAATTGTCCTTCGGGACGTTATAGACCGTGGCCTCGTCACGTTTGCAGCCCACGAAGGTTGAGATCAAAATGACGCCCGCCGCGCCGCTCATCCACTGAAGCCGGTTGATTTGAGATTTAAAATTCATCGTTCGGTTTAAGGTATCAGGACCGGCGAAAGCCGCCTGCCGTTCATTGGCTTTTACCAACCATAGTTTGCCATTATTAGAACAAAATCCGGACAATGGCAAATTGCAAAACTCTGGTTCAAAGCGCTCCGGTGTGGCACACAACGCAGGCGGGATCGGTGTAAACGGAATCAATGTGGAAGAAGTCGTTGCCGGCCGCGTTGAGCTGTTCCAGGGATTTGCCGCTGCCCTGGGCCAGAATTACGTGACACAGGTTGCAACTGGCCGAAATCACCTGCTTGCCATTTTCGGTGGTGTGGTTGCCGTCGTGGCAGCGGAAACAGCCGGCCGAGATCTTATGGCCGATGTTGTCCGGATGAACGCGCCAGTCGGTCTGCATTTCCGGGAAGAAATTTTGCTGATAAATCCGCTGGGCTTCGGCAACGGTTTCGCCGCCGGCCAGGTTGGGATAGCTGGCGTGCAGGCTGGCGGCAATTTTTTGCAGGGCTTCGTCTGTGGTTTGGTACGGCTGCACAAGCACGGCCACCACGTTGGATTTCAACCACGGAACCGCTGGATCCAGCAAACCATCATGGAGCGCGGTGTCCACAGCTTCGTCCGGGGATAGAAAACGATGGGAAGGCCGCGTGTGGCAGTCCAGACAATCCATGGTCCGGGCCGCGTACCGGGCGGGATCGCCGTGAAAACTTTTGTCCCGGAACACCGTGGTGGTTCCTTTGGCCACGTCCGTGACGCGCACCCACGGAATCACCTGCCGCTGCGTATCGGTGGCGACATATTCAACCTTGAAATTCCGGCTGACGTGCCAGTGGATACCACTCATGGAACCATCCGATTTACCCCCGCCAACCTTCAGCTCCAGGCGCACGGCGAACGGCGTGTTCGTTTCATCAGCCAGATAGTGGTAATCGGTCCGGTCGATGTCCCCGATGAATCTCTGGGGCCAGTGGCATTGTTCGCAGGTCTCCCGCGCCGGGCGCATATTGCCCAGCGGCGTTTGGATCGGACGGGGATAACGAACCAGGGCCACGTCGAAAAGTTGGTGAACCCCGTTCAGTTTGGACCTCACATACCAGTCCGCGCCGGGGCCGACGTGACACTCAACGCAGGCCACCCGGGCGTGGGGCGACTGAAGATAAGTGGTGTATTCCGGCTTCATGGGTACGTGGCAGGTGGTGCCGCAAAATTGGACCGAGTCGGTGTATTCATAGGTTTGATAACTCCCGATGACGGAGCACAGGAGAAAAACCAGCGCCCCGGCGACGAAGGCGACCAGCAATTTCCGGTCGCGCGGGAGGGACAAGTTGACCACCAGCGACCAGGCCCCTGGCTTCTCGCGGCGTTGCATCCACAATCCGGCAATGATCAATCCCAGCCCGAGAAAGAAAAAGAGGGGTGCCAGGACATAAACCAGAATCCCCATATAGGGATTGCTGCGGGGAAGGAACAATTCCGTGGCGAACAGGAACAGGCAGGAAAATACGCTGCCGGCCGCAATCACGATCCCACCCAGACTGAGCCAGTTCTTGAACAGGCCCTTGGGTTGGCGTGGTGTTTCTTTTTCTGGCATAAAGAATTATTTGGCGCGTGACGACACTTCAACCTCGAACCCGGGCCCGCTGGATTTGCCGTGGCGGCCCGGTTTGATTTTTACCGCCGGTGGGCGGAATCGAACCGGCGCCTTAAGGTGCCGGTTTGAGCGAGCGGACGTGTGCCACCAGGGCTTTGATGTCGTCGTCACTGATTTTTTCAGCGAACGCTTTCATTTTGGTCTGGCCGTTGTCAGTCACCCCTTCCTTGATGGCCTTGGTTGCCTGGTCGTCGGTGAAGGACGCCTGGACTGTCCCGTCGGTCAGGTCCTTGATGCCAAGCTTGCGCCCCATCATGGTCTGGCCTTTGCCGTCCTTGCCGTGGCAGGCAGCGCAATTCAGGTTCCAGATCCCGGTGACATCACCGGCCGCGGCGGACCCGCACAACGCGCCTCCCAAAACGAAGACAATGACAGTTGCTTTTAAGGATGGTTTTGCTTTCATTTTCATAATGCCTTTACTAAGAAGCTGCATGCTGCTTTGCAAACCCGAGCATCGGCCATGGCCGCCCCGGAGGCCCCCAGCCGTTGATCGTTGCTCCATACCGCTTCATCACCTTGGTAATCTAAAGAGGAACGCAATATGCGCCACCCTTCGATTGCTCTTTACTACACAAATATTGATTAAAGCCGTACAATAAAGGGTTGTTTTTTTTAGTATGGCTAAATCACTTAAATTAATTATAGAACGGACGGGGTGGCCAGGGTTGCCGATAGGTTTTACGAAGGGCGACCGGGTACGCGCCGATGGCCGGGTCGTATGAAAAACCATTCAATCAGTCCATGAAAGCGGTCCGCCGGACTCCGGTCGGGAGGGTTTTGCTGGAGGCTGCGCTCGTGGCGGTCGTGGGCGCCGCTTTCGCGTTTGCCGCCAATCATGTCTCACCCCGGGGTCTGGCGCTGGACCGGGACTATTTTCCGGCCGAAACCAACGATGTAGTGCGGGTGGCCGTCATCGCCGCCCCTGCGGATTCACCGGCGGGCACCAATCCCGCTGCGCCATCTTCCCTGCCGCCTCCCGCCGTACCGACGACGGGCAAGGCATTGCAGTTGATTGACAGCCGCCAGACGGTACAGCTCCTGCACGACTCACATTTAAAGCCGGGCGCCATCGTGTTCATTGATGCCCGGGACGAGGAACATTACCTCGGCGGCCACGTCCCGGGGGCTTATGAATTTGATCCTTATCATCCGGAAAAATATTTTCCCGCCGTCCTGCCGGTCTGCCGGGCCGCGGAACAAATCGTGGTTTACTGCAACGGCGGTGATTGCGATGACAGCAAGACGGCAGCCGTTTTGCTTCAGGACATGGGGATTGCCAACCAGAAAATATTTATTTATGGGGGCGGAATCACCGAATGGAGCACCAACCACCAGCCGGTTGAAACCGGCGTGCGCAACAGCGGCAACGTGAACATCACCATCCAATGACCGACCATCAAATTTCCTGGAAACGTGTCGGCGTGAACCTGTTCACCATGCTGGCCCGCTGGTTGTTGGGCGCGGTTTTTGTTTACCTGGGTTTGACCAAGGCGATGCATCCGGTCGAATTTCTGAAACTGTTGCGGGAGTACAACCTGACCCCGGACGGCTGGCTCTTGAACGCCCTGGCCGCGGCGCTGCCCTGGTTTGAAATCTTCTGCGGACTCCTGCTGCTGGCCGGCGTGGCGGTGCGCGGGACGGCCTTGACCCTGGCGCTGATGCTGGTGTCGTTCACCCTGTTGGTGTGGTATCGCGCCCTGCTCCTGCAGGCGGCTCAGAACCTTCCTTTCTGCGCGGTCGGCTTTGATTGTGGTTGCGGCGCCGGCAAGGAATTCGTCTGTCGCAAGCTGTCGGAAAACCTGGTGCTTTTGGCATTGACCGTCTGGCTGCTTCGGGGGCGTGGCCGCCAGTTCAGCCTGCGTTTCACGCTCCTAAAACCGCCGGCGCCCTAGCCCCATCCATCAACTTACGGCCATGCCCAGGAGGAATTCGATGTTGCTCTTGGTTTTCTTGAGTTTGCCCAGCACCAATTCCATCGCCTCCACCGGCGGCACACCGGTCAGCGCGCGGCGCAACAGGACGATCCGGCTCAGTTCGTCCGGGTGATAAAGCAATTCCTCCTTGCGGGTGCCCGAACGCTCGACGTTGATGGAAGGAAAAATGCGGCGGTCCACCAGGGCGCGGTCCAGGTGCACTTCCATGTTGCCGGTGCCCTTGAACTCTTCAAAAATGACTTCATCCATGCGGCTGCCGGTGTCCACCAGCGCGGTGGCCATGATGGTCAGCGACCCGCCTTCCTCAATGTTGCGCGCCGCGCCGAAGAACCGCTTTGGCTTGTGCAGCGCGTTGGCGTCCACGCCGCCGGACAGGATTTTGCCCGAGTGCGGCTGGATGGTGTTGTAGGCGCGGGCGAGGCGCGTGATGGAATCGAGCAAAATGACCACGTCGCGCCGGTGCTCAATCATGCGGCGGGCCTTTTCGATGACCATTTCGGCCACCTGCACGTGGCGTTCCGGCGGCTCATCAAACGTGGAACTGATCACCTCCGCGCCTTTGCAGGTGCGTTCCATGTCCGTGACCTCCTCGGGTCGCTCATCAATGAGCAGGATGAACAGGTAGGTCTCCGGGTTGTTTTTGAGAATCGCGTTGGCGATCTTTTGCATGAGCACGGTCTTGCCCGTGCGCGGCGGGGCGACGATGAGGCCGCGGGTGCCCTTGCCGATGGGACAGACGAGGTCCAGCACGCGTGTGCTCAATTCGTCGTCGGCGGTTTCCAGAATGAACCGCCGGTTCGGGAACAACGGCGTGAGATTGTCGAAATGCGTCTTCTCCTTCGCCTTGTCCGGGTCTTCCCCGTCCACCGCCTCGACTTTCAGCAGCGCGAAAAATTTCTCCTTTTCCTTGGGCGGCCGGATCTGGCCGGCAATGAGGTTGCCGGTCTGCAAATCAAACCGGCGGATTTGCGACGGCGAAACGTAAATATCCTCCGGGCACGGCAGGTAATTAAAACTCTGCGAGCGGAGAAAACCAAACCCCTCCGGCAGGATTTCCAGCACGCCTTCGGAAAACAACACGCCCGCGCGCTCGGCGTTTTTCTGGAGGATATGGAAAATGACCTCATGCTTGCGCATGGTGCCGAAGTTTTCCACGCCCAGTTCCCGGGCCATCTGGTTCAACTCGCTCATCTGCATCGCCTGCAATTTGGCGATGTTCAGCGACGCGACGATTTTGTCGCGTTGCGGCCCGCGGCGATCCTCCACCTTCGTTTCATCCGTGGTGGGCTCGACCGGGGTGGAAGGCGGCTGCAATTCAGGCGCGGGTGGCGGTTCAATGACGGCGGTGTCCGGGGCCGTGTCACCGTTCAATTCCGGCGATTCGACGGCGGGCGACGCCTCCGGTTTCGCTTTGGTCTTTTTGGTTGAGACTCTTGGCATAATACAAAATTAAATTGGTGAATTGACCCGCGTTTCGATTGCCGGCGGTCCCTGGCGTGTGGTGAATGCAGTCACGCCTTGGACGGCCTGCGACCGGAAAAGTTCAAAATGGATTTCTCAATCGGGCGTTCGAGGCTATTCAGCCTTCAATACGGCAAGGGAAATTTAACAGTCAACTCACGGGCAGTCTGGCGCATTTTCGCCGCCGTGTCAATTCCGTTTTTTCTGGTGCGATTTCCGCGCCGGCGGATGGCTGCTGCATTCCACGAAGCTGTCGGCGAGGTCGGAAAGCCTCCTGGTATTCCTAACACTACCGGTGATGGAGGCTCGCCATAGACCCGCAGGTCTTCGCCACCCGCTCAATACGGCAGCGGATATTTTGCCGTCAACTCGTGCACGCGCCGCCGGACTTTGGACGCCGACTCGGCGTTTTTGATGTCCATCAGCACCTCCGAAATCATGTCCGCCACCGCCGCCATCTCGGGTTCCTTCATGCCGCGCGTGGTCACCGCCGGCGTGCCCAGCCGGATGCCGCTGGCTTGAAACGGCGAGCGCGTTTCAAAGGGAATCGTGTTCTTGTTGACGGTGATGGCGGCTTCGTCGAGCGCAATCTGGCAGTCCTTGCCGGTCAGGTTCTTTGCGCCCACATCCACGAGCATCAAATGATTGTCCGTGCCGCCGCTGACCAGCCGGTAGCCGTTGTGCTGCATCCCCTCGGCCAGTGCCTTCGCGTTCTTGATGATTTGTCCCTGATACGCCTTGAAGGCCGGTTGCAACGCCTCATGGAAACAGACTGCCTTGCCGGCGATAACATGCTCCAGCGGTCCGCCCTGGATGCCGGGGAAAACCGTGGAATCGATTTCCTTGGCGAATTTTTCGCGGCACAAAATCAAACCGCCGCGCGGCCCGCGCAGCGTCTTGTGCGTCGTGGTGGTCACGAAGTCCGCGTGCGGCATCGGGCTGGGATGCCATCCCGTCGCAACCAGGCCGGCGATGTGCGCGATGTCCGCCAGCAGAAACGCGCCGACTTCGCGGGCGATTTCACCCATGCGCGCAAAATCAATGATGCGCGGATACGCGCTCGCGCCGACGGTGATCATCTTCGGCTTGTGTTCGCGGGCCATGGTCGCGAGTTGATCGTAATCAATCCGTTCGTCGTCCCGGCGGACACCGTAGTGGACGATTTCAAAAAACTTGCCGGAAAAATTGGCCTTGTTGCCATGGGTCAGATGCCCGCCATGGCTCAAATCCATCGTGAGCATCTTGTCGCCGGGTTTGAGCACGGCAAAATACACGGCCATATTGGCCTGGCTGCCGGAATGCGGCTGGACGTTGGCGTGTTCCGCGCCGAACAGCTTCTTCGCGCGGTCAATGGCCAGTTGTTCAATCGTGTCAATGTTTTCGCACCCGCCATACCAGCGTTTTTTCGGCAGGCCTTCGGCATATTTGTTCGTGAGCACCGAGCCCTGGGCTTCCAGGACCGCCGGGCTGACAAAATTCTCACTGGCGATCAACTCGATGTTTTCCTGCTGGCGCAGGCGCTCGTGTTCGATGGCCTCGGCCACGATGGGATCCACGGCGCGCAGCCGCAATGGCGGTGGCAACGGGTTGGACTCGAGCTTGAGCACGCGCCGTTCGTGGCGGCCACCCTCAAACTTCGCCTTGAGAAAGGCGTCGAGGATTTTACGGCCCGTTTCCGGCGTGGTGTTTTTGCCGCTGAGACAAAGCACGTTGACGTCATTATGCTGGCGGACCAGGGCGGCGGTCGATTCGTCCGCCACCAGCGCGGCGCGGATGCCGGGGACCTTGTTGGCCGCGATGGTCATGCCGACGCCGCTCGTGCAAACCAGCAGGCCGAATTCCGCCTGCCGCGCGGCCACGGCCGCCGCGACCGGCTGGGCGAAGTCCGGGTAATCATCGGCGGGTTCCTTCACCTTCGCGCCGAAGTCGGTGGTGCTCAGGCCGCGCGACTGCAAATATTGTTTCAGCGCCTCCTTTAATTGATAACCGCCGTGATCCGCGCCGATCGCGAAGTTTGCGGTCGCCGCGCGTTTCGGGTCGTGCGCGGCGGACAAAATTTTGTGTTCTTCCATAAATTTCAGCAACGAGGCGACGCCCTGTTCGATTTGATGGCGGCAGTTCTCATACACCTCGTAGGAGCCGCCGATGGGGTCGCCGATGTGTTTTTCAAAGGGTTCCACCGACTCGTCAAATTCCCGCAGCAAAAAGGTCTTGTCCGCGGCCTGCGGGTACAGCAGCACAATCGTGTCCACGTGACCGTGCGTCATGCCAAAAATATAGTCCGCCTGCTGGACCAATTCCACCGTCAATGTCCGGCTGCGGTGATTGGAAATATCCATCCCCACTTCCCGCATGGCCCGGACCGAGTGCGGGGTGGCCGGCTGGTCGTTCATCGCGCCCAAACCCGCCGACAGCGCGCGGAAAGCCCCGCGCCCGCTCGTGGCCCGGCGGAACAACGCTTCGGCCATCGGGCTGCGGCAAACGTTTCCGGTGCAGACAAACAGGACGGTTTTCATCAGCGCGGTCGCCCAAAGTGAGTCGTGAATCCCAAATCGTCAACGCCGAAATCAAAGGCGGGATTCGTGCACAATCGCAAGTGCCTTGATCAAATCCACGGCCCGCGCCAGCACCGGGTCCTGGATCACTGGTTTGGCCTGTGATTTGACGTGGGCCGGCGCGATGGCCCCCGCGTCATCGCCGTCCTTTATTTTCTGCTGCACCAGATCCGCCTCGCTCGTGTGATCCACAAACGGCAGAAAATCATTGGTGCGGACCGGGGCGGGGGCGTTATTTTGTGCCAGCGTCAGGTAGGGGTTTTTCAGATAAGCGCGTTCATCGTCCGGGCTCACGGTCACGGCGATGTCCGGCGCCACGTGCGAGATCGCCACGCCGTTGCCAAGTTTTACCGGGTTCATCGCGATGCGCAGGCGCTCGCCGTTTTTCAGCGGGAAATCCCGGGTGGTCATGGCCAGGCCCGCGGTGGGATTTCCGATGATCAATCCCGCATCCGCTTCACGCAAGGCCGCCGCCAGGGCCTCGGCCGCACCACCGGTTTCGCCGTTGACCAGCACCACCAAGGGACCGGGAATCGGTTCTCCGGCCGGTGGCGATTCCTCGACTTCCTTGTCCCACTCCAGCAGGGTCGTTTTTTTTGCCGTAAACAAATCTGCCACCGCGATCGCCGCCGCGTAATCATTGCCCCCGGCAAAACGCAGGTCCAGCGCCACGCCGGCAACCTTGTTGGTGGCCGCCAGGGCATGGTATGCCGCGTTCATTTTGTCGGCCAAACCGCTTTCGACCGCCCCCACGCGCAAATACGCCACGTTGCTTTCCAAGACCGCTGATTTGACCGGTTCGGCGGTACCTGATGAAAGGGTCGTTCCCGTTGTGCCGCCGACCAGGGTCGCCCGGCCGTGCAATTGTCGCAGGAGGCCTTTCACCGCCGCGGAATTCAATTCGGCGTCCGAGGTGTTCGGAAGATTGGCCCGCAGCAATTCATAAACCTGATTGAAATCCGGGGCGGTGTCGGTTGCTTTGGCGCGTAACGCACCGCCGGCGGCCAGCCAACCGGCCAGCGTCAGAACGAAAAGATTCAAAAACCGTTGTATCATGACCGCGTAAAATGGTTCACAAATGACGGGAAGTAAAGTCGCAACCGATTTGATCCCTCGCAGCCGGTGCGAGACAACATTTCCGGGCGGCGAAGGATCCGGGAGCGCCGGCAAGATGCCGGCACTCCCGGCGGATTTCACGAACCTCCGATTTTATGTCGGATTTCAGCGGTTGGCGGCGATATACTTTCAAAAGCATGACAAGCGATCTGGATTTGCTGGGGCAATACACGCGAAACCATTCGCAAGACGCCTTTGCCACGCTCGTTCAGCGCCATTTGGATTTGGTGTATTCGGCGGCGTTGCGCCAGGTCCACTCGCCGCAGCTGGCCGAGGAAATCGCGCAATCCGTTTTCACCGACCTCGCGCGCGACGCCGGCAAATTAAAATCCGACACGATTTTAACGGCGTGGCTTTATGCCGTGACACGACGCACCGCCATCGACGCCATCCGCAAGGAATCACGCCGCCAACTGCGCGAGCAGATTGCCGTGGAGATGAACCACATGAATGCAAGCACGAACGATTGGACGCAACTCGAGCCGTTGCTCGATGACGCCATGGCCGCGCTGGAAGAAACCGACCGCAGCGCGGTTTTGCTGCGCTTTTTTGAAAACAAAAGCCTGCGCGACGTCGGCGAAGTCTTGGGCGCATCCGAGGACGCCGCGCAAAAACGCGTGAGCCGCGCGGTGGAACGCCTGCGTGAATTTTTCTCGAAACGCAACGTGACCATCGGCGCGGGCGGACTGGCGGTCTTGGTTTCCGCCAACGCGGTCCAGGCGGCGCCGGTTGGACTGGCCGCCACCATTTCCGCCGCCGCGGTGCTGGCCGGAACTGCCGTTTCAACTTCCACCGCAATTACCGCTACCAAAGTCATCGCCATGACCACATTGCAAAAATCAATTATCGGAGCGGCGCTCGCCGTCGTTGCCGGAACTGGAATTTACGAAGCGCACCAAGCCGCGCAATCGCGCATACAAACCAAGTCATTGACACAACAGGTTACGCAATTGAAGGCCGACAACGAAAGCCTTTCAAATCGTCTTACAGAGATTGGTGATTCAAAAACAATGACGGACGATCAATTCAATGAGCTGTTGAAATTACGCGGGCAAATGACGCAATTACGGAATGAAGCTGAAGTCGAAAATGACCCAGCTTTTCAAAAAGCGCGCCTTTGGATTGCCAAAGAAAATAAATTGCGGCAACAGTTTGCAGACCACCCCGATCAATGGATTCCAGAAATGAAATATTTGTCCGACGAGGAATGGCTGGACCAAGCGAGAAAAGCAGATTTGGACACGGCTACGGGAATGCGATGTGCATTGAGCAACGTGCGTGCAGCAGCAGCATTCGATTTCGGCAATAAAATATCGGAGGCTTTGCACGCATACATGAACGCGCACAACCAACAACCGCCTGACTCAACTTCACAATTAAGCGCCTATTTTCATCCGCCGGTGGACAATGTAGATGCAATCCTTTCCCGGTATGACATGTTAAATGGTGCGGAACGGACGAATCCCGCCTATCTCGGCGCGTTAATAATCCAAAAAACTTTGGTCGATCACTTAGACCAGGCCGTCCTTATCGGTGAACAAACTATTAGCTGTGTTCTACCACCGCACTGGCCTGCCGTTCTTCCTGATGAATTACAGCCTGCCATGAAAGCTTACTATGATGCAAACCAACACGGATTCCTGACCATTTACGATCTTGAACCTTACGCCACCACACCAGCGGAAAAGGAAGCGCTAGATAAAGTCATCAGGACAGCAACTACATATGCTGTGGTGCCCAGCCCTTAAGACGCCTTCGCCGCGATGTCGCGGCGGAACTGCGCGCCGAAAATTGGATTTTCCGCGCGGAACAAACGGCGCTTGCCAAAGCGGAATGATTGTCTTAATATGTCTTACATGAGAGCGACCTTGACCATCAGCCTGCCGCCGGTGCTTCGCCGCGATGTCTCCCGCGCCGCCAAAAAAGAGCGCGTGAGTGAGAGTGAATTTGTCCGCCGTGCCGTTAAACGCCAGCTTTGGGTTGAAGCCTTCGAGGAGACACGGCGCAAAGTGATTCCGCAAGCGCGCGCCGCCGGCATCTATACCGACGAAGATGTTTTCAAAATCGTGTCGTGAAGCTGGTGGTTGACACCAATGTCCTCATTGCCGGCCTGGCGGGCGAAGGGCTGTGCCGAGACATCGTCAAACGCCGGCTGCCGACGTGCGAATTATTTACTTCCCGTGCGCTGTTGGATGAACTTGTGGAAAAGTTGACGCTAAAATTCAACTTGACCCCGGACGAATTGCCGCTGTTAAAAATTTACGAAGCGGAAGCCTCGGTCATCAAACCCGGACCGTTGCCCAAACAATTCTGCCGGGACGCGGACGACGATGAAGTTCTCACCGTGGCCATTGCCGCCGAAGCGGAAATGATCCTCACTGGCGACAAAGACCTGCTTGTGCTGAAACAGTTTCAGGGAATCAGAATCCTTTCGCCACGCCAATTTGTTGAGCTGTTGGACAGGCGTATGTAATTCATTTCAACGCCTTCGCCGCGATGTCGCGGCGGAAGTGCGCGCCTTCAAAGCAGATCTTTTCGACCGCTGTGTAAGCCGCTGCCTGCGCAGATCTCAAATCATTCGCCCAGGCGGTGACACCAAGAATTCGGCCGCCGTTGGTAACAATTCGACCGCCTTCTTGCTTTTTAG
Source organism: Verrucomicrobiota bacterium (assembly GCA_050010675.1). Classification (GTDB taxonomy): domain Bacteria; phylum Verrucomicrobiota; class Verrucomicrobiia; order Limisphaerales; family UBA11358; genus UBA11358. The sequence goes on along the minus strand of JBEKKN010000030.1, from coordinate 12,099 downwards.
TCCCAGCATGAAAAACTTTCCCGTTCGAGCCTAGGATTTTTGCTGCTTTATCCAGACCAGTAATGAGTTTGTCTTTGGAACTTGCACTCGGGTAATCGCCGCCTGCCATCACGACACAGACGGATGCCAGTGGACTCCACTTCAAATCCACTTTGTCAAGCGACCCATCCACGCTCGCGTTGAGCAATTCGACCAAATCATTTTCCAGGCGCGGCAGATAGACCTGCGTTTCCGGATCGCCGAAGCGGGCATTAAACTCTAATACTTTTGGCCCATTCTTTGTCAGCATTACACCGGGATAAATGATGCCGTGGAAATCAATACCTTCTACCGCGCAGCCGCGGAGCCACGGATTCAGGATTTGGTCACCAAGTTTTTTGAGTTCGACATCGCTTAAGAACGGTGTTGGCGAATATGAGCCCATGCCCCCAGTGTTCAAGCCGGTGTCTCCATCATGGGCGCGCTTGTGGTCTTGTGACGTCGGGAATAGTTTCGCGGTTTTGCCGTCACACAGTGCATGAAGGGAGATTTCCGCGCCTTCAAGAAACTCCTGAATGACGATTGGCTTGCCTGCGTTGTTGAACCCTCCTCGAATAAGCATGTCATCAATGGCTTGTTCAGCCCACTTTAGATTCTCGGGGATGAAAACACCCTTGCCTAACGCCAATCCATCGGCTTTCACCACGCAACGTCCGTTGAGTTCAGTTGCGAACTTCTTGGCAGCCTCTGGATCCGTAAACGTCCCCGCTCTTGCGGTTGGAATTCCATGCCGTTCCATGAATGCTTGGGAAAATGACTTCGACCATTCGAATTCTGCCGCCCGTTGATTTGGCCCCCAGATTCGCAAACCTCCGTCCACGAATTTGTGGTCTTTGTCTTCAAAAAAATCAACGATACCTTCGGCCAAAGGATTGTCTGGCCCCACAACCGTCAAATCAACTTTGTGCGTTTTTGCGAAGGCGCGTAAACGGGGCAGGTCGTCAGCTTTTATTTGGACACACTCGACCAGCGCGCCGTTTTTCGCCAATCGTTCCAATCCGATGCCGGCGTTGCCCGGTGCGCACCAGAGTTGGGTGACGTGCGGCGACTGTGCCAGCTTCCACACCAGCGCGTGTTCGCGTCCGCCCGAACCGATGACCAGAAGTTTCATAAAATGCGTCCGAAGGTTACGCGGCCTGCGGCGTTGAAGCAATCCGAAGCCGGGCAGCACGAATCAAACACCGTCTGACAAGTCTGCTTAAGGATTTTACAAGGTCCGATAATACCTTTTCTTGGCCGATTGACAGCCAGTTCTGACAAGCGCAATCTCGGGCGTATGGATGTTCTAACTCTGGCGCGCATCCAGTTCGGGGCCACGGTCGCGTTTCATTATCTTTATCCGCCGTTGAGCATCGGCCTTGGCCTGCTCTTGGTTTGCATGGAAGGGTTGTGGCTCAAAACCAAAAACCCCGTCTATCACCAGATGGCGCGATTTTGGACGCGGGTGTTTGCGCTCACCTTTGCCATCGGCGTGGCGACCGGTATCGTGATGGAATTCGAGTTCGGCACGAATTGGGCAACCTATTCGCGCTTTGTCGGCGATGTGTTCGGCAGCGCACTGGCAGCGGAAGGCATCTTCGCCTTTTTCCTCGAATCCGGTTTTCTGGCCGTCCTGCTGTTTGGTTGGGACAGGGTGAGCCGCAAGGTGCATTTCTTTTCCACGTGCATGGTCTGCCTGGGCGCGCATTTCAGCGCGGTGTGGATTGTGGTCGCCAATTCCTGGATGCAAACGCCCGCGGGCTACAAAATTGTCATGCACAACGGCATCCAACGCGCGGAAATCACGGATTTCTGGCAACTGGTGTTCAATCCGTCCTCGATGGAGCGGCTCTCCCACGTGGTGTGTGGTGCGTGGCAGGCGGGCGCCTTCCTGGTCGTGAGCGTCAGCGCGTGGTACCTGCTCAAACGGCGGCATCTGGATTTCGCCCGCGCTTCGTTGCGGGTCGGCCTGACCGTTGCGCTGGCCGCCTCGCTCGTGCAGGTCGTCACCGGCCATGTCAGCGCCCGGGGCGTGGCGAAAAATCAACCGGCCAAGCTCGCGGCGTTTGAGGGTCTTTACAACACCACCTCGAATGCACCCCTTGTGCTCATGGGTTACGTGAATGAAAGGGATCAAAAAGTGGAGGGTCTGGAATGGCCGGGCATGCTGAGTTTTCTTGTTGGATTCAACACGCAGACCACCGTGGTGGGTTTGAATGATTTTCCGCCGCAGGACCGGCCGCCGGTTGAGGCATCCTTTTTGTTCTTTCACGGCATGGTGGGCATTGGCTTTGCCATGATTGTGGTGGCGGGGCTGGGCTTTCTTTATTTCCGTCACGGCTCGCTGCACGAACGACGCTGGCTGCTGTGGATCCTTGTCTTTTCCGTGCTCGGCCCGCAACTGGCCAATCAACTCGGCTGGTTCGCGGCGGAGGTTGGCCGTCAACCGTGGATTGTCTATGGCCTGATGCGCACGCCGGAAGGGCTGTCGGCCATCGTGAAGGCCAATGTCATTCTCACCTCGCTGATTTTGTTCACGGCGGTTTATTTTCTGTTGTTCGCAGTGTTCATTTATCTGCTGAACGACAAAATCCAGCACGGTCCGGATGAACAGGACTTGATTCCGTCCGGCAAACTCGCGTTGCCACCCGAACTGACCCATCAACCAAAGATATGAATCTCGATCTGAATACGATTTGGTTCATTCTCGTCGGCGTGCTGTTCACCGGCTATGCGATGCTCGACGGCTTCGATCTCGGCATCGGCGCGCTGCACCTCTGCACGAAGGAGGACACCGAGCGCCGCACGCTCATCAACGCCATCGGACCGGTCTGGGATGGCAATGAAGTCTGGCTCGTCACCGGCGGCGGTGCGTTGTTCGCCGCGTTCCCAAACGTGTATGCGACTGTTTTTTCCGGATTTTATCTAGCGCTCGTCCTGCTGCTCGTGTCGCTGATCTTTCGCGCGGTGGCCATAGAATTCCGCAGCAAACAGCCGATGCGCTGGTGGCGGCAGATGTGGGACATCGGGTTTTTCGCCGGCAGCCTGCTGTCCGGTCTGCTCCTGGGCGTGGCCCTGGGCAACATTGCGTGGGGCGTGCCGGTCGGCGCCGATGGCGAATTTGCCGGAACATTTTTCGGTTTGCTGACACCATATCCGTTACTCGTCGGCGTCACCACCGTGGCGTTGTTCATGATGCACGGCGCCATTTACGGCGTGATGAAGACCGAGGGCGCATTGCACGACAAACTGCGTCTCTGGGCCATGCGCTGCATCATTTTCTTCGTGATTTGTGCCGTGACGCTCACCATGGCCACGCTGCTGTACGTGCCGCGCATGGCCGCGCGCGTGCATGACCATCCGTGGCTCTTCAGCATCGCGCTGGCGAACATGCTGGCCATCGCCAACATCCCGCGTGAATTCCACCACCGCCGCGACTGGCTGGCGTTCCTCTCGTCGTGCGCAGCGATAATCACGCTGATGCTGCTGTTCGGCCTGAATATGTATCCGAACCTCGTTTACAGCCTGCCCGATCCGGCAAACAGCCTGACCATTTACAACGCGTCGTCATCGCCGAAAACGCTCGGCATCATGCTCATCATCGCCTGCATCGGCGTGCCGGTGGTGATTGCCTACACCGTCTGCATCTACTGGATTTTTCGCGGCAAGGTAAAACTGGACCGGATGAGCTACTGAGGATTTACGATTGACGATTTCAATCATCGCCATTGTGCCTCGCCTGGATCGTCAAATCACCCGCGCCTGCCTTTTAACTTCCAAAACTTCGCCAGGCAACCGCTCCTTGCCACCGCGCCGCGAAATGTCTTGCCGGGCGGCGTTCTTTGCGTAGGCTAACCTCCTTTGTGGGTGAGATTCCGGCGGTTAAACCGTGCTGGAAGGGGTGGTCCAGCAGCTTGAAAGATTCATGTGAAAAAAATCACGGCTCGATCCGCGGTTAAACGCGTTGCCCGGCGCGCGTTAATGCCCCGCAACTGGGGTCCCTTTCTCCAACGCCTTCGGCGGAACGGCAGCCATCACAAGGCGGCCGACGATGCCCAACTCAAACTCTACAGTCAGATTTTGCCCGGCGGATTTTTAAACTATGGCTACCACGAAGACGCTTCCGTGCCGCCGGAAAAAATGAGTCTGGACGCGATTCAGCGGGCGCAGACCCGCTACGGCGAACGACTGGTTGATCTTGTGGGAACGCCAACCGGTCCGGTGCTGGATGCGGGGTGCGGCATGGGCGGGTTGGTGCGACTGTTGTTGCAGCGCGGCTTTGCGCCCACGGCACTGACGCCCAATCGCGTGCAAATTCGTCACCTGCGGACAACGTTCCCGTCCGTGCCGCTCATTGAAGGCCGGCTCGAACAAATTTCGTTGGATACCTTCCAGGGTTTTTTCCAGACGGTCATCACTTCGGAATCGTTCCAATACATGAATCTGCAATCCACTCCCGGCATTATTGACAAGATTTTGCGCCCGTCCGGCCGTTGGATTCTATGCGACTATTTTCGCATTGGCCCCACCGCGCGCCCCTCCGGGCATGCGTGGTCCGAGTTCACGAGTGAACTCGACCGGCAGGGATGGCGCATCGTTTCGGCGCAGGACATCACCCCCCACGTCTTGCCAACCATTGCCTATGTCAGCATGTGGGGACAACGGCTCGCCGTGCCGCTCACCGGTTTTCTCTTCGACCGCCTCGAACGCAAGCATCCGGCGGTCCATTTCCTGTTCCAGGATTTGCTGGCGGATTTGGACAAGTACATGCGGGACCATCTCGAACTGTCGGATCCGGCTGTTTTCGCCCGGGAAAAAAAGTACATGCAACTGGTGATCGAACGCGCGACACCTGGTCCAGTGCCAAACGCAAACGGCCACCCGTGAAAATCCGAAGGATTTCCGGCTTCAAATCACCCGTGCCATTCCGCCGCCCTTTACCACTTCACCGATGAGCCAGGCCTGGTGTTTCTGCGCGCGGATGAACTTCAAGACCGCATCCGCACTTTCCGCCGACACGATGGCCACCATGCCGATGCCCATGTTGAAGACCTGGTAAAGCTCGGCATCCGGCACGCCGCTTTCGGATTCGATCAATTTGAAAATCGGCAGCATGTCCCAGGAGCCTTTGCGGATGGCCAAGTCGCAGGTCTTCGGCAGCACGCGCGGGATGTTGTCCACAAATCCGCCGCCGGTGATGTGGGCGAAGGCTTTGACCACGTTCCGGGAGGGTTGGCGTGTCGCCGACCCTGATTTATGGGACGGCGGCACGCCATCCTTCCCATTGAATCGTTTCAACAACTTTTGCACCAGCGGGCCATAGCTGACGTGGACTTTTAACAGCTCGTTGCCGATGATGTTATCCAGTTCCGGGACATGGCTCATCGGTTTTAGCTGCATCTTTTCAAAGAAGATCATTCGCGCGAGCGAAAAGCCGTTCGTGTGCAGGCCGCTCGAGGCGATGCCGATGACCGCGTCGCCGCGCTTCACCGTTTTCTGGCCGTTGAGCATTTTGGATTTTTCGACGACCCCCACGATGGTGCCGCTCACGTCGTATTCGCCGGGCTGGTAAAAGCCGGGCATCTGCGCCGTTTCGCCGCCGATGAGCGCGCAATGGTTTTCCGCGCAGGCGCGCGCGAAGCCCTTGATGATTTCGGTGAAAACGTGCGGCTCCAGCCGGCCGGTGCCGAGATAATCGAGGAAAAACAGCGGCTCCGCGCCAAGCACGGCGATGTCGTTGACACAATGGTTCACAAGGTCGGCGCCGATGGTGTCGTGTTTGTCCATGGCGAAGGCGAGCTTGAGTTTGGTGCCGACGCCGTCCACGGACGAGACCAGCACCGGCTCGCGATATTTTTTCAGGTCCAGCGCGAACAAACCGCCGAAGCCGCCAACCTTGCCGAGCACCTCGCGCCGGTGCGTGGAAGCGAGCAACTGCGGCAGCGTGGCCTTGACCTTGTTGCCCAAATCAATATCCACACCGGCGGCGGCGTAAGCCTTCTGTTTCATCGGCGAAGATTTAATCCGCAAAATGATGTGCGGGCGAGAAAATTTCGTACGAAGGCGACCAAGGAATTTATTTTACAAACGGCAGCTCCACGATTTTCACCGGATATTCGCCCGCTGCCGTCTGCATCGTCAGTTCGGTTCCGATTTGATTCGCCTCGCGGCGGACGTAGCCGAGCGCAATATTGGCATTGAGCACCGGCGATTTCACCGCGCTGGTGACATGGCCGATTTCCCTGCCGTTGTGGAACAACTTGTCACCACGTTGCGGTAAGGGCAGCTCCGCGCCGGCGGGGTCGGCAAGGCGCAGGCCGCGCAGTTCGCGGGTGACGTGGCCGACGCTGTGGATGCGGTTGATGACTTCCTGCCCGATGTAACAGCCTTTGTGGTAATTGACGGCGCGGTTCTCGATGCCGCACTCGAGCGGGATGTTCGTCTCGTCCATGTCCATGCCGAACCGGGGAATACCCGCCTCGATGCGTGTGGTTTCAAACGCCTGCCAGCCGGCGGCGCGTCCGCCGATCTGTTTTGCCGCGGCAATGAGTTTGTCTGCGACCGCGGCCAGCGAGGAATTGGGGACAAGAAGATCGAAGCCGCCAACACCGGGAGCGCCGGCATCCTGCTGGCGAGTTGCAACGCTTTCATCCCCTGAACCCGCCGGCAGGATGCCGGCGCTCCCGGCCAACCGCGGCTGGTTCATCAAATAAATTTCCCCGAGCGTGGCATCGGAAATTTTCACGGAATGGTGTGGCTTTACCGGAACTTCAACGAACAATCCAATCGTACGAACAACCTCTGCCGCCCTTGGTCCTTGCACGCTCAACAAGCCGTAATGCGGCGCCACGTCCACGATTTGCACGTTGTCGGCAACGATGAATTTTTCCAGTCGTTGTGAAACTTTTTCCGTCAATCCCGGCTCAAAATCCACAAGCAGTTCGTCCCCGAGGCAGAAAATGTTCAGGTCACTTTCCATTTTGCCTTTGTTGGTCGTGATGGCGGCGTAGCAACCTTCGCCGACTCGCAGTTTTTTCACGTCGTTCGTCACCTGTCCATGTAGAAAGCGGACGCGGTCGGCGCCTGTCAGGCAAATCCGGCTGCGACTGCTTAAATCCATCACGCCGGCGCTTTGGCGCAGCGCGGTGTGCTCGGCCAGCCAGTCGCCGTAATCGTTCACGATTTCCCGGTCGTTCAGCCCGGTGAACCGCGCGCCGAGGCGGTGGTGAAATTCGTGCAACATCAATGGATTCATGCGCGGCAAAATAATGTCATCGATTTCGCCCGGCGCAAAATGGAATCGCATTGCGTTGGGGCGCGCTTCACCGCAAATTAGGCGCATGAATCTGGACGCGCTTTATTCCGAACTGACACTCAAAACCAAGGCCAAGCTGGTGCTGGTGGTGCTCGACGGCCTGGGCGACCTGGCCACGAAAGAGCAGCTTTATTTGACGCCGCTGGAAGCCGCCGCGACGCCGAACCTCGACAAGCTGTGCAAGGATTCCGCGCAGGGCCGCATGATTCCCGCGGCACCCGGCATCACCCCCGGCAGCGGACCGGGACATCTCGGGCTGTTCGGCTATGATCCGTTGGAATTTCAAGTCGGCCGCGGTGTGATTGAAGCGCTGGGGCTGGGGTTGGAATTGAAGCACGGCGACGTGGCCGCGCGCGCCAATTTCTGCACCCTCGATAAAAAGGGCATCGTGACTGACCGCCGCGCCGGCCGCATTCCCACGGAGACGTGTGAGAAGCTGTGCGCGCTGCTCGCCGCCAAAGTCAAAAAAATCGGCGATACGGAGGTCGTCATCAAGGCCGGCAAGGAACATCGTTTCGTCGTCATCTTTCGCGACAGCGGCCTGGAGGGCCCGCTCACGGATGCTGATCCAAATCGGGAAGGTTTTCCCATTCCGACGGTTCATCCGCGTGACCAGAACAACGCCGGCCAGAAGAAGATGGCCGCGCTGATCGCCGATTTTTACAAGGCGGCGTTGCCGGTCCTGGCCAACGAAAAGCCGGCCAACGGTTTTCTGATGCGCGGCATCGCGCATCAGCCGCATATCCCGCTGTTCGAGGAGCGTTACAAATTGAAGGCCGCCGCGCTGGCGGTCTATCCGATGTACAAGGGCCTGGCGCAACTCGTCGGCATGAAAAAAATCGAAGGGCCGGCGACCATCACGGAACAATTCGAGCGTTATCTGAAGGAATACGACCACTTTGATTTTTTCTTCATTCATTACAAGTACACGGACAAGGCGGGTGAGGATGGCAATTTCAACGCGAAGAAAAAGGCCATTGAAGATTTTGACGCCGCGCTGCCGATTTTGCTGAAGAAAAGGCCGGACGTCCTCGCCATCACCGGTGATCACTCGACGCCGGTGGCCCTCAAGGGCCATTCCTGGCACCCGCAACCGGTGCTGTTGCACTCGGCATTCAGCGGCTCGGACAAGCTCGAGCGTTTCACGGAAACCGGGGCGAACCTCGGCTCGCTCAGCGTGTTTGAGGCGAAATATTTGATCCGGCTCATGCAGGCCAACGCAAGGATGTTCGACAAGTTTGGGGCGTAATTTTTTCGTCCTCGTCGTCGTCCTCTCGCTCGTGATCGAATTTTTTCGAGGACGAGCACGAGGACGATTAAATTTAAATGAATCTGCCAAACAAGCTGACGGTCGGACGGTTTGCCCTGACGGTGGTTTTTCTTTGGGCTTTGTTCGTGCCGGTCCCCTTTCATTATACCCTGGCCCTGTTTTTCTTCTGTCTGGCGGGCGTCTCGGATTTTCTCGACGGACGGATTGCGCGGCAGCGCGGACTGATCACCAACTTCGGCGTCCTGATGGACCCGCTGGCGGACAAAGTCATGACCTGCTCGGCGTTCATCGCCTTCGTGGAAAGCACGCATCAAACCGCCCAACCGCCGGTGACGGTCGAGGCGTGGATGGTCATCATCATTGTCGCGCGCGAACTGGCCATCACCGGGTTGCGGCTGCTGGCGGCCTCGAAGCATGTGGTGCTGGCGGCGGAACGTTACGGCAAACACAAAACCGTTTCACAAATCGCGGCCATCATTGCACTGCTTATCGTGGACGCCTGCAAGGAATGGCCGCCCGGGTTGCAGCATCTGCTGCAGGGCTGGGTGCCGGGCTTTGCGGAAGTCGCGTTGTGGGTGACGGTCGTGCTGACCATGACTTCCGGCGTTCTCTATTTGTGGCGCAACCGGACGCTCTACATGAACGACGTGTGACCCCGATGCAGAATGAAGAAGGAGGTATGCAGATGGAAATGCGGGCCGGACAGGGAGGGCGCGGCTTCAGCCGGCCTTGCGCCTCTCAGCGACGCGTAGTCAGCGGCAGGGTCTCACCGGCATCGGCGGCTTGATAAACCGCGGGTTTTAAACCGGCCAGTGGATTACTGCGGGAATGATGCCGCCAGGCGGAACCGGCGAACACGAGGACCAGCAACAAAGCCAGCGCGGCGCCGCCAATCACCCCGACCCGCCAGTTGAGTTTGGAAAGCCAGAACATCGCATGGTCGACCAGCGTGTTGGATTCTTCCATCAGCGGCGGCGGTTCCTTGAATTTTTCCGTCTGCTTGAGCTCGGCATCGAGCACGGACATGATTTGCGCCGTGTTGAGTTTAAGTTGGGAGGCGTAAATGCGGACGAAGCCACGGATGTATACCGGCGCCGAAAACATTTCGTAATGACCTTCCTCCAAGGCGCGGATGTGGTCGGTGCGGATTTTGGTGGAATCCGCAATCTGCTGCACCGTGAGCTTCAAGGCTTCACGGGCGGCATGAAGTTGTTCACCGACTTGAGACATGGTCATATTTGTCAACATTTCCGGGCAATCTTGCAACCTAAATAGCAAAAAACAGGCCAATTCCGGACGATTTTATGCTGAAAATCAGCCCGGCGACCTCGTTAACCGGCTTGCGGGGACCCATTGAACCTTTTCTCGCGTTCCGCATTCCTCTCTGTGTAAATGCTGGTGGTGGCTGAACGCGAACAACTGCCCGTGTTGCAGGCCAGGGCCGGAGAACCGGCGGCTTGGGACACGCTCTTTCGGCGCTACCAATTGCCCTTGTATGTCTATTTCTTTGAACTGGTGCATGACGAACAGGCGAGTCTTGACTTGGTACAGGAGACATTTATCGCCGCCGTCAAATATATCGGCAGCCTGCGCGAAGGCGGAAAATTCGGGAGCTGGCTGTTTGGGATCGCGCACCAGAAATGCATCCAACGCTGGCGGAAACAAAATCGCGAGGAACAGCTGCACGAGGAAATCGCCGGGGCGCCGGATGAATTTGACGGGGGTCCGGACGACCTGCTTATCCAGCGTGAACACGAAGCCGAATTTATGAATCTGCTGAATCAATTGCCGTTGCTGCAACGCGCGGTGCTGCTGTTGCGTTTTGTTGACGACTTTTCACTTGAAGAAATCGCCGGAATCACCGGCACCAATCCCGGTACGGTGAAATCGCGGTTACACTACGCCAAAAAGGCGCTGCGAAGATTATTGGAGGAGAAGAAATGAAAGCGCCGCGTGAAATCCTGTTCCAACGGCATCAGGCTGCCGAACCGAAACTCGACGCGATTCGGGAAACAGTGGTGGCGTCGGTCGATGACCGTCGCGCTGCAAATCCACCGGCGATCAGCGGCCCTGATTCCCACTGGCGCGAATTCTGGTTTTCGCTGCGCTGGCATCTGGCCGGGATGAGCGCCGTGTGGCTGATGATTGTCCTTTTGAATTTGAACGTCGGCCATTCAGTGAGCCTGGCGTCGGCCGTGCCCGTGGGAAAAATTCCGTCCGCGCAGATTATTCTGGCTTCGCTGCGCGAAAACCGCCGCGAGCTTCTGGAGATGATTCAGTCGTCCGAATCGCGCGAGGCCTGGCCCTCAAAGTTATTTCCGCTCCAACCGCGAAGCGAACGGTTTCCCGAAACTTTGACAGCATGATTTTATGAACCCGAAGGAAAAGAACCAGGCTGTGGTGCGACCACGAATTCGCGTTGCTCGATGTCTGTTGATTGGGTTGGCCTGGCTGGTCACCATTACCGCGATGTTCTATGCCGAGGAAGACTGGCGGGGCTGGCATGAATGGAATGGTTATCGCCGGCAACTGGAAGCTCAAGGTGCGCAGCTGGATCTGGCTGCATTCACTCCCCAACCCGTTCCTGACGGCCAAAACTTTGCCGCCATTCCGGTCATTGAATCGTGGTTCACACAGAGGACCAATTTCGCCAAAAGGTGGGCGGACAATTATTCGCTGGCCAGCACCATGATTGGCTCGGAGTCCAATCCGGCCGCTCCTGCCGGCGTCCAGGGCGGCGAGCGTTACTTCATGGATCTCGTTGCGTGGGAAATGGCCTTTGACGCGATTCGATCCGGCCAGACGAATTCGAGTCAGCAGATTATGTCTGGAAAACTCGATCCGGCATCGCGGGCGGCGGCGGCGCCGGCGGTTTTGGCCGGATTAACGACCAGCGAAACCAGTCTCGCGGCACTTCGCGCCGCCAGCGACCGGCCTTATTCGCGCTTCCCGGTGGTATATGATCTGGACAACCCGTGGGGAATCCTGCTCCCGCACCTCGGCAATGTCAAAAGGGTGGTCCAGCGTTTGCAACTGCGGGCCTGCGCCGAACTGGCCGCCGGCCGCACCGACGATGCGTTCGCGGATGTAAAGTTGATGCTGTATCTGACCGATTCGGCGAACACCGAGCCTTTTCTGATTTCGTATCTCGTCCGCATTGCGTGCGTGCAAATCACATTGCAGCCGGTCTGGGAGGGACTGGCCGAGCACGCCTGGTCCGACGCCCAGCTTCAGGAATTGCAGGCACGATTCCAGGAATGTGATTTCTTTGCCCCGATGGAACGGTCGCTCAACGGCGAACGCGCGGCGGGAATTCTGACCGCCGAACTGCTGGCCCGGGGAAAATATCACCTGAATGATCTGACGGACGACCCCAGCCACGGCCGTTCAGCCCTGGCCAATCTGTTTGGCCGGCTGGCTCCGCGCGGCTGGTATTATCTGGAACAATTGAATTATTGCCGGCTCTTCCAGATGCAGCTGGCAGGGGCGTTTGACA